>NZ_BOQB01000019.1 GCF_018332475.1 Bacillus sanguinis | reverse complement strand
TATTATTTTTTTAAGGATTTGCTAAACTAAGAGTAGAAGCATATTAATAGGTAGTATATACATATTGAAAGAAGAGGTTGCATTTGTTTGTTTAAGAGCAATGAAATTGTAAACTATGTTAATGGAATGGAGAAAGATAAAGTGAAACTGTAATCGGTGGGATTTGTTCACCTTTAGTTAATTATGATTCCGCAACAATCAGGCGTGTGCGGGATAAAAAGGGGGAGGGAGAGGGACTTATGTATCGTGATTATATGAGTTCCTTGTGTGAAAATGAAAATCGGAGTTGTGGGACCAGGAGCTATCGGTCTATTGTATGCATTTTATTTACAAAAAAGTAAGCAAGATGTTACGTTGTTTACAAGGACAGTTAAACAGGCTGAGGAATTGAACATAACGGGTGTAACTTGTATGAAGGAGGGGGAAAGCGAAACGGTATTCCCACCTGTTTTGCCAATAGAAAGTATGCTAGACCGGCAGCTAGACTATATATTTATTGCTGTTAAGCAATATCATATAACTGATATACTACCTTTTGTACGAGGGGAATCCTCATTAATCTTTTTGCAAAACGGAATGTCGCACCTGCATGCTATGCAGCAAATAGGGAATGAAAATATTGCGGTTGGAATTGTAGAGCATGGTGCAAAAAAAGAAGAAAAACATACCGTTTATCATACAGGGATAGGTGTAACGAAGTTTGGAATCGTGCATGGCCAGTCTATACAATTTGAAAAAATATTTAATTGTTTTCCTTTTCCTCATTTTTCGATTCAAATAGAAGATGATTGGAAGGATGTCATGCACAAAAAGTTAGTAGTTAATGTATGCATCAATCCATTAACAGCATTATTACAAATCCAGAACGGAGAGTTGATTAAGAACCCGTTTTTTTATCGGATGATGGAACAAGTATTTCAGGAAGTCGTTTTTCTTGTTGAAGAAGAAAAAGAAATGGTATGGGAAATGGTGCGTCATGTATGTGAAAGAACGTCTCGTAATACATCATCTATGCTGGCAGATGTAAGGGCGAATAGACAAACGGAAATTGGTGCGATTGTTGGATATGTATTAGAAGAAGCTAAGAAACAGCAACGATCCGTTCCGACACTTCAATTTTTGTTCGATGCAATAAAAGGATTAGAAGTAAACGTATAAGTGTAATTCTTTGCTTTTACGTGCAACATTGACTACAATGTGGATTGGTGAGAGAACAGGATACGAAAGGAAGAATTATATGGAGATAAAAGAAATCTCTGTTCCGCAACAAGGCGTTGTAGCGGACTATATGAACGGTAAAAAAGAGATACAGTCATGTTTTGACTATATGTTAACAGAAGATGCTTTTAAACAGCGTGTACACGATTTGCGTGAGAGGGAGTTTTTCCGCCAAGATTTAGTAGCGCATTTATTAGAATATAATACAAAATTACAAGCGGGAGAAGCTACGATTCAAAATGTAAAAGCGCTTGGAGATGAAAATACATATGTTGTCATAGCTGGACAACAAGCTGGGTTATTAACTGGACCACTGTATACAATTCATAAAATCATTTCAGTTTTACAGCTTGCGAGGGAAAAGGAAGAAAGTTTAGGTGTTAAAGTCGTTCCTGTTTTCTGGATTGCTGGTGAAGACCATGATATGGATGAAATTAATCATACTTTTGTAACGAAGAATAAAAAAATAAAAAAGACTATTTTTCATGATCGTAATCCGAAAAAGGCGAGTGCTTCAGAGTCTGAGCTTTCTTTGGAAGACTGTAGAAAGTGGATTGAAGAAATTTTTAAAACATACCCTGAAACGAATTTTACAAAGGATGTACTGCAATTTATTGATGATTCTTTGGAGAAATCGAATACGTATGTAGATTTCTTTGGTCATCTTATTATGAAAATGTTCGTGAATTCTGGTTTGATTCTTGTTGATTCGCATCATCCTGAATTAAGAAAATTAGAAGTGCCGTTTTTCAAACAAATTATAAGTAAGTATAAAGAAGTGCAAGAGGGGCTTCATAATCAACAGGAAGTAATTAAAAAATTAGGATATAAACCGATTATTGAAACAAAGTCTAATGCAGTACATATATTTATGGAAATCGATAACGAGCGAGTGTTACTTGAAGACAATCAAGGGAAGTTTGTTGGAAAGGATGGAGCGTATTCCTTTTCATATGAGGAATTGATGGAAGAGATGGAAAGAAGTCCTGAACGCTTTAGTAATAATGTTGTAACGCGCCCTATTATGCAAGAGTATGTATTTCCTACGCTTGCGTTTATTGGGGGGCCAGGGGAATTAGCTTACTGGAGTGAATTGCAACAAGTCTTCCATACTATCGGTTTCCGAATGCCGCCTGTCGTTCCGCGTATTACAATCACTTATATAGAGAGGGATATAGCGACAGATTTATGCGATTTACAATTGCAAGAGAGTGACCCGTTTTTAAATAACGTAGATACGCTGCGTGAAAACTGGTTATCTAACCAAATAGAGGAACCGATAGATGATCGATTTGTAGAGGCGAAAAAAGAAATACTTGATATTCATATGTCATTACAACAGTTTGTGAAGAAAATAGATCCAGGATTAAGTACGTTTGCAGGGAAAAATGAATTCAAAGTTAATGAACAAATTGAACTGTTGGAAAGAATGTTGAAAAGAAATGTTGAGAAAAAACATGAAGTGCAGCTAAATAAATTCCGTCGCATACAATTTGCGCTTCGTCCATTAGGGGTGCCGCAAGAGCGTGTGTGGAATGTATGTTACTATTTAAATCAGTTCGGTTTGGATTTCGTTGATCGTGTAATGGAAAACCCGTTTTCTTGGGACGGAAAACATCATGTTATAAAACTATAGAATCTTGCTCTTAGGAGCAGGATTTTATTTTTGTTCCGTTGAATTTACTGTGAAGTGAAATTTTTCTGAATTATTAATTTCGAAATAGTGGATATCGTAATTATGCAGGATACTTAAATATATGACAAAATAGCACAAAATGTAAACGTATTATTATCTTTTTCGACAGTTTTTTATTTAAATTCCCGCAAAAGATGATAAAATTTAGTATATAATAAAAGAAAATAGCGATTTGTATAGTATGCTGCCTTTGTAGGCAAGTTAAATGAGTCGTTCTTTCATAGTATTTTGTTCTCTAATCGTGAAATGTGCGTTTAGAGAAGGAGATGCATTCAACATAATTAATTGGAAAAAGAGTAGGTGCAACAATGTTTAAACACGTAACAGTGCTTTTAAAGGAAACAGTAGACGGCTTAGATATAAAGCCAGGTGGTACATATGTAGATTGTACACTGGGGGGAGGAGGACATAGTTCTTATTTATTATCCCAATTAACTGAAGGCGGAAAGTTAATCGCGTTTGATCAAGATGAGATAGCGATTCAAAATGCGAAAGAAAAATTCGCTTCATACGGTGAGCAGTTCATAACAGTAAAAAGTAATTTCCGTTATTTATCTGAAAAACTACAGGAATTAGGTATAACAGAAGTAGACGGTATTTTATTTGATTTAGGTGTTTCATCCCCACAATTAGATACACCGGAGCGTGGCTTTAGTTATCATCATGATGCACCGCTAGATATGCGAATGGATCAAGATGCTCCCTTAACAGCATATGATGTTGTAAATAGCTGGTCATATGAGCAACTTGTAAGGATTTTCTTCCAGTATGGTGAAGAGAAATTTTCAAAACAAATAGCTAGGAAAATTGAAGCGTATCGTGAGAATAAAGCTATTGAAACGACAGCAGAATTAGTAGAACTAATTAAAGAAGGTATTCCAGCTCCTGCTCGTAGAACAGGTGGACATCCTGCGAAGCGAGTGTTCCAAGCAATCCGTATTGCTGTAAATGATGAATTGAAAGTATTTGAAGAAGCGTTGGAATCTGCAATTGAGATGGTCAAGCCAGGCGGAAGAGTTAGTGTTATAACATTCCATTCTTTAGAAGACCGTATTTGTAAAACGACGTTTAAGCGAAACAGTACAACGCCACAATTGCCGCCAGGATTACCAATTATTCCTGATGAATTTAAGCCGAAATTAAAGCTTATTACAAGAAAACCGATTTTACCTTCTGATATAGAGTTAGAAGAAAATAATCGAGCGCGTTCTGCGAAATTGAGAATCGCTGAAAAACGATAAAAAGGGGAGAGAGGTATGAGTAACTTAGCTGTAAAGTACAAACAACAAGCGCAAGAAGAGGTACAGATTCAAACGCCCCCACAGCAGATGGTTCAGCCAAAAGCTAAAGCGAAGATTACAAGAATCGAAAAACTGTTGTATGTAGCATTTATTGGCTTTTTATTGTATGCCTGTGTAGCGTTTATTGGAAATAAAGCAGGCCTTTATCAAGTTAACGTAGAAGCTGCGACGATAGAACAAAAAATTGTACAGCAGCAAAAAGAAAATCAAGAGTTACAGGCTGAAGTAGAGAAGTTAAGTCGTTATGAACGAATCTCTGAAGTTGCAAAAAAACACGGGCTAGAAATTAATGCGAATAATGTGAAGGGCCTCAAATAAGGCAATAGGTGTGAAGGGAAAATGAAGAGAAATATGACTAAATTTCATACCAATAAGGGAGCAGGGTATTTTATGATTTTATTCCTCCTGCTCTTTTTGCTGTTATTAGCCCGATTTTTTTACATACAAGTAACAGGAACAGTGCATAATCAGGATTTGGATAAACTCGCTCAGCAAAAACATAGTAAAACAGGAGTTCTCGAAGCAAATCGCGGGACGATTTATGATCAAAACGGCCATGTATTAGCGCAAGATGCAAACTCTTATAAACTTGTAGCAGAATTAAAAGGTGCGAATCAGGTTGAGAATAAAGAGGATACTGCAAAGAAAATTGCGGGAGTGCTCGGAAAAGATGAAGAGAAGATTTTAGCTACATTAAATAAAAAAGATAAAAGTCAAGTTGAATTTGGAACGCTAGGTAAAGATTTGACGAAAGAACAGAAGGAACAAATCGAAGCATTGAAATTGCCAGGCATATCCTTTATTACTGAAAATGCAAGAGTGTATCCGAACGGTGATTTTGCATCTTATGTTATAGGTCATGCTAAACCGAATGAAGAAGGAACTTCGGTAGGACAATTTGGTTTAGAAAAAAGTTTAGATAAGTATTTAAGTGCTTCTAACGGAAAAGTAGCTTATACAGGCGATCGTAAAGGTGTGTCTCTTGACGGTGGAAAAGTGAATGTAGAGGCACCTAAAAACGGCGATAACGCGTATTTAACGATAGATCAACGTATTCAAAGTTATTTAGAAGATGCGATGAAAGCTGCGAGTAAGCATTATGAACCAGAAAGCTTAATAGGAATTGTTGCGGATCCAAAAACAGGGAAAATATTAGCGATGTCTAGTAAACCTAGTTATGATCCAAATAGTCGTCAAATTAAATATTTTTTCAATGACGCAATTGCAAATGCATTTGAACCTGGATCAACAATGAAAATTTTCACGCTAGCAGCAGCCATTAATGAAGGTGTGTATAAAGGCCAAGATTATTATCAGTCTGGTACATACCAAGTCGGAAACCGAAAAATAAAAGATCATAACGGCGGCGCTGGATGGGGATCTATCACATTTGATGAAGGGGTAGAGCGCTCTTCCAACGTAGCGTTTGCAATTTTAGGGGATCAAAAACTTGGCCCAGAACGTTTCCGAAAATATATTCATAGTTTTGGATTAGATGAAAAAACGAACATTGATTTACCTGGTGAAGGGTCAAATACAATTATATTCGATCAACAAATACAGCAAGTAACAACAGCTTTTGGACAAGGTTCTACTGTAACACCAATTCAGCTTGTGCAAGCTGCAACTGCTATTGCAAATGATGGAAAAATGATGAAGCCTTATACAATTGACAAAATTGTAGATCCAATAACAGGGGAAGTAAAATTAGAACATAAGCCAGAAGAAGTGGGAAAACCTGTTACAAAAGAAACAGCAGCGCAAGTAAGACAGTTATTAGAGCGCGTTGTTACATCGCCGAAAGGAACAGGAACTGCTTATAAAGTCGATGGATATTCTGTTGGTGGTAAAACAGGGACAGCACAAATTCCGGATGGAAAAGGTGGCTATATGACGGGAAGAGAGAATTATATATTCTCATTCTTAGGGATGGCACCTATGGACGATCCGCAACTTGTTGTGTATGTAGCTGTAAAAAAGCCGAAATTGAAAGATGATGAGAATGGCGCACAGCCTTTAGCTGATGTTTTTAAATATGTAACCAAAAATAGTTTAGAGTATTTAAAGATTAAGCCAAATGAAATAAAAGATCCAAAAAAATATGTAAAAGAACAACAAACTGTCGTTCCAGAAGTAACCGGGAAAACGATGGAAGAAGCGAAAAAAGAAATTGATAAAGCAAAACTTCGTCCAATCGTATTAGGTGAAGGGAAAGTGCAGCAGCAAGTGCCAAAAGCAACTGAGCAAACATTAAAAGGTGATCGAGTCTTCTTAGTAGGAGATAAACCTACAATGCCAAATATACAAGGTTGGGCACTGCGTGATGTTATGAATTTAGCAAAAACATTAAAGCTTAACTTAAAACCTACTGGTACCGGATACGTAACTGAACAAAGTGTGGCAGAAGGAACATTGTTGCAACCTGGTACAGAGTTAGGTGTAACACTTGTACCGCCACTTGAACCACAACAAGAAGCAGAAAAACCGTAATGGTAAAAGAGAAGAAGTTCTAATTAAATAAGTACAAGCATATATTGGAACAAGCTAGGCGTAAGGGAGGCTTGTTCCAATATGCGTGTATCAAATGTAACAGTTAGAAAACGACTTATTTTTATACTCATATCAGGTATACTTATTTTCACTATCATCGATATTCGTCTTGGATATGTGCAATTTTTTCTTGGTAATATGTTAACGGATCGTGCGAAGGATTCATGGAGTCGTAATATTACTTTTGAACCTGAACGTGGGAAAATTTTAGACCGAAATGGTGTGGAACTTGCTACGAATAAAAGTGCCCCAACTGTCTTTGTTGTACCGAGGCAAATTGAAAAACCAGCAGAGACTGCAGAGAAGTTAGCTGCAGTATTAGGTGTGGAAAAAGATGAGGTTTATAAGCGGATTACAAAAAAAGAATCGATTGTAAGGTTAGATAAAGGCGGCAGAAAAATATCACATGATAAAGCGAAAGAGGTACGAGGATTAAGTTTGAAAGGTGTTTATATCGCAGAGGACTCTATCCGGTACTATCCATTTGGTAACTTTTTATCACACGTATTAGGGTTTGCAGGTAGTGATAACCAAGGTCTTATGGGACTAGAAAAATATTATGATAAAGAATTAAATGGTGATAAAGGTCATGTGCGTTTTTTTGCAGATGCAAAAGGACAAAGGATGCCTAATATTGGCGATGATTTCAAAAAGCCAGAAGCTGGTTTGAATTTAGGTTTAACCATTGATGCACGTATTACGAGAATTATGGAAAGAGAAATGAACATTGCAGAATCGACATATAGTCCAGATGGTATGATTGCGATTGCGATGAATCCGAAAAATGGTGAAATTTTAGGCATGTCGAGTCGGCCGAGCTTTGATCCAGCAGATTTTCAAAGTGTTTCTCCAGAAGTGTATAATAGAAATTTACCAGTATGGAGTACGTATGAGCCTGGTTCAACATTTAAGATCATTACGTTAGCAGCAGCCTTGAATGAAAATTTAGTAGACTTAGAGAAAGATACGTTTTATGATGATGGAGCAGCTGAAGTGGGTGGAGCTCGATTGAAATGCTGGAAAGCTGGAGGCCACGGTAGCCAAACGTTTTTAGAAGTAGTTCAAAACTCATGTAACCCAGGATTTATTGAACTTGGTGATCGTCTTGGTAAAGACCGATTGTTTAAATACATTCGTAATTTCGGCTTTGGACAGAAAACAGGAATTGATTTGCAAGGTGAAGGTAGTGGGATTTTATTTAATTTAGATAAAGTTGGTCCAGTCGAGCAAGCAACTACTTCATTTGGTCAAGGAGTTTCTGTAACACCGATTCAACAAGTAGCAGCAGTAGCAGCGGCTGTAAATGGTGGGACGTTGTATCAACCATATATAGCTAAGGAATTTATTGATCCAAAAAATGATAAAGTTGTAAGTAAAAAGACACCTGTGGAAAAAAGAAAAGTTATTTCCAAGGAAACTTCAGAAAAAGTTCGGTATGCATTAGAGAATGTTGTAGCAAAGGGATCTGGTAAAGGTGCTTTCATTGATGGGTATCGTGTAGGTGGAAAAACAGGTACGGCTCAAAAAGTGAAAGATGGTAAATATTTAGAGAATAATTATATAGTATCTTTTATCGGTTTTGCTCCAGCGGATGATCCGGAAATTGTTGTCTATGTTGCTGTTGATAATCCGAAAGGTGTAACGCAATTTGGGGGAGTAGTAGCTGCTCCAATTGTTGGGAACATCCTTCGTGATGCACTTCCTGTTATGGGTGTGAAACCGAGAACAGAACAAGTTGAGAGAGAATATAAATGGGGCGATATACCAACTGTGGAAGTTCCGAATTTAATTGGTATGAAAAAGAAAGATTTACAGACGCAACTCGTCGATTTGAAGCTTGATATAAGTGGAGACGGAGAGAAAGTTATTAAACAATCCCCAGAAGCAGGAGCTAAAGTGAAAGAGGGCTCAAAAATTAGAATTTACTTCGGGAATTAAAGGTAACCTAGTACGTTTTATGGTACAATTGGTGGAAGTGAGTTCTTTATAGAAGAGTTACTTAATTTGAGACCGTAAGAGTTTCAATTATAAATAAGTCTATTTATTAGACGACAGTAGCACGTACCTCCTATTTTACATAATTAGGAGGTAACGTGTTGCTTATTAAAGAAGAGATAAATACACAATGTAGAGAGGGTTTAGTGAAATGAAGTTGCATACACTTGTATCATGTTTGCATGATTTTCCAGTTGTTCCAAAAGAAAATCCAGAAATCACATCTATAGAAGCTGATTCACGTAAAGTGAAAGAGGGAAGCTTATTTGTATGTATGAAAGGGTATACGGTTGATAGCCATGATTTTGCTAAGCGAGCAGCGGCACAAGGAGCGGCTGCTATTGTTGCGGAAAGACCAATTGATGTTGACGTTCCAGTTGTACTTGTGAAAAACACTTTTCGTTCGTTAGCGGTTTTAGCTGATTATTTTTATGGTCAACCAACACACAAGTTACATTTAATCGGAATTACAGGTACAAATGGAAAGACAACAACATCGCATATTATGGATGAGATTATGCGCGCACATGGTCATAAAACGGGGCTAATTGGAACGATTAATATGAAAATCGGTGATGAAACATTTGAGGTGAAAAATACAACACCAGATGCACTAACACTTCAACAGACGTTTTCAAAAATGGTTGAACACGGTGTAGATAGTACAGTAATGGAGGTTTCGTCACATGCTTTAGATCTTGGTCGTGTACACGGATGTGATTACGATGTAGCAGTGTTTACAAATTTAACACAAGATCATTTAGACTATCATAAAACGATGGAAGAATATAAACATGCAAAAGGGTTGCTATTTGCACAACTTGGCAATAGTTATAATCATAATCGTGAAAAATATGCGGTACTGAATAACGATGACGCTGTAACTGCGGAATATATGAGAAGTACCGCGGCAACTGTTGTAACGTATGGAATTGATACAACAAGTGATATTATGGCCAAAGATATCGTTATGACGAGTGGTGGAACTACATTTACACTTGTAACACCATATGAAAGTGTAAATGTTACGATGAAATTGATTGGGAAATTTAATGTATATAACGTACTAGCGGCAACAGCGGCAGGACTTGTTTCTGGTGTAAGTTTAGAAACGGTCATTGATGTGATAAAGCAACTAGCTGGAGTTCCAGGACGTTTTGAAGTAGTTGATGGTGGGCAAAATTATACAGTTATTGTTGATTATGCACATACACCAGATAGCTTAGAAAATGTATTAAAAACAGCGAAACAGTTCGCAAAAGGCGATGTATATTGTATCGTCGGTTGTGGCGGAGATAGAGATCGAACAAAGAGACCAATCATGGCAAGTGTTGCAACAAAATATGCAACTCATGCAATTTACACTTCAGATAATCCAAGAAGTGAAGAGCCAGGGGCTATTTTAGATGATATGGTACAGGGTGCAAATGGGAATAATTATGAAGTAATTATTGATAGAAAAGAAGCGATATACCATGCAATTGCTAACGCGAAAGCTGAAGATATCATCATTATTGCTGGTAAGGGTCATGAAACGTATCAAATTATTGGTAAAGACGTTCATCATTTTGACGATCGTGAAGTCGCTAAAGAAGCAATTACAGAGCGTTTAAACAACGAAGAGTAACAACGTGAGAGGAGGACTACATGTGCTTGAGCAAGGTTTATTAGTAACGGCTGGGGTAGCATTCTTAATTTCTGTTGCCCTTTCGCCATTGTTTATTCCATTTTTAAGGAAATTAAAGTTCGGACAGAGTATTCGTGATGAGGGACCAAAGTCACATCAAAAAAAATCAGGGACACCGACAATGGGTGGTATTGTCATATATGTATCTATGATGGTCACTTCACTTATTATGGCGATTAAGTTTAATCAGTTAGGTCCAGAGGTTTCGTTATTACTATTAGTAACGTTTGGTTACGGATTGATTGGATTTTTAGATGACTACATAAAGGTAGTTAAGAAGAGAAATCTTGGTTTAACATCAAAACAAAAATTAGTAGGTCAGCTTGTTATTGCTATTGCGTTCTTTTTAATTGGAAAAGGGCAAGCGTTCCACACATATATCATGATTCCGGGAACAGATGTTAAGTTTGAATTAGGTTGGGCGTATTTTGTACTTGTATTATTTATGCTTATTGGTGGATCAAATGCAGTTAACTTAACTGACGGTTTAGATGGTTTATTATCAGGAACAGCTGCTATTGCATTTGGAGCGTTTAGTATTATTGCAGTAGCGCAGGAGCAATTTGGAGTAGCGATATTCTGTATGGCAGTTGTAGGAGCTGTACTTGGATTTTTAGTATTTAATGCAAATCCAGCGAAAGTGTTTATGGGAGATACAGGTTCCTTAGCTTTAGGTGGAGCCATTGCAGCTGTAGCGATTTTATTAAAACAAGAATTGCTACTTGTAATCATTGGTGGAGTATTCGTAATGGAAACTTTATCTGTTATTATTCAGGTTATTTCGTTTAAAACAACAGGAAAACGCGTGTTTAAAATGAGTCCATTACATCATCATTATGAATTATGTGGTTGGTCAGAGTGGCGTGTTGTTGTGACGTTTTGGTCTGTAGGATTTTTATTAGCTGTGTTAGGAATTTATATCGGGGTGTGGATGTAATTGAAAACTGTAACTGAATTTCAAAATAAAAATATTCTTGTATTAGGCATTGCAAAAAGTGGTTATGCAGCAGCTACGTTGTTACAAAAATTAGGGGCAAATGTTATTGTAAATGACGGAAAACCTTTAGCAGATAATGTACTGGCTGCAGAATTACAAGCAAAAGGAATGGACGTTGTATGTGGTGGTCATCCTTTAGAATTGTTAGAGAGAAATATTTCTCTTGTAGTAAAAAATCCAGGAATCCCGTATTCTAATCCAATATTAGTTGCTGCGAAAGAAAAGCAAATTCCAATTGTTACGGAAGTTGAATTAGCATATCGTATTTCAGAAGCGCCATTTGTTGGGATTACGGGATCTAACGGTAAAACGACGACGACAATGCTTACATTTGAAATGCTAAAAGAAGGACAAAAGCATCCTGTAATTGCAGGGAACATAGGAACTGTAGCGTGTGAAGTAGCACAGGATGCAAAAGAAAATGAAGTTGTAGTTACAGAACTTTCATCGTTCCAACTGATGGGAGTAGAATTGTTCCAACCTAAAATTGCTGCGTTTTTAAATTTATTTGAGGCCCACTTAGATTATCACGGGACGAAGAAGGAATATGGTTTAGCAAAGGCAAATATTTTTAAAAACCAAACAGAAAATGATTATAGTGTAATAAATGCAGATGATGCAGATGTGATGGCTTTATCAGCTTATAGTAAAGGGCAAAAAGTACTATTCTCGACAACGAAAGAAATTGAAGATGGTGCGTGTATAAAAGATAATGCTCTTTATTTTAAAGGTGAAAAAGTTGTTGAAGTAGATGATATCGTTTTACCTGGTCAACATAATTTAGAAAATATTTTAGCAGCGATGAGTATCGCAAAATTATTGGGTGTTTCTAATGAAGCGATTACGGTGGTATTAAAACGTTTTACAGGTGTAAAACATCGTTTAGAATATGTAACAACTATTAATAATCGTAAGGTTTATAATGACTCAAAAGCAACGAATATGTTAGCGACTGAGAAAGCTTTATCTGCGTTTACACAACCGATTGTGTTATTAGCAGGTGGGCTTGATCGTGGAAATGAATTCGATGATTTAATTCCGTATTTCAAAAATGTAAAAGCAATTGTAACATTTGGACAAACAGCTCCAAAATTAGTAAGAGCTGCAGAAAAAGCGGGATTAGATACAATTGAAAGTGTCGACACTTTAGATGAAGCAGTAGTGAAAGCTTATGCTCATTCTACAGATGGCGATGTAATTCTTCTTTCTCCAGCATGTGCAAGCTGGGATCAATTTAAAACATTTGAAGAAAGAGGAGACATTTTTATACAAGCTGTGCATAAACTTATATAAAGTAAATCAAAACATCAGTAGGCTAACACCTACTGATGTTTTGTTACATAGGGCAAAAGTTTCTGCCTAAAGAGGTGGTGTTTATGGGTAATGAAGAAAACGCCTGATTTTATTCTCATCATCGTTACACTTGCGTTGTTAACAATCGGAATGATTATGGTGTATAGTGCGAGTGCGGTTTGGGCCTCTTATAAAATGGGGGATTCATTCTTTTTTGCGAAAAGGCAATTGCTATTTGCAAGTCTTGGTGTAGTGGCTATGTTTTTTATTATGAAAATTGATTATTGGGTGTGGCGTACGTATTCAAAAGTAATTTTGCTAGTTTGCTTCATTCTTCTCATTCTTGTTCTTATTCCTGGGGTAGGACTTGTTCGAGGAGGAGCGCGAAGTTGGATTGGAATTGGGGCATTTTCCATTCAACCGTCAGAATTTATGAAGTTTGCGATGATTATTTTCTTAGCAAAATTTTTAGCGGAACGACAAAAATTAATTACTTCTTTTAAACGTGGTTTATTACCAGCTCTTAGTTTTGTATTTCTTGCTTTTGGGATGATTATGTTACAGCCGGATCTTGGCACAGGAACGGTAATGGTTGGGACATGTATTATTATGATATTTATCTCAGGAGCAAGAGTCTTTCACTTTGCAATGTTTGGTTTGCTTGGTGTAGCAGGATTTGTAGGGTTAATTGCATCAGCGCCGTATCGAATGAAACGTATTACATCATATTTAGATCCGTGGTCAGATCCACTTGGAAGTGGATTTCAAATTATTCAATCGTTACTCGCAATTGGACCTGGTGGATTATTCGGGCTCGGACTTGGACAAAGTAGACAAAAGTTTCTTTATTTACCTGAACCACAAACAGACTTTATATTTGCAATCTTATCTGAGGAATTAGGTTTTATTGGTGGTTCATTTGTGTTATTATTATTTAGTCTGTTATTATGGCGTGGGATTCGTATAGCTTTAGGAGCGCCAGATTTATATGGTACGTTTTTAGCAGTAGGTATTGTGGCGATGATTGCGATTCAAGTAATGATTAATGTTGGTGTTGTAACAGGATTGATGCCTGTTACGGGTATTACTTTGCCGTTTTTAAGTTATGGTGGATCAAGTTTGACATTAATGTTAATGGCAGTAGGTGTATTATTAAATATAAGTCGCCATTCTCGCTACTAAACCCTGTTTTATAAGACAGGGTTTTTCGTATGTGCGCGAAGAAACATTATGTATATAGAAATAAATACGACTGAAATAAGAAAAGAGAAGCGGAGGAGTTAGTAGTGCGTGTATTAGTAAGTGGTGGGGGCACTGGAGGTCATATTTATCCGGCTCTTGCTTTAATAAGAGAAATAAAAAAATTAAATCCGGAAGCAAGGTTTTTATATATTGGTACGGAGAGTGGATTAGAGAGCACAATTGTTCCTAAAGCAGGTATACCGTTTCAATCTATTGTTATAAGTGGATTTAAGCGTAAAATATCGTTAGATAACGTGAAAACGGTGATGCGTTTCCTAAAGGGTGTACAAGATAGTAAACGATATATTCGTCGCTTTAATCCGGATATTGTGATTGGAACAGGTGGATATGTATGTGGACCAGTTGTATATGCTGCGGCAAAATTAGGTATTCCAACTATTGTACATGAACAAAATAGTGTACCTGGTGTAACGAATAAATTTTTAAGCCGCTATGTTGATAAAGTTGCAGTTTGTTTTGAAGCGGCTGCAGAACATTTTCCACAGTCAAAAGTGGTCATGACAGGAAATCCACGAGCATCAGAAGTAATGGATCAAAATGGAATGAAAGGAAAACGTTCCGTAGGTTTATCTCTACCTAAAAAATCCGTACTTATTTTTGGTGGAAGCCGTGGGGCTAGACCGATTAACGATGCTTTCGTAGAGGCAATTGAACAGTTTGGACATAAAAGTTACGAAATATTGTATGTAACAGGTGAAGTTCATTATGACAAAGTGATGGAAGCTGTGAAGCAAAAAGGGAATCCGAATAATGTTATTATTAAACCTTTTATTCATAATATGCCGGAGGTACTTACAGGTGTAGATCTTGTTGTTTCAAGAGCGGGGGCAACAACACTTGCAGAATTAACAGCATTAGGTAAGCCAAGTGTGTTAATTCCGAGTCCTTACGTAACGAATAACCATCAGGAAAAAAATGCACGTTCTGTTGTTGATAAAGGAGCAGCAAAAATGTTGCTTGAAAAAGATTTAACAGCAGAAACGCTTATTCGTGATATTGATGAGATTTTATTAGATGCACAAACATTACAAAATATGAAGCTTGCTGCTGGGCAATTAGGTATTCCAGATGCAGCAAATAAGCTATATGAAGTAATGAATAAGCTTGTAAAAAAATAACGTTAGGTGAACGCCCTGCATACTACTGTAATAAGGATACTTAGTATGGGGGAGATTGTTTATGGAGCAATTAGTAAATGAGCTTATAGAAGCAAATGTTGGTCGGGTATTAGTGAATGAACCATTAGCGCGTTATACCACTATGAAAATAGGTGGACCAGCTGATCTTTTAATTGTGCCAAAGCATGTTGCCGGTATTGAAAAGACATTGCAGTTAGTAAAAAAATATAAAACAAAGTGGACTGTAATTGGTCGGGGTTCGAACCTTCTTGTATCTGATCTAGGTATAGAAGGTGTCGTTATTCGTTTAGGAGAAGGATTAGACCAGTTAGAAGTCGAAAAACATAGAGTAAGAGTTGGTGGTGGGTATCCCCTTATTAAATTATCAACTTTACTTAGTCGTCAAGGGTTATCCGGCCTGGAATTTGCCAGTGGTATTCCAGGAAGTGTTGGTGGTGCAGTCTATATGAATGCAGGAGCACATAAATCGGATATATCAAACATATTATCAAAAGCTCTCATTTTGTTTGAAAACGGAACTCTTGATTGGCTAACGCATGAAGAAATGGAGTTTTCCTATCGTACTTCTGTATTGCAAACGAAACGTCCTGGTATTGTTTTGGAAGCTGAGTTTCAATTACAGGTAGGAGAGCGTGAAGAAATCGTAAGCGTCATGCAAAAGAATAAAGATTATCGCCGTGAAACGCAGCCGTGGAATCATCCTTGTGCAGGAAGTATATTTCGGAATCCAATTCCATACTTTGCAGGAGACTTAATAGAAAAGGCGGGGCTTCGTGGGTATCAAATAGGCGGAGCTCAAATTTCTGAAATGCATGGGAATTTTATTATTAATACTGGGGGAGCCAGTGCGCAAAATGTCTTATCTTTAATAGCATTAATAAAACAAACAATCAAGGATAAATTTGGCGTAGAAATGCATACAGAAGTAGAAATCATTGGAAGATAACGGTTATTCGTTCCGCTCATTATCATTTATGTTATAATAAGAAGATAAGAACGGCATGAAGAACATGCCGTTCTTTATGTTACGTAGGGGGATCGTACATGAAAAATAGTAAAGTGATTAAACTACAGGATCGTGTACCAAAGTTAAAAAATCAACAGAAGAAAAACAAGAAAAATGTTAATCATCGGTTGATTTTATACATATCAATTTTATTTTTATTAGTGCTCTTTTTAATTTACTTTCGGTCTCCGCTAAGCAATATCAAAAAGATAAGTGTGTTTGGAAATCATTATATGACAGATGAACAAGTTATGAAGGAATCAGGTGTGACGTATGATACAAGTTATTTCCGAGTGACAGCACATAAAGCAGAAGAAAACCTAACGAAAAGAAAAGAAATTAAAGCAGTAAATGTAAAAAAACGTTTTCCAAATAAAATTGATGTTCATATTGAAGAATATTTAACGATTGGTTATATAAACAAAGATGGGAAATTACAACCGTTATTAGAGAACGGGAAAACACTTGATGTACTCCCGAACGGAAAACTTCCTGTTGCAGCGCCAATTTTTGAGCCTTTTAAAGAGGAGAAAATGAAGGAGTTAATTGCTGAGCTTGAGAAATTAACACCAACTATTTTAAGGTCTATTTCTGAAATTCGTTATTCACCGACGAATGCGAATGAAGATCATCTTACTTTATATATGAACGAAGGATACGAAGTGAGCACTACGATTCAAAATTTTGCAAAGCGTATGGAAAATTATCCCCTTATCTTAAAAACAATTGAGCCGGGTAAAAAGGTATTAATTGACTTAGAAGTAGGGGCATATACGAAAGAATTAGGAGCGGAAGAGAAAAAAGAATAGAACGATAGTTTTCACTGCGTTATTGTAGAAAAAACGAAACGAACGTTCTGCTTGATGTATCTGAATTTACAAGAATGGTTCATTTGATGAAAAAGATGTAAAAATTCTTAGATTCATACTAGGATTGGTACAAGTTTCACTTTTCTATGAGTACATCTTAGTGTAGACTTATACTTGGCGGTAATCTTTACACTTGAAATAGAATTATTTCAAGATAAGCAGTTATTCATAGTTTACTGCGATATTCTTAAATGAATGTTAAATAAAAATAAGAAAAATATAGGGTTAAAAAAGGGAAACGTATAAAGACGTTGAATATTTTTCTTATAAATAGTAAAGTTGCGATTGTTGTTCCATATATTGAGTTGTATGGTATAAATAAAGAAGGAGGTGCCAAAGAATGAACAGCAATGAAATATATGTTAGTCTTGACATCGGTACATCCAATGTTAAAGTCATCATTGGTGAAATGGTTAATGACAGCTTAAACATTATTGGTGTTGGAAATGTAAAATCAAATGGTTTAAAGAAGGGATCGATAGTTGATATAGACGAGACTGTTCGATCAATTAAAAAAGCAATTGAACAAGCTGAGCGCATGGTGGGAATCCACATTGAGCAAGTTGTAGTAGGTGTCAATGCAAACCAGGTACAGCTACTTCCTTGTCATGGAGTAGTCGCTGTTTCAAATGAAGATCGTGAAATCGGGAATGAAGATGTCTTACGCGTTCTAGATGCAGCACAAGTTGTGTCAATTGCTCCAGAACGTGAGTTTATTGATGTGGTACCTCGACAGTTCATTGTAGACGGTCTTGACGAGATTAACGATCCACGCGGGATGATCGGTGTAAGATTAGAAATGGAAGGTACACTTATAACAGGCTCGAGAACTTTACTACATAACCTACTTCGTTGTGTAGAAAAAGCAGGTCTTGAAATTGTTGATATTTGTCTTCAACCTTTAGCGGCTGCAACAGTTGCTATATCTTCAGATGAAAAAAATAGAGGAGTAGCCCTTGTTGATATGGGGGGAGGATCTACAACTTTATCTATTTTTAAAGATGGAGAGTTACAAGCGACGAGCGTATTACCATTAGGTGGAGACCATATAACGAAGGATATTGCGATTGGGTTGAAAACTTCAACAGAAAATGCAGATCAAATTAAGTTGAAATATGGACATGCTTTTTATGATACAGCATCTGAAGAAGAGATGTTTACGGTTCCTATTATGGGAAGCGATCAAACAGAACAATATTCTCAGTTGGAATTATCGGATATAATCGAGGCTCGTGTAGAGGAAATTTTAATGTTTGTTCAAGATGAAGTACGTAAGTTAGGAGTAAAGCAAGTAGCTTCTGGATATGTACTAACTGGTGGAATTGCTTCTATGCCAGGTGTTCTTGATCTTGCATATGATATTTTACATGAAAATGTTCGTATAGCAACTCCTGATTATATTGGTGTGCGTGAGCCCCAATATACAAGTGGAGTGGGATTAATTAAACATTCTTATCAAAAAGCTAAATTACGTGGGAAAAATGTGCAGGAAAAGCAAGAGCATTTTGAACCAGTACCAGCACCAGCACCAACGCCGGTACAACAGCAACCTGCGAAACAAAAAACTCGTAATCAAAACAATAATAATCAAAATGATGACCGCATGATGTCAAAAG
Organism: Bacillus sanguinis; assembly: GCF_018332475.1. Lineage (GTDB taxonomy): Bacteria > Bacillota > Bacilli > Bacillales > Bacillaceae_G > Bacillus_A > Bacillus_A sanguinis. Next base: position 107,263 of record NZ_BOQB01000019.1, on the reverse strand, counting down.
TAAAACGTGTATTCCGTTATTTATGGGATTAAAATTGGACACGAAAAATGAGGTTCTAGGGGGATTTCGACATGTTAGAGTTTGATACTACTCAAGATCAATTAGCGAATATAAAAGTTATCGGTGTCGGCGGTGGCGGAAACAATGCTGTAAACCGTATGATTGAACACGGTGTACAAGGTGTAGACTTTATCGCTGTGAATACTGATGCCCAAGCATTAAATCTATCAAAAGCTGAAACAAAAATGCAAATTGGTGGAAAATTAACACGTGGACTTGGTGCAGGTGCAAACCCTGAAGTAGGGAAAAAAGCTGCAGAAGAAAGTAAAGAACAGATCCAAGAAGCACTTCGTGGTGCAGATATGGTCTTCGTAACTGCTGGTATGGGCGGCGGAACTGGAACTGGTGCAGCTCCAGTTGTTGCTCAAGTTGCAAAAGAATTAGGTGCATTAACAGTTGGTGTTGTAACACGTCCATTTACATTTGAAGGACGCAAGCGTGCAACACAAGCAGCATCTGGTATTGCGGCATTTAAAGAAAATGTAGATACTCTTATTGTAATTCCAAACGATCGCTTATTAGAGATTGTTGATAAAAATACGCCGATGTTAGAAGCATTCCGTGAAGCAGATAACGTATTACGTCAAGGTGTTCAAGGTATTTCTGATTTAATTGCAACACCAGGTTTAATTAACTTAGACTTCGCAGACGTAAAGACAATTATGTCTAATAGAGGTTCTGCTTTAATGGGTATTGGTTCTGGTAATGGAGAAAATCGTGCTGCTGAAGCTGCGAAAAAAGCGATTTCTAGTCCATTATTAGAAACATCTATTGATGGAGCTCAAGGTGTTATCATGAACATTACTGGTGGAGCTAACTTAAGCTTATATGAAGTACAAGAAGCGGCAGACATTGTAGCTTCAGCTTCAGATCCAGAAGTAAATATGATCTTCGGTTCTGTTATTAATGAAGGATTAAAAGATGATATCGTTGTAACTGTAATTGCAACTGGTTTTGATGATAGTATTGCAACTCAACCACCAAAACCAATTATCCGTCCGAATGCAAATCACACGCAACAACAGCAACAGCCAGTAGCTCAACCTTCAAAACAACGTGAAGTAAAACGTGAAATGAAGCGTGAAGAGCCAGTTGTACACGAGCGTCATTCAGATTCAGATGATATCGATATTCCAGCGTTCTTACGTAATCGTCGTAGACGATAAAAGAAAAGGAGCTTTCATGCTCCTTTTTTGTTTTATACAGGGAAAAGATCTGCTAAGCAGGTCTTTTTTTATTTTATATATTTCAATTTATCTCGCTATTTGTTGGGTAGCCTGGTCGGTGCGGCGTGATTAAAGTTTCACTTTATGTGTAAGCAAAAAGATATAGTATTCTATGAAACATATACTTTTACTTTTTACCGACAGATTATGTCTAGAAAGCACAAAATAACAAAAAAACACCTCCGCAAATTGACACACTTTCCTATTGGATATGCATTATACTAGTCTCAACTTAAAAAAAGAGGTGAATTGTTTGGTTGTTTACGCCGACGTTGTTTGGTTGTTAAACGCCTGCATTGATTTTCTTTTACTTTTATTAACAGCTACCGTGTTAAAAAAGAAGATCAAAAGATGGAGGCTTGTGTTAGGGGCATTTATAGGTTCAACCATTGTTATTTTTGCCTTTACTCCTTTTGCTTCTATGATGACTCATCCAATTATGAAACTACTGTACTCGTTACTTATTGTGTATACAGCATTTGGATTTACAACGTTTAGAAATTATGCACAAACTGTTTTTACTTTTTACTTTGTAACTTTTATGGTTGGCGGAGGGTTAATTGGGACTCATTTCTTTTTGCAAACGAATGAAATGGTAAATGGATTGGTTCAATCTCAATCAATTTCTTACGGTGATCCAATTAGCTGGTTGTTTGTTATTTTTGGTTTTCCGGTAATTTATTATTTTTCTAAAAAGCGTATTGAAAGCGTAGAGGTTACAAAAATACACTATGATCAAATTGTGAAATTGAAAATTCAATTAGCTGAAGAGGAACTAGAACTCACAGGTTTAATTGATAGTGGGAACCAACTTTATGATCCGTTAACAAAAACACCCGTTATGATTATGCATATTTCATCATTAGAACATTGCTTGCCAGCTTGGTTAACAGAACAAATTTATTCCAAAACAGAGATTCCTCAAATACCAGAAAATGATTCTGGGTGGGCGACGAAATTACGCTTAATTCCTTTCCGAGCAGTAGGAGTAGAGAGTCAATTTTTATGGGCCGTTAAGCCAGACAGTGTACAAATTGATCATGAAGGTAGTTCGATTGTAGTCAGTAAAGTATTGATTGGATTAAATACACAACAGTTGTCAACCAATGGAGAGTATCAATGTATTGTGCATCCGAAAATGTTAATTTCGCAAAAAATGGTAATTGCTTAATAATGGGAGGCGGGATAATATGATGAAATTAAAATTTTATTTAGTATACCTTTGGTATAAAGTATTGCTGAAATTAGGAATTAAGACCGATGAAATTTATTACATTGGTGGAAGTGAAGCGTTGCCACCACCGTTAACGAAAGAAGAAGAGGAAGTTCTTTTGAATAAATTGCCAAAAGGAGATCAGGCAGCAAGATCGTTACTGATTGAACGCAACTTACGGCTAGTCGTATATATAGCAAGAAAGTTTGAAAATACAGGGATAAATATTGAAGATTTGATTAGCATTGGAACAATCGGCCTTATTAAAGCGGTGAATACATTTAATCCAGAAAAGAAAATAAAATTAGCAACATATGCCTCACGTTGTATCGAAAATGAAATTTTAATGCATTTGCGCCGGAATAATAAAAATCGTTCAGAAGTTTCTTTTGATGAACCACTTAACATCGATTGGGACGGGAATGAACTTTTATTATCAGATGTATTAGGGACAGATGATGATATTATTACAAAAGATCTAGAAGCCACTGTTGATCGTCATCTTCTAATGAAAGCATTACATCAATTAAATGATCGTGAAAAACAGATTATGGAACTTCGGTTTGGGCTTGCTGGAGGAGAGGAAAAGACGCAAAAAGATGTAGCGGATATGCTTGGGATTTCACAGTCATACATTTCGCGTTTAGAAAAAAGAATCATAAAAAGGTTACGAAAAGAATTTAATAAAATGGTGTAAAGAATAAGACCAGCCGTTATCTAGGCTGGTCTTATTCTCTTTCATTGTATGAGGAAAGACAACTTAAATGAAAAATGAAGAGAAAACCGCATGCATAAAATCCCCTTCAAAGGAAATACTTTACACTGTACAGCAACTCCCGATAGGAGGGAACACTTTGACGAGAAACAAAGTAGAAATTTGCGGTGTTGATACAGCTAAACTTCCCGTACTAAAAAATGATGAAATGCGTAAATTATTTCGTGAAATGCAAAGTGGAGAGATAAGCGCAAGAGAGAAATTAGTGAATGGAAACTTACGTCTTGTACTGAGCGTCATCCAAAGATTTAATAACAGAGGAGAATATGTTGACGATTTATTTCAAGTTGGTTGCATCGGACTTATGAAATCCATTGATAACTTTGATTTAGGCCAAAATGTAAAATTTTCAACGTATGCTGTGCCGATGATTATTGGGGAAATACGCAGATATTTGCGTGATAACAATCCGATTCGCGTATCTCGATCATTACGAGATATTGCGTATAAAGCGTTACAAGTAAGAGAGAAATTAATTGCAGAAAATTCGAAAGAACCAACAGCAATGGATATTGCAAAAGTGCTTGAAGTGACTCATGAAGAAATTGTTTTTGCATTAGATGCGATTCAAGATCCAGTTTCATTATTTGAACCGATTTATAACGATGGGGGAGATCCTATCTTTGTTATGGACCAGTTAAGTGATGAAAAACAAAAGGACGAGCAGTGGGTTGAAGAGTTAGCGCTAAAAGAAGGAATGAAGCGTTTAAATGATCGTGAGAAAATGATTATTCGAAAACGTTTCTTCCAAGGGAAAACACAAATGGAAGTTGCGGAAGAAATTGGGATTTCTCAAGCGCAAGTGTCACGTTTAGAGAAATCAGCTATTAAACAAATGAATAAGACGATTCAAGGATAAGGTTTCACCATTTATGGTGAGACCTTTTTATATGCAATATAGGTTGTCTTCGCTCATAGTAGCGCAGCTGTGTTCATATAATGAAAATCATATGGGGTTAGTCGAGGGTACTTCCTGTAAATTTGAGAAACAGTGTTTTTTCAATTCGTCATATATAAGGGAGAGGATGAAAGTGATACGAATTTCGGAGTTGCAGATGAAAGAGATAATAAATGTTTCAGATGGAAAAAGGCTTGGAAATATTGGAGATATTGAAATTGATATGAATACAGGGAAGATCGAGTCTATTATTATTTCCAAACAGGCACGTATGTTAGGGATCTTTGGGAAAGATGTAGAAATTGTAATTCCTTGGAAAGAAATTTTGAAAATTGGGGAAGATGTCATACTTGTTAGAGTAAATCCTGTTAATTCTGTAACAGAATCAATACAAACACCGACAATTTCATAAAGAATATTACAAATTCCTCTTTTTTTTCTGTTGGCATTATGAAAAAATAAAAGTATGGTAAAATAGACAGGAAGTACCATGCTTTTTTATGATATTTTAATTAAAAAGGGGTCGCTTTGTTATGAGAGAACCATTTAAATATGTGGACGGTATACTGTATTTACAAGCGTGGAAAGAAATTGGAAACATTACTGCTGGATTTACGACAAAAGATGGTGGGGTAAGTACGGGCTCCTTTCATGCGATGAATTTAGGATTACATGTGAATGATATCGTGGAGAACGTTCATGAAAATAGACGAATTTTAGCAAATAAGTTACAAAAACCATTAGAAAACTGGATTTGCTCTGAACAAGTTCATGATCATCATGTTGAAAAAGTAGGACAAGAGGAGAAAGGAAGTGGCGTCTATTCATATGAAGACGGCATTTCAAAAACAGATGGCATTTATACGACTAATAATGATGTTCTTCTAACGTCTTGTTACGCAGATTGTGTTCCACTCTATTTTTATGCGCCATCACATGGTATGATAGGACTTGCGCATGCTGGATGGAAAGGGACTGTAAAAGAGATTGCTAAGGAAATGATTCAAAAATGGAATGCAGAAGGCATTTCAAGTGATGAAATTCATGTTGCAATCGGACCAGCAATTGGATCTTGTTGTTACGTTGTTGATGATAGAGTGTTAACAGCAGCAGAGCAAGTAGTAAACGGTCCTGTCCCTTATAAAAAAATTTCTGATGGGCAGTACGCAATTAATTTAAAAGAAATTAATCGTATATTATGTGTACAAGTAGGCATAAAAGAAGAGAATATTGTCATGTCATCTCTTTGTACAAGCTGTGAAGAGCAACTATTTTTCTCTCATCGTCGTGATCAAGGTAAGACAGGGAGAATGTTGAGTTTCATAGGTTTTAAGGAGGAAGAAAGCAAGTGACAGTACAAAAAAATTTAACAACTGTAAACGAAACAATTAAACAATCTTGTGCACGAGCGGGACGTTCGGTGCAAGATATTAAACTCGTTGCGGTTACAAAAACGGTAGGAATTGAAAAAACAAACGAAGTAATTGAAGCTGGAATTATCGATTTAGGTGAAAATAGAAATGAAGGCTTCTTACAGAAGTACGAACATTTCGGTTCAAAAGTGAATTGGCACTATATTGGATCATTACAAACGAGAAAAGTAAAAGAAATCATTAATGAAATTGATTATTTACATTCGTTAGATCGTCTTTCACTTGCAAAAGAAATTCAAAAACGTGCTGATAAGAAAGTGAAATGTTTTATTCAAGTGAAAACATCATCTGAAGAATCAAAGCAAGGATTGGCAATAGAAGAAACTATTTCTTTTATTCAAAGTTTGCAAGAACTGGATAAGATTGAAGTGGTTGGACTAATGACAATGGCTCCATTTACAGAAGAAGAGGAAGAAATCAGACGCTGTTTTAAGGAGTTACGTAAGCTACAAACAGAGGTGCAGGAGCTAGACTTATTACATGCGCCATGTAAAGAGTTATCAATGGGAATGTCTAATGATTATACGATTGCAATTGAAGAAGGTGCTACATATATTCGTTTGGGGACGATTTTAGTAGGAAAAGCGTAAAAGGAAGGAGAATCTTATTATGAGTTGGTCAAAAGTAAAATACTTCTTTTTTGATACACCAGAAGAAAAAGAAGCAGCTCAATATAGTTATGAAAAGGAGCAAACAGACATGAAGAAGCAGCAAGATCCGCCAGAACAACAAGATGTTACGTTTCCAAAAGCACAACCGAAACAAAATGTTGTGAGCATTGAAACGGCAAAGCAATCTTCAAAAGTTGTTTTATTAGAACCACGCACATATTCGGAAGCGCAAGGAATTGCGGACCATTTAAAAGGTAGACGAGCTGTTGTAATTAATTTACAACGAATGTCTACTGATCAAGCTGTACGTATCGTTGACTTTTTAAGTGGTACTGTATACGCTATAGGCGGGGACATTCAAAAAATAGGACCGAAAACATTTATGTGTACGCCTGAAAATGTAGATATTGTTGGTGCAATTTCAGAGTTGTTCGGTGAAGAAGAAGACACAAATATAAAGAGGTGGTAATACGCCATGGAAACAGTTTTAAGGCTTTTAGTTTATGCTATCGAGATTTACTCGTGGGCACTTATTATTTACATTCTCCTATCATGGTTCCCAGGTGCAAAGGAATCAACTTTCGGAGATGTTCTTGCGCGTATTTGTGAACCGTATTTAGAACCATTTCGCAGATTTATTCCGCCGCTTGGTATGATTGATATCTCTCCACTCGTTGCGATTTTCACGTTAAAGCTTGCTACGAAGGGTTTAGTAAGTATATTCGCTTATTTCTTATAGTAAGAGGTTAAATACATGAGCATCTATGAACATTTCAGACCTGATGAAGAGGTCTTTGTGGATAAGGTGTTAGAGTGGAAGCGAGTAGCGGAGTACCATCAAGTGAAGTTAACAGACTTCCTTGATCCAAGACAACAACAAATTGTCACTATGGTAATAGGACAAGGGGATGTTGCTGTACAGTTTGATGGTGCAACGCCTCATGCAGAGCGTAAAAGAGCACTCATTTATCCGGACTATCTAGTAGTAAATGAAGAAGAATTTCAAGTAGAAGTATTGGAAATTGACTATCCTTCCAAGTTTTATACGCTAGAACATAGGCAAATATTAGGTACATTTATGTCTCTCGGTTTAACGAGAGAAAAGTGTGGTGATATTTTGCTTCAAGAAGATCGTGCCCAAATTGTAGTCGCAAAAGAAGTTGTTTCTTATATTGAGATGAACTTACAATCGATAGGGAAAGCGAAAGTTTCCTTATCGCCAGTGCAAGGAGAAAAAATTCTACAGATGCAAGAAACGTGGGGAGAGAAATCTGGAACGGTTTCTTCGCTTCGTTTAGATGTTATATTAGCAGAAATGTTACATATATCCAGACAAAAAGTACAACCTTTCATAAAAAATGGTTTAGTAAAAGTGAATTGGAAAACAGTGGAGCAAACCTCTTATGAATGTTATCCAGGAGATGTTTTTTCAGTGAGGGGATATGGACGAAGTAAATTGTTTTCTGTAGAAGGTAGAACAAAGCGCGACAAATGGAGAATTTTGTATGGTATACTAAAATGATTGGTTTTTTAGAAGGAAATCCTCCTATTTTGTCGAAGAAAAGATATAATTGAAAGAGGAAATTTAGATAACTACTTGGAGGTGGCGTTGTGCCGTTAACACCATTAGACATTCATAACAAAGAATTTGGTCGCGGATTCCGTGGCTATGATGAAGATCAAGTAAATGAGTTTCTTGATCAAATTATCAAAGATTATGAATTAGTCATTCGTGAGAAAAAAGCTTTAGAAGAAAAAGTTGCGCAATTAGAAGGGAAGTTAGATCATTTCTCTAATATTGAAGATACGTTAAACAAATCTATCGTCGTTGCACAAGAAGCAGCGGAAGAAGTAAAACGTAATGCGCAAAAAGAAGCAAAATTAATCGTACGTGAAGCTGAAAAGAATGCAGACCGTATTATTAACGAAGCGTTAGTAAAATCAAGAAAAGTTGCTTTTGATATTGAAGAGCTAAAGAAACAAGCGAAAGTATTCCGTACGCGTTTCCGTATGTTATTAGAAACGCAGCTTGAAATGTTAAACAACGATGATTGGGATAAACTAATTGAGTTAGAAGACGAAGTAGACGAGCTGTTGAAAAAAGAAGAAACAGTGTAAGCTTGACGTTTTTCTCATTATTACATATAATTTTAAACAACATATTTATTAAGAAAAACGAAGATAGGGATAAGTACCTTTTTCATACCTTATATAGCGAACTGAGGATGGTGTAAGCTCAGGATAAGGAGATAATGGGAATATCACCCTGGAGTTCCGCGCTGAACAAATAAAGTAAGCGTAGGCGTATATTCGCGTTAAGAATATAAAGAGGATTGTATACATACGTATAGGATCTACTAGGGTGGTACCGCGGGAGACTTTCTCGTCCCTTTTTGGGATGAGAAGGTCTCTTTTTTATTCCGTTTTTTAAGTGTTTCTTTTATACATGTAAGGAGGAATTGAGCATGGAGTACAAAAATACATTACTAATGCCAAAAACAGAGTTCCCAATGCGTGGGAATTTACCAAAACGTGAGCCTGCAATGCAAGAACAGTGGGCTGAAATGAATATTTATGAAAAGGTACAAGAACATACGAAAGGTCGTCCTTTATTTGTATTGCATGATGGACCTCCATATGCGAATGGTGACATTCATATGGGACATGCATTAAATAAAGTATTAAAAGACTTTATCGTGCGTTATAAATCAATGACTGGTTACTGTGCACCATATGTGCCAGGTTGGGATACGCACGGTTTACCAATTGAGCAAGCTTTAACAAATAAAGGTGTAAAGCGTAAAGAAATGACAGTTGCTGAGTTCCGTAAGTTATGTGCAGAGTATGCATATGAACAAGTAGAACGTCAACGTGAACAATTTAAGCGTTTAGGTGTACGTGCTGATTGGGATAACCCATACATTACTTTAGAGCCAGCTTATGAAGCACAACAAATTAAAGTGTTTGGTGATATGGCGAAAAAAGGTTATATCTATAAAGGACAAAAACCAGTTTACTGGTCTCCAACGAGTGAATCAGCTTTAGCAGAAGCTGAAATTGAATATCAAGATAAAAAATCAGCATCTATTTACGTAGCATTCCCTGTAAAAGACGGAAAGAACGTATTAGAAGGTGATGAGAAATTCATTATCTGGACAACAACACCTTGGACGTTACCTGCAAACTTAGGTATTTCTGTTCACCCAGAACTTGATTACGCTATTGTAAAAGTAAATGATGAAAAATATATTATCGCTTCTGAACTATTTGAGACAGTTGCAAAAACGTTAGAGTGGGAAAATGCTGAAGTTGTGAAAACAGTAAAAGGTAGCGAACTTGAGTATACAGTTGCAAAACACCCATTCTACGATCGTGATTCATTAGTTATGCTAGGAGATCACGTAACAACAGATGCAGGTACAGGTTGTGTTCATACAGCACCAGGACACGGGGAAGATGACTTCGTTGTTGGTAAAAAGTATGGATTAGAAGTACTTTGCCCAGTTGATGATAAAGGTGTATTAACAAATGAAGCACCTGGATTTGAAGGCCTATTCTATGATAAAGCTAACAAGCCAATTACAGAAAAATTAGAAGAAGTAGGCGCGTTACTGAAATTAACATTCATTACGCATTCATACCCACATGATTGGAGAACAAAAAAACCAATTATTTTCCGTGCGACAGCACAGTGGTTTGCATCTATTGAAGCGTTCCGTAAAGAATTATTAGAAGCTGTTGCGGAAACAAAATGGGTACCAGCATGGGGAGAGACTCGTCTTCATAATATGGTTCGTGACCGTGGTGACTGGTGTATTTCTCGTCAGCGTGCATGGGGTGTGCCAATCCCTGTATTCTATGCAGAGAATGGTGATCCAATTATTACAGATGAAACAATTAACCACGTAGCAGACTTATTCCGTGAGCACGGTTCTAACGTATGGTTCGAGCGTGAAGCGAAAGAGCTATTACCAGAAGGATTTACACATACAGGTAGCCCAAATGGTGAATTCCGTAAAGAAACAGACATCATGGATGTATGGTTCGATTCAGGTTCTTCTCACCAAGCGGTATTAGAAGAGCGCGATGATTTACAACGTCCAGCTGATTTATATTTAGAAGGATCTGACCAGTATCGTGGTTGGTTTAACTCTTCGTTATCAACAGCAGTTGCTGTAACAGGTAAAGCTCCATATAAAGGCGTACTAAGCCATGGTTTCGTATTAGATGGTGAAGGACGTAAAATGAGTAAGTCGATTGGAAACATCGTCGTACCTAAGAAAATTATGGATCAATTAGGCGGAGACATTTTACGCTTATGGGTATCTTCTGTTGACTATCAATCTGACGTACGTATTTCAGATGATATTTTAAAACAGGTAGCAGAAGTGTATCGTAAAATCCGTAACACATTCCGTTTCTTATTAGGAAACTTAGACGACTTTAAGCCAAGTGAAAATACAGTAGCTGTAGCTGAACTTCGTGAAGTAGATCGTTACATGTTAGTAAAATTAAATGACTTAATTACAAAAGTGAAAGAAGCATATGAGACATACGACTTCGCTGCTGTATATCATGCAATTCATAACTTCTGTACAATTGATTTAAGTTCATTCTACTTAGACTTTGCAAAAGACATTTTATACATTGAAGGTGCAAACCATGAAGATCGTCGTGCAATTCAAACTGTATTATATGATGTTCTTGTTGCATTGACGAAACTTGTAACACCAATCTTACCGCATACAGCTGATGAAGTATGGCCATACATTCCAGGTGTAACAGAAGAAAGTGTACAATTAACTGATATGCCAGAAGCTGTACAATTAGATGGTGCGGAAGAATTAAAAACAAAATGGGATGCATTTATGACATTACGTGATGACGTATTAAAAGCGTTAGAAGTAGCTCGTAATGAAAAAGTAATCGGTAAGTCATTAAATGCAAGCATTACGCTATATCCAACTTCAGAAATGAAAGCTATGTTAGAGTCTATTAACGAAGACTTAAAACAATTATTCATCGTTTCTGAGTACAAACTTGGTGGCATGATGGAAGAAGCGCCAGCAGAAGCACCGAAGTATGAACATACAGCGGTTGTTGTTGCTCAAGCAACTGGTGAAACATGTGAACGTTGTTGGGTAGTTTCAGAAACAATTGGTAAAGATGCTGAACATGAAACATTATGTGAGCGTTGTGCAACAGTTGTTAAAGAAAACTACGTAAAATAATAAAAAACTGACTGTGCGTAAGTGCAGTCAGTTTTTTTATTGACGATATATTAAAATAACTTTCACTCTCTTTCCTATGAAGGAAAAATGTGTGTGAGGTAAGCATAGAAATTTCGGACACACTAATCGTACATTGCAGCTGGGAGGAATGTACACGTGAATGAAATGTATATGGAAATCAAAGAAGAATTGCAATTGATGCGAAAGGAGTTACAAGAGAGGCTAGCTAAAGAGGTCATGCACAAATATGATACAGAGTTTAGCGAAGAGCTTGGATATGAAATTAAGGAAGAGATAAAGAAAAAACTTTTATTACATGATATAAAAGAGGACTTAAAAGATGTAGAACGTGCATTATTTAAAATGGAAATAGATATGTATGGTATTTGTGAAGAAACGGGGAGAGTAATTTCGGTAAAACAGATGAAGACGATGCCGACTGCACGTACCATTCATGAATTCTTCTATGAAAACGTAAATGTATGAATGCGCACAACGATATTATATTACCTTTTTTTAATTTATTTTATTCTTCTATAAAGGTTCATTGTGAAAAGGTTGCAGCTATGCTAAAATTTTGAGGTACACTGTCTTTGTGGGGGAAATGAAAATGATATATTATGTAATAGCGTTATTTGTCATTGCCATCGATCAAATATCGAAATGGCTAATTGTAAAGAACATGGAATTGGGTATGAGTATTCCGATTATCGATAATGTATTATACATAACATCACATCGAAATAGAGGAGCTGCCTGGGGGATTTTAGAAAATAAAATGTGGTTCTTCTACATTATTACAGTCGTTTTTGTAGTGTTTATCGTAATTTATATGCAAAAATATGCGAAAACAGACAAACTTCTAGGGATTTCATTAGGTCTAATATTAGGCGGAGCAATTGGTAATTTCATTGATCGTGTATTTAGACAAGAAGTAGTGGATTTCATTCACGTGTATATTTTCTCGTACAACTATCCAGTATTCAATATAGCTGATTCAGCATTATGTATTGGTGTTGTATTAATTATTATTCAAACATTATTAGAAGGCAAGAAAACGAAGGAGTAATTGAATGAGTGAAGTAGTACAAGTAACAGTTGCAGAAGAACAAAAAAGCGAGCGAATTGATAAATTCGTTGCAGAAATAAACAGTGAATGGTCACGTTCACAAGTACAGCAATGGATTAAAGATGATGTTGTAACAGTTAATGGGAAATCGGTAAAAGTAAATTATAAAGTTAAAGAAAATGATGAAATTACAGTAACGATTCCTGAGCCAGAAGCGTTAGATATTCAAGCAGAAGATATGAACTTAGAAATTTATTATGAAGATGCAGATGTGCTTGTTGTAAATAAGCCACGTGGTATGGTTGTACATCCAGCACCAGGTCATATAAGTGGTACACTTGTAAATGGTCTTATGCATCATTGTACAGATTTATCAGGCATTAACGGTGTAATGCGTCCTGGTATCGTGCATCGTATTGATAAGGATACATCTGGCCTATTAATGGTTGCTAAAAATGATATGGCACACGAATCACTTGTAAATCAACTTGTAGCAAAAACAGTAACAAGACGTTACAAAGCGATTGTACACGGTGTTATCCCGCATGATAAGGGAACGATTGATGCTCCGATTGGCCGCGATAAGAAAGAGCGTCAAAGTATGACAGTTGATGAAAACGGTAAGAACGCTGTTACTCACTTCCAAGTGTTAGAGCGTTTCAAAGATTTCACACTTGTAGAATGTCGCTTAGAAACAGGACGCACGCACCAAATTCGTGTTCATATGAAATATATTGGCTATCCACTTGCAGGAGATCCAAAGTATGGACCAAAGAAAACATTAGACATGAATGGACAAGCACTTCATGCAGGTATTTTAGGATTTGACCACCCTCGTACTGGTGAATATATTCAGTTTGAGGCACCGATTCCAGAAGTGTTTGAAGATGCATTAAATATTTTACGGAAATAGTATTGACAAATCATAAGAAAACTGAGATACTGACAACAGTTAAATAATGATCCTTTAACACAGCCCCGTGAGGTTGAGAAGGTAACGGTTTGAAATACTTAGGGTATGCTGTACCCTTTTTTCAAAAGTCCTCTCGCACACGCTGAGAGGACTTTTTTTATACCATTACTCTCACGCAAGAAAAAAAGCTTGGAGGTGTAGAGCATGCAAGAGAAAGCTGTCGTTTTAGATGACCAAATGATTCGCCGCGCTTTAACACGAATTAGTCATGAAATCGTGGAACGAAATAAAGGTGTCGATAATTGTGTTCTTGTCGGAATTAAAACTCGTGGAATTTTTATTGCACAACGTTTGGCAGAACGAATTGGTCAAATTGAAGGAAAAGAAATGGAAGTTGGAGAGTTAGATATTACGTTATACCGTGATGATCTAACGCTACAATCGAAAAATGAAGAACCACTTGTAAAAGGTTCTGATATCCCTGTAGATATTACGAAGAAAAAAGTTATCCTTGTGGATGATGTATTATATACAGGCAGAACAGTTCGAGCAGCAATGGATGCTCTTATGGATTTAGGTAGACCATCACAAATCCAACTAGCAGTTCTTGTTGATAGAGGTCATCGTGAACTACCAATTCGCGCTGATTATGTAGGAAAGAACATTCCAACATCAAGTGAAGAGCGTATCGAAGTTGATTTGCAAGAGACAGATCAACAAGATCGAGTAAGCATATACGATAAGTAAAGCCCTTTTAAATGTAGTCCTGTGAGGCTGCCAAAGGGTCTTGGCTTTCATATGTCAAATTTGGCATACGAAAGTGTAGGACTCTTTGTGCACAGGCACAAAGAGTTTTTTTATTGCAAAGAATTAAACTGAAGGAGGATGTAACAATGGAACAAAAGCCAGTGTTAGATGTTAATGAAGTACCGAAACCGGGAAAATGGTTATTTTTAAGTATACAACATTTGTTCGCGATGTTTGGATCAACAGTGCTTGTTCCGTTTTTAACAGGATTGAATCCGTCAGTAGCATTAATATCAAGTGGATTAGGAACGTTAGCGTTTCTTCTTATAACGAAAGGTCAAGTACCAGCCTACCTAGGATCATCATTCGCCTTTATCGCACCGATTATTACAGCGAAAACAGCAGGGGGACCTGGAGCAGCAATGCTCGGTGGTTTGCTAGCAGGACTTGTGTACATCTTAATCTCACTCGGAATTAAGAAATCAGGATCAGAGTGGATTATGAAATTACTTCCGCCAATCGTAGTTGGTCCAGTAGTAATGGTAATCGGTCTAGCTTTAGCACATACTGCAGTTAACATGGCGATGAACGGTGCGGATGGCAAATATAGCTTTACACACTTTTCAGTAGCGTTAGTAACGTTAGCAATTACAATTATCTGCTCTATATTCGGAAGAGGATTTTTCAGTATCATACCAGTGTTACTGGGCATTATCGGCGGATATATCTTCGCTTACTTCCAAGGGCTAGTAAACTTAAAGCCGGTAGTTGAGGCAAAATGGTTTGTTGTACCAGATTTCACAGTACCATTTGTAACATATACTCCGGAGTTTTCGTGGAAGATTGTACTCCTAATGGTACCAGTTGCACTAGTAACAATTTCAGAGCATATCGGACATCAAATTGTACTTGGAAATGTTATTAAAAGAGATTTAATTGAAAAACCAGGTTTACACCGTTCGATCTTCGGTGATGGAGTAGCAACATTAATCGCATCACTTATCGGTGGACCACCGAATACAACGTATGGTGAAAACATCGGTGTGCTAGCAATTACGAGAGCATACAGTGTATACTTATTCATCGGCTCAGCGGTGTTCGCAATCATGTTCGGATTTATCGGTAAGATTTCTGCACTGATTCATTCGATACCAACACCGGTTATGGGTGGTGTATCAATCTTACTATTCGGTGTAATTGCATCAAGCGGATTACGCATGATGGTAGATGATAAAACAGACCTAAGTGACAAACGAAACTTAATGATTGCATCAGTAATACTAGTAATCGGTATTGGTGGAGCGGTACTTCACGTAGGAGAATCGTTCCAAGTAGAAGGAATGGCACTAGCAGCAATTGTAGGTGTACTGTTAAATCTACTACTACCAGAAACGAAACAAATAAAACAGTCTAAGCAGATTGCTTCATAATAATAACCTTTTAATTCAGTCCTGTGAGACCGGAAAGGGTGGCTTCTTTCTTGCACCCTAGTCTCACATGACTAGGGTATTTTTATGCAAAGGTTGTTATAAAAATGCAAAAGTGGTAACATAAAAATCAGAAAGATGAGGGATGACGATGAGCCATTTGTTAACGATGAGTGAATTATCGGAAGTAGAAATTTCAGAAATCCTAAAAGACGCAGAAGATTTCGCGAATGGAAAAGAGAGCAAAACGACAGAGCAAACTTTTGTTGCGAACTTGTTCTTTGAGAATAGTACGAGAACGAGATTTAGCTTTGAAGTTGCTGAGAAGAGATTAGGACTTGAAGTTTTAAACTTTTCAGCTGATGCATCTAGCGTACAAAAAGGAGAAACTTTATACGATACGATAAGAACACTAGAATCAATCGGAACAAAAGCGGTAATCGTCCGCCATGAGCAAGATCGCTACTTCGATGAACTAAAAAATCAGGTAAATATCCCAATTTTAAACGCTGGAGATGGATGTGGAAACCACCCAACGCAGTGCCTACTCGATCTTCTTACAATTAAACAAGAGTTTGGAAGATTTGAAGGATTAAAGATTGCGATAGTAGGAGATGTTCGTCATAGCCGAGTAGCACGTTCTAATGCAGAAGCATTAACGAAACTAGGTGCAACAATTTACTTTGCAAGTCCAGAAGAGTGGAAAGATGAAGACAGCACATTTGGAACATACAAACCATTAGATGAACTTGTTCCAGAAGTGGATGTAATGATGTTACTTCGTGTACAACATGAGCGTCATGATCATTATGAAACAGACATTATGAAAGAGTATCATGAGAAACACGGATTAACAGTGGAAAGAGAAAAACGTATGAAAGAAGGAAGCATTATTATGCATCCAGCTCCTGTAAACAGAGATGTTGAAATTGCAAGTGAACTTGTTGAGTGTGAGCGTTCACGCATATTTAAACAAATGGAAAATGGAGTTTACGTAAGAATGGCTGTACTAAAACGCGCCTTACCAAATGTATTAGGAGGAATGAAACATGAATTATTTGTTTAAAAATGGTCGTTATATGAATGAAGAAGGAAAAATCGTAGCAACAGATCTTCTCGTACAAGACGGTAAAATCGCTAAGGTAGCAGAAAATATTACGGCAGATAATGCTGAAGTAATCGATGTGAACGGAAAGTTAATCGCACCTGGATTAGTAGATGTACACGTACATCTTCGTGAACCAGGTGGTGAACATAAAGAAACAATTGAAACAGGTACACTAGCAGCAGCAAAAGGTGGATTCACTACAATTTGTGCAATGCCGAATACACGCCCAGTACCAGATTGCAGAGAACATATGGAAGACTTGCAAAATCGTATTAAAGAGAAAGCACATGTCAATGTATTACCATACGGAGCAATTACAGTACGCCAAGCGGGTTCTGAAATGACAGATTTCGAAACATTAAAAGAACTTGGAGCATTTGCTTTCACTGATGACGGTGTAGGCGTACAAGATGCTAGCATGATGTTAGCAGCTATGAAGCGTGCAGCGAAATTAAATATGGCAGTAGTTGCACACTGTGAAGAGAATACTCTTATTAATAAAGGTTGTGTACATGAAGGGAAGTTTTCTGAGAAACACGGATTAAACGGCATCCCATCAGTATGTGAATCTGTACATATTGCAAGGGATATATTGCTTGCTGAAGCGGCAGATTGTCACTATCACGTATGTCACGTAAGTACGAAAGGCTCTGTACGCGTAATTCGTGATGCAAAGCGCGCTGGAATTAAAGTAACAGCAGAAGTAACACCTCATCACTTAGTGTTATGTGAAGATGATATCCCATCAGCTGATCCTAACTTTAAAATGAACCCACCGCTTCGTGGAAAAGAAGATCACGCAGCACTAATTGAAGGTTTACTTGATGGAACAATCGATATGATCGCAACTGATCATGCACCGCATACAGCGGAAGAGAAAGCAAAAGGAATTGAAAGAGCACCATTCGGAATTACTGGTTTTGAAACAGCATTCCCGCTTCTATACACAAACCTTGTGAAAAAAGGAATTATTACATTAGAACAATTAATTCAATTC
The DNA here is from genome assembly GCF_018332475.1 of Bacillus sanguinis. Classification (GTDB taxonomy): domain Bacteria; phylum Bacillota; class Bacilli; order Bacillales; family Bacillaceae_G; genus Bacillus_A; species Bacillus_A sanguinis. The sequence continues at coordinate 89,555 of NZ_BOQB01000019.1, read as the reverse complement.
TTAACAGAAAAGCCAGCTGATACATTCGGCTTAGAAGCAGGTCGCCTGAAAGAAGGTAGAACAGCTGATATTACAATCATTGATTTAGAACAAGAAGAAGAGATTGATCCAACAACATTCTTATCAAAAGGAAAAAATACACCATTCGCAGGTTGGAAATGCCAAGGATGGCCGGTAATGACAATCGTTGGTGGTAAGATCGCATGGCAAAAGGAGAGTGCATTAGTATGAAAAGACAACTTATCTTAGAAGATGGAACAGTATTAATTGGAAAAGGTTTCGGAGGAGAAATCGAAAAGTCAGGTGAGGTTGTATTTACAACAGGAATGACTGGATATCAAGAAACATTATCTGATCCATCATATTGCGGTCAAATCGTGACATTCACGTACCCATTAATCGGAAACTACGGCATCAACCGTGACGATTTTGAATCGATTCACCCTTCTGTAAATGGTTTAATCGTAAACGAAATTTGTGATCACCCATCAAACTTCCGTAATGAAATTTCGTTAAATGATTACTTAAAAGAAAGAAACATCCCAGGATTAGCAGGGATTGATACGAGAAAATTAACGAGAAAAATTCGTCAATACGGTACATTACGCGGACGCCTTTGTAACATGGATGCAGATGTAGAATACATCGTGAGCCAATTAAAAGCGACAGTATTTACAGATCATGTAAAACGCGTATCAACGAAAGATCCATATCCAAGCCCAGGCCGCGGACATCGCGTTGTACTTGTAGACTTCGGTATGAAACATGGTATTTTACGAGAATTAAATAAACGTGACTGTGATGTGATTGTAGTTCCTTACAACACAACAGCAGAAGAGATTTTACGACTTAGCCCAGATGGAATTATGTTAAGTAACGGACCAGGGGATCCAAAAGATGTACCAGAAGCAATAGAAATGTTAAAAGACATTATCGGTAAAGTTCCTTTATTCGGAATTTGCCTAGGACATCAATTGTTCGCGCTAGCATCTGGTGCGAATACAAGTAAATTGAAATTCGGTCACCGTGGTTTAAACCATCCAGTAAAACATCTTGCAACTGGAAAAGTAGCAATTACATCTCAAAACCATGGTTACGCAGTAGAAGAAGAGTCAGTTAAAAATACAGAACTTGAAATTACACATGTCGCTTTAAATGATGGAACAGTAGAAGGTCTTCGTCATACGAAGTTCCCAGCATTTACAGTACAATATCATCCAGAAGCTTCTGCAGGACCAGAAGATGCAAACGATTTATTCGAAGATTTCTTAGCAATGATTGAAAACTTCAAGAAAGAAGGGGAAGAGTTATGCCAAAACGCCTAGACATTAACACAATTTTAGTAATCGGATCAGGACCAATTGTAATTGGGCAAGCAGCGGAGTTTGACTACTCTGGTACACAAGCTTGTCAATCTCTTAGAGAAGAAGGTTACAAAGTAATCCTTGTTAACTCTAACCCAGCAACAATTATGACAGATACTGCAACAGCAGATAAAGTATATATAGAACCATTAACACTAGAATTCGTAAGCCGTATCATTCGTAAAGAACGTCCAGATGCAATCTTACCAACATTAGGTGGTCAAACAGGTTTAAACATGGCTGTTGAACTTGCGAAATCAGGCATACTTGAAGAGTGTGGAGTTGAAATTTTAGGAACAAAATTATCAGCAATTGAGCAAGCGGAAGATCGTGATTTATTCCGTACATTAATGCAGGAATTAAATGAACCAATTCCATCTAGTACAATTATTCATACGCTAGAAGAAGCGCATGAATTTGTAAAAGAAATTGGATATCCAGTTATTGTTCGCCCAGCATTTACAATGGGTGGAACAGGTGGCGGAATCTGTAGTAATGAAGAAGAACTAATTGAAATCGTATCAGGTGGATTAAAACATAGTCCAGTAACACAATGTTTATTAGAAAAGAGCATTGCTGGTTGTAAGGAAATTGAATATGAAGTAATGCGTGATTCAAATGATAACGCGATTGTAGTATGTAACATGGAAAATATCGATCCAGTTGGAGTTCACACAGGTGATTCTATCGTTGTAGCACCAAGCCAAACATTAAGTGACCGTGAATACCAAATGTTACGTAACACTTCATTACGAATTATTCGTGCATTAGGAATTGAAGGTGGATGTAACGTTCAGCTGGCACTTGATCCACATAGTTTCCAATACTATGTAATCGAAGTAAACCCGCGTGTAAGTCGTTCATCTGCACTAGCATCTAAAGCGACTGGATATCCGATTGCGAAGCTAGCGGCGAAAATTGCAGTTGGTTTAACGTTAGATGAAATTATAAATCCAGTAACACAAAAAACATACGCTTGTTTCGAACCAGCATTAGACTATGTTGTTTCAAAAATTCCACGCTGGCCATTTGATAAGTTTGAATCAGCAAACAGAACACTTGGTACGCAAATGAAGGCAACTGGTGAAGTTATGTCAATCGGACGTAACTTAGAGCAATCATTATTAAAAGCGGTTCGTTCTTTAGAACTTGGCATTTATCACTTAGAATTAGAGCATTTAAAAGAACTTGATAAAGAAACAATGAAAAAACGCATTATAAAAGCTGATGATGAGCGACTGTTTATTGTAGCAGAAGCAATTCGTCAAGGTGTAACGAAAGAAGAAATTAACGAATGGTGTGAAATGGACTTCTTCTTCTTACAAAAAGTTGAAAACATCGTAAATATGGAACGTGAAGTAAAAGCGAATGTAGGAAATATGGAAGTACTACAAACTGCGAAAGAGATGGGCTTCAGTGACCATTACATCGCTAATGCTTGGAACAAAACAGAGCGTGAAATTTACGATATGCGTAAAGAAAGCAATATAACTCCGGTTTATAAAATGGTAGATACTTGTGCGGCAGAGTTTGAATCTGCAACACCATACTACTACAGCACATATGGTGATGAGAATGAATCGGTTAGAACAGATCGTAAGAGTGTAGTAGTTCTAGGATCTGGTCCGATCCGTATCGGTCAAGGTGTTGAGTTTGACTATGCAACAGTTCACTCAGTATGGGCAATTAAAGAAGCTGGATATGAGGCAATCATTGTTAATAACAACCCAGAAACAGTTTCAACAGACTTCAGTATTTCTGACAAATTATACTTTGAACCATTAACGATTGAAGATGTAATGCACATTATCGATTTAGAAAAACCAGAAGGTGTTATCGTTCAGTTCGGTGGACAAACGGCAATTAACTTAGCTGCTAAATTAGAGGCTCACGGTGTGAAAATCTTAGGAACATCACTTGAAGATTTAGATCGTGCAGAAGATCGTGATAAGTTTGAAGCAGCGCTAACACAGCTTGGTATCCCGCAACCAGTTGGTAAAACAGCAACAACTGTAGAGCAAGCAGTAGCAATCGCTGACAAAATTGGTTACCCAGTATTAGTAAGACCATCTTACGTACTAGGTGGACGCGCGATGGAAATCGTATATCGTCAAGAAGAACTGTTGCACTACATGAAAAATGCAGTTAAAGTTCACGCTGATCACCCAGTATTAATCGACCGTTACATGGTTGGTAAAGAAATTGAAGTAGATGCAATTTCAGACGGTGAGAATGTGTTCATTCCAGGTATTATGGAACATATTGAACGTGCTGGAGTTCACTCTGGTGACTCAATTGGAGTATATCCACCACAAAGCTTATCTGACAAATTAAAAGAACAAATTATTGAACATACAATTGCACTTGGAAAAGGATTAAACATTGTTGGATTACTAAATATCCAGTTTGTAGTATTCGAAGATCAAGTGTACGTAATTGAAGTAAACCCACGTGCGAGCCGTACAGTACCATTCTTAAGTAAAATTACAGGTGTACCAATGGCGAACGTTGCAACGAAAGTTATTTTAGGGCAAGATCTAGTAGAGCAAGGATACGGAACTGGTTATCACCCAGAAGAGAAAGAAGTATATGTAAAAGCTCCGGTATTCTCATTCGCGAAACTACGCTCAGTTGATACAACATTAGGACCTGAAATGAAATCAACAGGGGAAGTAATGGGTAAAGACTTAACGCTTGAAAAAGCATTATACAAAGGATTAGTTGCTTCTGGAATTAACATCCCAACGCACGGATCAGTAATCATTACTGTAGCGGATAAAGATAAAGAAGAGGCAATGGAAATTGCAAAACGTTTCCACGAAATCGGTTATAACTTATTAGCAACAGCTGGAACAGCACAATCGTTAGCAGAGCAAAATATCCCAGTACAAGTTGTAAACAAAATTGATTCTGAAGACTACAACTTACTAGATATTATCCGTCAAGGAAAAGCACAGTTTGTAATCAATACGCTAACAAAAGGTAAACAACCAGCGCGTGATGGTTTCCGCATTCGCCGTGAATCAGTAGAAAATGGTGTAGCTTGCTTAACATCACTTGATACAACGAGAGCAATCTTACGAGTATTAGAATCTATGACATTCTCAGCTCATTCAATGAAAGAAATTACGCAAACAAAGCGTCACGAGGTGGTACATGCATGATGCAAAAGCAAAATATGATCGTCGTTAATCAAAAAGAAATCGCAAAAAACATTTACGAATTAGTGCTTCAAGGAACGTTAGTACAGCAAATGAACGAACCAGGGCAGTTTGTACACATTAAGGTAGCAGAGGGCATTGCGCCCCTTCTGCGCCGCCCGATTAGTATTTGTAATGTAGATCAAGAGAAGAACGAATTTACAATGCTATACCGTGCGGAAGGACAAGGGACAAAAACATTAGCAACTAGAAAACAAGGTGAAATGGTAGATGTACTAGGACCACTAGGACACGGTTTTCCTGTAGAAGAAGCAGAAGCTGGTCAAACAGCTTTACTAGTAGGTGGGGGGATTGGTGTACCACCACTTTATGAATTATCACAGCGCCTCGTTGCAAAAGGTGTACGTGTTATTCACATCCTAGGTTTTCAAACGAAAGATGTAGTTTTCTATGAAGAAAAATTTGCAGAACTTGGTGATACGTACGTTGCGACAGTAGACGGTACACACGGTACAAAAGGATTTGTCACAGATGTAATTGATAATTACGGAATTGACTTTGATATTCTTTATTCATGTGGTCCGTTAGCGATGCTTCGTGCATTAGAAGGACGTTACAGAGAGAAAAAAGCTTATATTTCTTTAGAAGAACGTATGGGCTGTGGTATTGGAGCTTGTTTCGCATGTGTATGCCACTTACAAGAAGATCCAAGTGGACATTCTTACAAGAAGGTGTGTAGCGACGGACCAGTATTTCCAATCGGGGAGGTTGTACTATGAACAGATTGCAAGTTGAATTACCGGGATTATCATTAAAAAATCCAATTATACCGGCATCTGGATGCTTTGGATTTGGTCGTGAATATGCACAGTTTTACGATTTAAGTGTACTAGGATCAATCATGATTAAAGCGACGACAGAACAACCACGTTATGGAAATCCGACGCCTCGTGTTGCTGAAACACCGGGCGGCATGTTAAATGCAATCGGACTTCAAAACCCAGGGTTAGAAAAAGTAATGAATTCTGAATTACCATGGTTAGAACAATTTGATCTTCCAATCATTGCGAACGTTGCAGGCTCACAAGCTGAGGATTACGTAGCGGTTGCAAAGGAAATTTCTAAAGCGCCTAATGTCCACGCACTAGAATTAAATATTTCTTGTCCGAACGTAAAAACAGGTGGTATCGCCTTTGGTACAAATCCTGAAATTGCTGCTGATTTAACGAAGCGAGTAAAAGAGGTTTCTGAAGTGCCTGTATACGTGAAGTTGTCACCGAACGTGGCAAACATTGTGGAAATTGCAAAAGCGATTGAAAATGCAGGTGCAGATGGTTTAACGATGATTAATACATTGCTTGGTATGCGTCTAGATTTAAAAACAGCTAAACCAATTTTAGCAAACCGTACAGGTGGATTATCAGGTCCTGCGATTAAGCCAGTAGCGATTCGTATGGTACATGAAGTAAGCCAAGCGGTTAACATTCCAATTATCGGAATGGGTGGTATTGAAACAGCGGAAGATGTAATTGAATTCTTCTATGCTGGCGCAAGCGCAGTTGCAGTAGGTACAGCGAACTTTATCGATCCGTTCGTATGTCCGACAATTATTGAAGAGTTACCAGCATTACTAGATGAATTAGGATTTGATCACATTTCGGAATGTCAAGGAAGGAGCTGGAAGCAAACATGTCACAGTCGTTAATCGTTGCATTAGATTTTCCAGGGAAACAAGATGTAGAACAATTCTTGCGCCACTTTGAAGGGGAAGAGTTATTTGTCAAAGTTGGTATGGAGTTATTTTACAAAGAAGGCCCTGCGATTATTACGTACTTAAAAGAAAAAGGACATAAGATTTTTCTAGATTTAAAACTTCATGATATTCCGAATACAGTAAAAAGCGCTATGCGTAGCCTAGCTAGTCTAGATGTTGATATGGTAAATGTTCATGCTGCTGGGGGAAGTAGTATGATGAAAGCTGCGATTGAGGGATTAGAGGAAGGTAAGCAAGAAGGAAAAGAGAGACCGATTTGTATTGCAGTTACACAACTAACAAGCACTTCGGAAGCTATGATGAAAAAAGAGATCGGCATTGAGAAAACGTTAGAAGAAGCGGTTGCTCATTATGCAAAACTAACGAAAGAAAGTGGACTTGATGGTGTTGTTTGCTCAACGCTTGAAGTTCCAAAACTACGTGAAGTATGCGGAAATGAATTTGTAACAGTAACACCGGGGATTCGTCTTGCAAGCGATGATGTAAATGACCAGGTGCGCGTAGCAACACCGAAACGTGCGAGGGAACTTGGCTCAAGCTATATCGTAGTTGGACGTAGTATTACAAAAGCAGAAAATCCGCTTGAAGCGTATAAAACAGTAAAACAACAGTGGGAAGGTGTAACAGTATGAAAAAAGAAATCGCATCGCATTTATTAGAAATTGGAGCAGTATTTTTACAACCGAATGATCCATTCACATGGTCTTCAGGTATGAAATCACCAATTTATTGTGATAACCGTTTAACTTTATCTTATCCAAAAGTACGTCAAGCAATTGCAGCTGGATTAGAAGAGTTAATTAAAGAGCACTTCCCAACTGTAGAAGTTATTGCAGGAACAGCAACAGCTGGTATTGCGCACGCTGCATGGGTAAGCGATCGTATGGATTTACCAATGTGCTACGTACGTAGTAAAGCAAAGGGTCACGGTAAAGGGAACCAAATCGAAGGAAAAGCTGAAAAAGGTCAAAAAGTAGTGGTAGTAGAAGACTTAATTTCAACTGGCGGTAGTGCAATTACATGTGTAGAAGCACTTCGCGAAGCTGGCTGTGAAGTATTAGGAATCGTATCAATCTTCACATATGAGTTAGAAGCAGGAAAAGAAAAACTAGAAGCAGCTAACGTAGCATCATACTCTTTAAGCGACTACAGTGCATTAACTGAAGTAGCAGCAGAAAAAGGTATGATCGGACAAGCTGAAACGAAAAAATTACAAGAGTGGCGTAAAAATCCAGCAAACGAAGCTTGGATCACAGCGTAACACGAAAAAAACGACCGCGGGGGAACGCGGTCGTTTTTTTATATCATTGTTATAATTTCATGTAACGAACAGATAGTAGGAACATCACATTTGAGTTGCGAGTTATCCCGATTTAACCATACCCCTTGCATTCCAGCTGCTGTACTACTAATTGCATCAGTCTCTAATCGATCGCCAATATAATAGCAATCTTTCATTTCAAGATTCAATTGTAATACGACCTTGTGAAACATTTCAGGGTCTGGTTTTGATACCCCAATTTCACTAGAAGTAAAAATATATTTGAAATACTGTAGAATGTTTAAGGCTGTTAATTTTTCGATTTGTTGTTCATATTCACCATTACTAATGATACCTAATGAGTGTCCTTTTTGCTGTAAACTTTGTAATGTATAGAGTACATCTTCAAACAGGGTCCAGCTTTTCTTATATAGTTCTATATATTGATTGAATCTATTCTGAGATTCTTCGGGTGATAGGTTTACTCCATATGTTTTAAATAAATGATACATTCGCATTACTTGTTGTTCTTGAAAAGATAATTCCCTGGATAAAAATTTGTTGAAATATTCTTCTGATAATTCATGCCAGACTTTCGTTGCCTCTAATTCATTGCCTGAAAAAATAGTATTATATATTTGAAAAAAATCTATAATACCATTTCTTTCAGCAGCCTCATAATCAAGTAAAGTTCCATCAATATCAAAGAAAATCATATGACAATCTCCTTGCTAACAACTATTTAGCGTTTTCCGCAACTTCATATCCTCTCACAAACAATAGTGTCATGTAAGAAACAATAAATGAGAAGATGCTATACATGCCAACCCAAAAGAAAAATTTTGGAGTAAGGGCGATAACACCTATTATTAAAAAACTAGCAAACGTTACAATCGGCATTACGTAATACGTTTTAGTCTTACGTGTTCCCATAACAGAAACGATAAAGATAAGTAATGGACAAATTAATAAGACGAAAATCAATTCATTCATAGGTATGTCCCCTTTTCTAATTGAAGTAATCTGTTTCTCGTAAACGTTTTGAAATAAATACTCTCCTAATATAATTTCGCTAAGTGATAACGAATCCCTTTTGAAAACGAGTAATTCATGATGAATTTTACAAGCAAAAAACGTAAGCAAGAGAACACTTGCTTACGTTATAGGATAAACATCGCAAAGATAGTGGTGACAATTAAACCGATAACAACCGGTAAAAAGTTTCGGCGTGCAAGTTCAAATGGATCTACCTTGCAAATCGCAGCAGCAGGAATAAGCGCCCAAGGGATTAACGTCCCGCCCCCGGTCCATATTGCTGCAATTTGCCCAAGTGCTGTTAATGTAGCTGTTCCATGCCCAAGTGCTGTTCCGAAAAGATTCGCAATGGAACCAGCAAGTGATATACCTGAAAAACCTGATCCATCTAAGCCGGTAATGACACCAACGATAGTTAAAGTTCCTGCCGATACATATTGATTTAAAGGAACAGTTTGAGATAAAGCGATTCCTAAGTCATTAATGATTCCGTGTGAACCTTTCGGTAAATAGTCCCCGATAATTTTCACAAAGCCGCTATCTCCTAAATAAAAGAGTGCGGCGATTGGAATAACTGGTCCGAAAATTTTAAATCCAAATTGAAGACCTTCTATAAAATAATCGGTCGTTTTATTCAGTCCCTTTCCTTTGTAGGCGATGAGAGAAATGATGATAATCATAATAATAGTCGTCCCGCCGATAAGTGCAGTGGCATCGCTTCCTTGTAGTTTAAATTGAATCATGCAAAGGATATCAATGATATATACGATAGGGATACATATGGCGAGCCATTTCTTTATGCGAGGAGATAATAAAATAGTAGTTTTAGATGATTCAGTTGATGAAGAGGTGTCTTGCAGTGATAATCCTGTATGAAATTCTTTTCGTAAGAAGAAAAAGGCGACGGAAGTTGTCACAATGCCCATAACGATAACGAGGGGAACACTGGCAGAAACAACGCTAGAAACAGGTAGACCGGCAGCGTCCGCTGTTAATTTCGGAGCGCCTTGAATAACGAAGTCACCTGATAAGGCGATGCCGTGCCCGAATAAGTTCATAGCAATGGCAACACCAATTGGCGGAAGACCGACGCGTACAGCTACCGGTAATAAAATAGCTCCCATTAAGGCGACAGCTGGAGAAGGCCAAAAGAAGAAAGAAATTGTCATCATCAAAAGACCGATCATCCAGTAGGCGAGGGTAGGGGTACGAATCATCTTTGTAAATGGTGAAATCATCGTATCATTTATGCCGGTATGAACGAGTAGATTGCTCATGGATACGATAATGGAGATGATTAATATAGTTGGTAATAGCTCAGTAATGGCGTAAATGAAACTTTGAAAAATACCGCTAATAGCAAGAGGGATAGAGCTTGTAGCGGTTAATGCTAATAAAAAGATAAAAACGATACAAATAATAGTCGTATCTTTTCGGAGAATAAAAAAGGTAATAATAGTGAGTAAACAAAGAATATAGAGAGCATGCAACAGCGTTAATTCAACTCCCATAACATTCACATCCTTTAGGCGTTCGTGTAGTTTATTGTATGAAAGCAGTGAAAGTATGTGAGTATAGGAAAAAGAAAAAAGTGAAATTTCATGTACTGTAATGGTAAGAACGATAAATGGATGTTACAATACAATTAATCCTAAAAATGGAATTTGAGGAGGACTTATGCGCAAAAAAATTGGGTTTTGGGGATTTATCATATCTTGTAGTCTATTAATCACTTTAAATTTGTTTACAAACAATGAATGGATCAGTATCATACCTGTTTTCGGATTTGTTTTTGTACTGCTATATAACTGGGATGATATGAAACAATATAGTAAGAAAAGTATCGGAATTATGATTGGTATTATTTTTGTTTGCTCATTTTTCGTAGGGTTTATTTTAATAGAAGGTCAGAAACAAATAGAGAAAATGTCTATTTTTCAAGAATGGATGTCTTCTGCGAAGGGTCTTTATCTTGTAATTGTCGTTGTTGTTTTTCTAGGAATTGTTATAAGCGTAGCAAGTTACATATTAAAGGAGAAGTAGAATGGGGGAGTACGAATGAGAGAGAAAATAGGTTATTATGGTGTGCTCGTTTGTTTACTATTATCAGTTATTTCAGGACGATTTCTTAAAAGTGAATGGATACCGATTATATTATGTATAGGAGTATTGATTTTTGCACCTATGTATCGTTGGAAAGAATGGAAAGCATATAGCCGAAAAAAGAAAATTGTTTTCAGCATTGAGTTTGTCATTATCATTAGCACAATTCCGTTTTTGTTATTGAAGGGGAATGAGATCATAGATGGAATTGCAATGTTTCAAGGGTGGTTGTTTATTGTGAAATTGCTATATTTAATATGCATTATAATATTGGTAGCGGGAGTCGCTAAAAAAGTAAACGAAAAGTTATTTGTTAATGAATAAAAGAAAATGCCACCGAATAAGGTGGCATTTTCTTACTTACTTTACTGAATGAGCTTTTTGCATCTTTTTAATTAAACGAATTTGTCCGCGATGGTTGATCTCATCTTCAAATACGTGAAACCATTTAAAATAGTTATTTGCTGGTTTGTCATACCAAAAGTCTGTCGTTTTAAATAACCATTCATCAGGTAACGATTGAAAAGTCTCGATTGTTTTGGAACGTACTTCTTGTAATGTATTTATGTAAAATTCTATAGCGTTTCCTTTTATTTTCTCACGTCCAAGATCTCCTAACTCAATAGCAGGTAACCATCTTTCTAATTCAGCTTCCGTTGGTTCACGGTCTTCAAAAGTATGAATCTGGTAGTAAAATTCAATAGCGGCCATATGGTACAAAAGCATGCCAATTGAATTTGCTTCCTCATCATATAAATAATCAAGATTTTCAATTGTTAAACCTTCCACTGCTTGCATCGTTGTGTAACGAGCGTAATTCATCATGGAAACAAGTTTTGAAAATTCAGGCTGTAAACTATCTATTTTATCAATTACAAAATTCAATTTAAATTCCCCCTCTTTAAACGATGACTCCAGAGAAAGAATTCTATGTGAAGAGAAAAACTCCTTTTAAAAAAGGTCATGATTTTAACAAGGAATAACAATTAGTTCTCGATTTGATTTTGTAATAACTTCATATCCGTCTTTTGTAATGACGATATCATCTTCAATTCTACAACCACCCCAGTTTGGTATGTAAATACCGGGTTCAACGGTAACAACCATACCTTCTTCTAATGTAGCTTTACTTTCTTGGGATAGGCGAAGAGGTTCATGTATTTCTAAGCCAAGACCGTGCCCTGTAGAGTGACCAAAATATTGACCATATCCACAATCTGTAATGTAGTTTCTTGTTACATCATCGATACTTTTTGCAGTTTCTCCAGGCTTAATTGCTTCAGTCCCGCGTTTTAATGCTTCGCGTACAACATTGTATATTTTTTTGAATTCTTCTGATGGTTCTCCAATTGCTACCGTACGAGTTATATCGGAACAATATCCATCGTAAAGTGCACCGAAATCTAATGTAACGATGTCGCCTCGTTCGATTATTTTATTTGATGCAACTCCATGAGGAAGTGAAGAACGAACGCCAGAAGCTACAATGATTTGGAATGAAGAGGACGTAGCCCCTTTTTTTCGCATGAAAAATTCTAACTCATCTCGTACATCATTTTCACTTATTCCTGGTTTTAGAAACGTAAGGATGTGGTGAAATGCTTCGTCAGCAATATTAGCTGCGATTTTCATTGTTTCTATTTCAGGCGTGTCTTTAATAATACGAATATTTTCAATGATTTCGCACACTTGAACCATTTCCGCATGTACGTATTTTTGTAAGTTTTTATATTGTTGCAATGTCATGTTGTTTTCTTCAATTCCGAGTTTTTGAATGTTTAATTTCGATACTTGATTTGCAATTTCTTTTTCTAAATTTCCTTTATGCATAATAATTTCAGCATCTTTTATTTGTGATTTTGCTTGATCTACATAGCGAAAATCAGTTATAAAAACAGCTTTATCCGCAGAGAGTAAGACGACGCCGGCACTACCTGTAAACCCAGTTGCATATTGACGATTTTCTTTTTTTGTAATCAGTAATCCGTCAATTTCATAATTTTGTAGTTGATTTTGGATTTTATTAATTTTTAAAGTCATGTTAATTCCCCCTATTCACAGTATTGAATAAAGCAAAGAGCGTGCCAAAAAAATATTTTTAGAGAAAAGATAGCAGAAATTGCATGTATTTTAGGTATGAAATTTAGCCCGCTATTTGTGGGTGGTGGGCTGCTCGTGAAATATAGATTATTTCAATTATCAGTGAAAGAATGAAAAAATATTGATACAAATTTCGCTTTCTTTACAAGGTGTAAAAAAATGTATACAAATTAGAAATAGCACTGTCAATTTTTTTGACAATATGGAAGAAAGGGATAAGAGATTTTTTAGTATATATATTTTGAAAGTATGTCCTTTGTTTTAATGTAAAATTAAATATATAAATATATAGCTGTTATTGATATAATAGGTAATTGTTGGATTTCTCTTGGGAATAGGGAAACGTAACGAATATGAAGGAATAAGGATTGTGAGTACATGAAGAAATTAAGTAAAGTAATGTCATTTTGCTTCGCTGCTAGTATGCTAGTTGTAACAGGGTGTGAAAAAGGTGAAAACAAAGTTCAAGTAAATGAAACGATTGAACAGCTTGATGAAGCGCCAGAAGTGACAGAAAAAGAAGCGAAAAAGATTGTAAGAAAGAGTGTAGATGCAATAGCAAATGCATTTAGTGAGATGGAAAAAGAAAATGGATGGAGCCGAAATAATCCTGGAGATTTAGGTACCGCTAAAAAAGGCGTTAAGGGATTAGTGTCAGATAGGTTTGTGGAGAATCAGCTTCCTAAGTCGCTTGAAACATTTAATAGATCTAGAGAGACAGATATGTTGCCATTCCCTATTGATATTGAACCAGAAATGAGATTAACGTATACACAGAAAGATAAAAATTTAACGATTGAAACGATTATACCTTCAAATGATATGGGAAATGAAGCAGAGATTTGGGAATTTATTTTCGTTTATAAAGATGGAAAATGGTTAATGGATAAATGGTCAGCGCATACACCGAGAGATTTAAAACTTACAAAGGAAGAAGCTAGCGAATTTCTTAAAATTCGTGGTTTTAAGAATGTATCTTTTGTTAAAGAGGAGAACAGTGGTGACAAAAAATATATTTTTAAAGAAAATGCTAGATTAATTGCTGTAGATGCAAAAACATCGGTTATTACATATGATTTAGATGAGCAAAAACAGGAAACGGTAGCAAGAGAAAATAATAGTCAAAATCAAGAAACGGTTAAGGAAAATAGTGCGGGTTCACAAGTTACATCTAAAGAAGAGAAGCAACCTAAAAAAGAAACTTCGTCAGCAGTAGGTAAAACTAAAGCTTTAAATGAGTTAGCAGCTCTAGAAAACCAAGAAAAACATACAAATGTTATGTCAACAAATGACATAGTAAATGAAATAGAAGGAAATTATCAACTGTGGGATAATAAACTAAATGAAATTTACAGTACATTAAAAAATACGATGTCAGCTGATGCGTTTCAGTCGTTGAAAACGAAACAAATTGCATGGGTTAAAGAAAAGGAAAGTAAGGTTAAAGCCATTGCTATGGATGAAAATAATGGAACGATGAAATATATTGAAGCTGCAGATGAAAAGTATAAGATGACAAAAGAAAGATGTTATGAATTAGTGAATGGATATATGAACTAGTGTGAACGAATATAAAAAATGCGTTGCTTATAAGCAACGCATTTTTTATATTTACGCTTTTAATTTCATTACAGTATCAGCATCTGGTGTTACATATACTGTTTGCTGATTGTCGTACGTAACAAAACCAAGTTTTGCACCACTCGGTTTTTTGACATGGCGTATTTTGGTGAAATCAACAGGTACAGAGCTAGACTCTTTTGCTTTACTGTAATAGGCAGCAATTTTGGCAGCTTCTAGTAAAGTTTCTTCAGCAGGCTCTAAAGAACGAATGACAACGTGAGAACCAGGTATGTCTTTCGTATGTAGCCAAATTTCATCGCGGCGGGCAAATTTCGTTGTTAAATAATCATTTTGTTTATTGTTTTTACCAACGAAAATCTCTGTGCCATCACTTGCTACATATTTATCTAATACTGGTTTAGTAGGCTTTTTCTTTGCGTTTTTCGTTTTACGATTGCGCATATAACCTTCTTCAGCTAATTCCTCACGAATTTCTTCAATATCTTTTGAAGAAGCAGCTTCCATTTGTTGAAGTAGGCTATCAAAGTAAAGAATTTCTTCATTTGTTTTTTCGATTTGCTCTTCTACAACAACAACTGAATTTTTTGCTTTTTGGTACTTTTGGAAATAGCGTTGCGCATTGTCAGATGGCGTTTTTAAAGGATCTAATGTAATTTTTACAGTTCCACCATTTTCATCGTAATAGTTAACGACTTCAATATCTTTATCCCCTTTTTTCAAAGCATACATATTGGCTGTAAGTAGTTCTCCAAATAGTTGATATTTATCTGCTTTTCCAGCATCTTGTAATGTTTTTTGTAGTTTAATGAGTTTTTTCTCATTTTTATTTTTTTCGTTTTGCATAAAGCGCTCTAAATCATAAGCTTGCTGTTTTACACGGTCGCGTTCTGCTTTTCCGAAAAAGAAACGGTCTAGTAATTCACTAACAGATGAGAATGTCTTGTCTTCTCCTGCTAAGTGTGCAAGAGGGAAAAGATAAAAGAATTCTTTCCCATTTGAAGTAGTCATCGTTGGTGAATATGTATGAGTTAATAATGGCTTTTGTATGGAGAAAAATGCATCCGCTAATGCTTTTTCATTTACCATGCCAGCTTTTTTCACTACTTCTTTCGCGAATAACGGCGAAATTCCCGTAAAGGTGCCGACAAGCTGTTTATCCATGTTTCCGGATAAAAAGTCTAGTGGTCTAATAAATTCTTCATTTGTTTCAATCTGAAGTGGGTTAATTTTATGTTGTGCTGGTGGCGCAACATATTCAGCTCCAGCGTATACAGTTCGATGTCGGTTTACTGCTAAAGAAATGTGTTTTAAGCTATCTAAAATATTGTTTGTTTTTGTGTCTATTAAAATGATGTTACTATGTCGTCCCATTATTTCAATTACTAATGTTTTTAGCGATTCATCACCAATTTCATTTCTGCTGCGAACTGTAATTTGAATAATACGCTCTAAATCAATTTGTTCAATTTTTTCAATGAATCCACCTTCTAGATGTTTACGGAGAAGCATACAAAACATTGGCGGAAGTGCAGGTGAATCGTAATTTTGATTTGTTAAGTGTAAACGTGCATATGTCGAATGAGCGGAAAGAATCAGTTTTTGATTTTTTCCGTTTGCTCGAATATGTAATAAAATCTCATATTTTGAAGGTTGATATATTTTGGAAATTCTCCCCGTGTAAAGAGAATTTGCAATTTCATGTGTAATTGCTCTTGTAAATAATCCATCGAATGCCATAAAAACACTCCTTTCTAACTAAAAGTTAATTATAGCATTTTTTTGGACGAGGCTGAATAAGCTTTCAATAGAGTATGTCTGGAATTAGGAGGTCGATAGCGGGATGAACTGGTATGGAATGCGCGCACATGAAGTGGAAGAAAGAACGAATACGAATGTGAAGGTTGGACTTACAGAGAAAGAAGCAGAAGGGCGAATAAAAAAATTTGGTACAAATGAATTAGATGAAGCCAAAAGGCCTTCTGCACTGATGGTGTTTTTGGCGCAATTTAAAGATTTTATGGTACTTGTTTTATTTGGTGCAACGATAGTTTCGGCTTTTTTAGGTGAATACATTGATTCTATTGCGATTGTTGCAATTGTTATTATCAATGGTATTCTTGGCTTTTTTCAAGAAAGAAAGGCTGAAAAGTCACTGGAAGCTTTAAAAGAGCTAGCCGCCCCGCAAGTTACTGTACTGCGGAATGGAAAGTGGGTAAAGGCACCGTCTAAAGCACTCGTTTTAGGTGATGTTATTAAATTTTCTAGTGGTGATCGTATTGGGGCGGACGTACGTCTTGTTGAGGCATCGAGTTTATATATTGAAGAATCAGCTTTGACAGGAGAGTCAGTACCGGTGCAGAAGAAGGTAGAAGCTCTGCAGGGGCAAGATGTTTCAATTGGTGATCAAAAAAATATGGCTTTTATGGGTACGATGATTACACGAGGAGCTGGAACAGGGGTCGTTGTAGCAACTGGTATGAATACAGCGATGGGCCAAATTGCAAATATGTTGCAAAATGCAGAGCAAATGGAAACACCACTGCAAAGAAGATTAGAGCAACTTGGAAAAATATTAATTATTGTGGCTCTTATTTTGACAGCGCTCGTTGTATTAGCTGGTGTGTATCAAGGGAATGAAGTATATCATATGTTTTTAGCTGGCGTGTCGCTAGCTGTTGCTGCTATTCCAGAAGGGTTACCAGCAATCGTTACAGTAGCTTTATCGCTTGGTGTACAGCGTATGATAAAAAAGAGAGCAATTGTAAGGAAGTTACCAGCAGTAGAAACGTTAGGCTGCGCTTCTGTCATATGCTCTGATAAAACAGGAACAATGACGCAAAACAAAATGATGGTAACACATATGTGGTCAGGTGGAGAGTTATGGAAAGTGACGGGGCAAGGATACGAACCTAATGGATCTTTTATGAAAGGTGAAAAAGAAGTTGATCCAGCTAGGACAAAATCACTTTATCAATTACTTACATTTGGTTCATTATGTAACAATGCAAATATTATTCAAAAGAAAAAGGCGTATGTATTAGATGGAGATCCAACAGAAGGAGCGCTTGTAGCTGCAGCAATGAAAGCGGGGATAACGCGTGAGGCACTGAAAGGGAAATTTGAAATTATTCGTGAGTTTCCATTCGATTCAACTCGAAAAATGATGAGTGTTATTGTGAGAGATAGAGAGGGGAAAAAGTTTCTTGTTACGAAGGGAGCGCCAGACGTCCTCCTGCAAATGAGTCAAACGATTTTATGGGGGGATAAGCAACAACCGTTAAGTGAGTTATATAGAAAAGAAGTACAGGCGGCTATTCATAGCTTAGGTAGTCAAGCACTTCGAACAATTGCAGTTGCATTTAAGCCGTTAAAAGTAACAGATTCTATTGAACATGAAAGAGATGTTGAAAAAGATTTTATGTTGGTCGGGATACAGGGAATGATTGATCCGCCAAGACCAGAGGTAGAACAGGCTGTAAAAGAGTGCAGAGAAGCTGGTATTCGAACAGTGATGATTACAGGAGATCATAAAGTGACAGCAATGGCAATTGCGGAACAATTAGGGGTTTTACCACCTGGTGGACGTGTTGTTGAAGGAGTAGAACTCGCAAATATGGATGTAGAGGAACTAGAAAGTGTTGTAGAAGATACGTATGTATTTGCTCGAGTATCACCTGAACATAAATTAAAAATTGTTAAGGCGTTGCAAAATAAAGGGCATATAGTAGCGATGACAGGTGATGGAGTAAACGATGCTCCGGCTATAAAAACAGCAGATATTGGGATAGCGATGGGAATTACAGGGACAGACGTTGCGAAAGAAGCTTCTTCTCTTGTTTTGCTAGATGATAATTTTGCTACGATTAAATCAGCAATTAAAGAAGGTAGAAATATATACGAAAATATACGTAAGTTTATTCGTTATTTATTAGCATCGAACGTAGGAGAAATTTTAGTTATGTTATTTGCAATGTTACTTGCATTACCGCTGCCGATGGTTCCCATTCAAATTTTATGGGTGAACTTAGTTACTGACGGTTTACCGGCTATGGCATTAGGATTGGATAAGGCGGAAGGAGACGTGATGAAGAGAACGCCGCGTCATCCGAAAGAAGGGGTATTTGCTAGAGGGCTTGCATGGAAAATTATAAGTCGTGGCTTTTTAATTGGAGCAGTGACGTTAGTGGCGTTTATTATTGCATATAATCAACATCCAAATGAACTGAAATATGCACAAACTATAGCGTTTGCAACGTTGGTACTTGCTCAGCTGATTCATGTATTTGATTGCCGAAGTGAGCATTCTGTTTTCCACCGCAATCCGTTTGGAAATGTGTATTTAGTAGGAGCGGTTATCATTTCATTACTACTCATGCTCGTTGTTATATATTACCCACCGCTACAACCGATCTTTAGTACAATGCCAATACAAGCAAGAGATTGGTTGTTAATTGGAGGTTTGTCATCAATTCCGACCTTCTTATTAGTAGGTTCTTTATTAACGGGCAAAAAAGGGAAGAAGGAAAAGCCAGTATTATATAAGAAGGGATTAAACTTGAAATAGTCAATGATATGAAAATGTGATATAATTTACAGAAGGTAGTAGAGCCTTGTCTCTATTACCTTTTTCATTGAGTTATTTCATGGCTTGGATGTGATAAAAATGATTTGTAGTATGACAGGATTTGGAAGGTCAAAAGTAGAAAATGATACTTTTCAAATTACAGTAGAAATGAAATCGGTGAACCACCGTTTTTTAGAGATGAGTATTCGACTTCCGAAGCAAATGATGGTATTTGAAGACAAAATTCGTAAAATAATTGCACAGCAAGTTCGGCGTGGACGCATTGAAGTGTCTATTAGTATAACGGGTGAAGGGCTTGTTGAAAGAAAATTAAGTGTGAATTGGTCGCTTCTTGAGCAGTACCAATCGATTATGGAAGATATAAAAGGAAAATTTCAATTACAAGATTCTATTACACTTCAGCAATTAATGGCAATGCCAGAAGTAACAGCGATTGAAGAAGTAGAAAATGTAAATGAACAATTTGAGAACAGTTTATATGAGGCTGTTCGCCAAGCTGCTCATATGTTAAAAACGATGAGAGACGGCGAAGGAGAACGATTACATAAAGATATAGCGTATCGTTTACAAGAGATTCATAATTGTGTAAATGCAATTATTCCGCATGCACCGATTGTTACACAAAAATATCGTGAACGATTAGAAAATCGCTTAAAAGAATTACATAATCAAGAGCTAGATGAACAAAGATTGCTAACAGAAGTAGCAATCTTTGCAGAGCGTTGTGACATTCACGAAGAGTTAGTTCGTTTGCAAAGTCATTTAGAGCAATTTAGTGAAACACTGCAGATTGAAGAGCCTGTTGGAAGAAAAATGGATTTCATCGTGCAAGAGATGCATAGAGAAATTAATACGATTGGTTCTAAGGCAAATGACTTAACAATTTCAAAATATGTTGTAGAAATGAAAAATAACCTTGAAAAAATTCGTGAACAAGTACAAAATATTGAGTAGCTTTCAAAAAATATATAAAGTTATACGTGGTGGAGAAATCGGATAGACTTACTAGGAGGCGCAAACTATGGCCATGCGGTTTTTAAATATTGGATACGGAAATATTGTATCTGCTCATCGAATTATTGCTATTGTAAGTCCGGAGTCAGCTCCTATTAAACGAACAGTACAGGAAGCACGCGAACATAATGCTTTGCTTGATGCTACGTATGGGAGAAAAACAAGGGCGGTTATTGTTATGGATGATGGGCATGTGGTATTAAGTCCAATTCAGCCAGAGACGATTGCACATCGTTTAAATAATAAAGAAGATTTAAGTGAGGAAGGGTAGGTTTTACATATTTATGAGAAGTAGAAGAGGATTGCTCATCGTTCTTTCAGGACCTTCTGGGGTTGGTAAAGGAACGGTTCGAAAAGAGCTGTTTAGTCATGAGGATACACGTTTTCAGTACTCTATTTCAGTAACGACACGTAAGCCACGTGAAGGGGAAGTAGATGGTGTGGATTATTTCTTTAAAGAGAGAGAAGAATTTGAGGAAATGATTCGTAATGAAAAATTACTTGAGTGGGCTGAGTTCGTAGGTAATTATTACGGAACACCGATTGACTATGTTGAAAAAACATTACAAGAAGGAAAAGATGTATTCTTAGAAATTGAAGTGCAAGGAGCAATTCAAGTTAAGAAAGCTTTCCCAGAAGGTGTATTTATTTTCTTAGCACCTCCAAGTTTATCTGAACTAAAGAACCGAATTGTCGGCCGTGGTACGGAAACTGAAGATGTTATTGAAAATCGTTTAACGGTAGCGAAAGAAGAAATCGAAATGATGGACGCTTACGACTATGTTGTAGAAAACGATCAAGTTGAATTAGCTTGTGAAAGAATTAAAGCAATTGTGGTTGGTGAACATTGCCGCCGCGAAAGAGTAGCAAAATATTATAAAGAAATGACGGAGGGTCTATAATTATGTTAAATCCATCAATTGATTCATTATTAACAAAAATCGATTCTAAATATACACTTGTAACAGTAGCTGCAAAACGTGCGCGTGAAATGCAACTTGCGAACAACTGTGTTATTGAGCAACCTGTTTCTCATAAATGTGTAGGTAAATCATTAGAAGAAATCGATGCAGAAGTATTAAAATATGTACCAAGCGAAGACAAAATCGTCGATTAAGACATTCTTTTCGACAAATTAAAACATAGACTTTATAATTTTCTATGTAACGGTAACAACCTATTTACAAGTAGGTTGTTATTTTTTTACGATAGGGAAGACATATTGGTACTGATGAGCTGGGAATTCTGTTTCAGTATTATAAGTTTGAAAAAGAAAGAGGACGAGCCATATGCTAAAAGGGAAAAAGATACTTCTATGTGTAACAGGAGGCATTGCGGTCTTTAAAGCGGCTGCGTTAACGAGTAAATTGACACAAGCTGGTGCTATTGTAAAAGTAATGATGAGTGAGTCGGCAATGAAATTTGTTACGCCTCTTACATTTCAAGCACTTTCTCGCCATGACGTATATACAGATACATTCGATGAGAAAGACTCAGCTGTTATTGCACATATAGATTTAGCAGATTGGGCAGATGTAGTACTTGTTGCACCTGCTACTGCCAATTGTATTGGAAAGTTAGCTGGCGGTATTGCAGACGATATGATTACAACTACTTTGTTAGCTACTACAGCCCCGGTGTGGATTGCACCTGCTATGAATGTGCATATGTATGAAAACAAAATTGTTCAAAAAAACATGATGACGTTAAAAACGTTAGGATATACATTTATTGAGCCTGGAGAAGGTTTTTTAGCGTGTGGTTATGTAGCGAAAGGAAGACTAGAGGAACCTGAAGCAATTATTGCACGGTTAGAAGAGGCTTTTTCAGAACAAAAACCATTGCAAGGAACAAAAATATTAATAACTGCTGGTCCAACTCGTGAAAAGATTGATCCTGTGCGTTTTATGACCAATTTTTCTTCTGGGAAAATGGGATATGCAATTGCGGAAGTGGCAGCGAACTTAGGTGCTGATGTCATACTTGTTTCGGGACCGACAGCACTAAACCCGCCATTACATGTAAATACGGTACAAGTGGAATCTGCACAAGATATGTTAGAAGTAGTTTTGCAACATTATCAAAACGTAGATGTTGTCATTAAAACAGCAGCAGTTGCAGATTATCGTCCGAAATATGTTCATGATAATAAAATGAAAAAGAAAAATGGTGATGCTGTAATCGAACTTGAGAGAACAGTAGATATTTTAAAAACGTTAGGTGAGATGAAGGACAAACAGTTACTTATCGGATTTGCGGCTGAAACGACAAACGTAGAGGAATACGCAACAAAAAAATTACGTGAGAAAAATGCGAATATGATTGTTGCGAACGATGTAAAGGCGCAAGGAGCTGGATTTGGTACAGATACGAACATTGTAACAATGTATAGAAAAGATGGAAAAGTTATAGAGTTGCCACTTTTAACGAAGAAAGAGGTTGCTCGTGAAATATTCAAGCAAATTGAAATGATGTTAGAAGATGATCGTCTATGAAATTTGCAAGTGTAATTGTTGATGTACCTGCACGTCAGACAGATCGACCATTTGATTATATTATCCCTAAAAAATGGGAAGATATTGTCCAGATAGGCATGCGTGTAGTAGTTCCATTTGGCCCAAGGAAATTGCAAGGCTTTATTATTGGGATCAAAGATTCGGCTGAAGTAGAAAGTAAGAAGTTAAAGACAATCCATGAAATATTAGATGTAACACCGGTTTTAAACGAGGAATTATTAAAGCTTGGATATTGGCTTACAAGCGAAACGTTATGTTATATGATTTCAGCTTTTCAAGTTATGCTTCCAACGGCGATAAAAGCAACGTATAAAAAGCGTCTACAACTTCGTAAACAAGAAGAAGTAGCACCTGAACTACTGTTATTATTTCAGGACAAAGAAGCGATAGATTGGGAAGTTATTGAGGCGCAGCCACATCTATACCGCACGATTCAACAAGAAATTAAAAATGGCACGATTGAAGTTGTGTATCAGGTAAAAGATAAAGTGCAAAAGAAGAAACAAAGAGTTGTTCAACCGGAGTTACCAGAAGATAAATTGGAATTAGCAGCATTTGAACTGAAAAGTAAAAAACAACAAGATGTACTCTATTATTTTGTGGAAAATTATAAAAGTATGCCGTTGAAAGTGATAACAGAAGAGTTGCAAATAACAGATGCTCCGATTAAAGCACTTGTTAAAAAAGGGCTACTCTCAGAAAAGTATGTGGAAGTGTACCGAAATCCGTATGACGATGATGATTTTGAACAAACGAAACCATTCCCGCTTACGGAGGAACAACAGCAAGTTATTGCACCGATCTTATCATCAATTACAAATGAAACTTACAATCCATTTTTACTATATGGTGTTACAGGAAGCGGAAAAACAGAAGTATATTTACAATCTATAGCGGCGGTGCTCGAGAAAGGGAAAGAAGCTATTGTGCTTGTTCCTGAAATTGCACTAACGCCTCAAATGGTAGATCGTTTTAAAGGTAGATTTGGCTCGCAAGTTGCGGTTCTTCATAGTGCGCTGTCTGTTGGAGAAAAATATGATGAATGGCGTAAGATTTTAAGAAAAGAAGTGAAAGTTGTAGTTGGTGCACGTTCAGCTGTATTTGCTCCTTTTGAAAATTTAGGGATTATTATTATTGATGAGGAGCATGAATCGAGCTATAAGCAAGAAGATAATCCGAGGTATCATGCAAGGGATGTAGCTGTGTGGAGGGGACAGTATCATAAATGTCCTATCGTTCTTGGTAGTGCAACACCGACACTTGAATCGTTTGCAAGAGCGAAAAAAGGTGTGTATGAATTACTAACGATGGAAAAACGTATGAATGAACAAGCTTTACCGACAGTAGAGATTGTTGATATGCGTGAGGAACTTCGTGATGGGAATCGTTCTATGTTTTCGAAGGCACTGCATGAAAAAATAGCAGATCGATTAGAAAAGAAAGAACAGATGGTACTCTTTTTAAATAGAAGAGGTCATTCTACATTTGTTATGTGCCGTGATTGCGGGTATGTTGTACAATGTCCGCATTGTGATATCTCACTGACATATCATAAAATGAACCATCGTTTAAAATGTCATTATTGCAGTCACGAAGAGAATATGCCGACTGCGTGTCCTGCTTGTCAAAGTACATATATTCGTTTCTTTGGTACAGGGACACAAAAGGTAGAAGAAGAAATTACAAAACTATTTCCAGAGGCACGAGTCATTCGAATGGATGTAGATACGACAAGTCGCAAAGGAATGCATGAAAAATTATTAAAGGCATTCGGGGAAGAAAAAGCAGATATATTACTTGGAACACAAATGATTGCGAAAGGATTAGATTTTCCTAAAGTAACGCTTGTCGGGGTTTTAACAGCAGATACGATGCTTCACTTACCTGATTTTCGAGCGAGTGAAAAGACTTATCAGTTATTGACACAAGTAAGTGGACGAGCAGGCAGACATGAATTACCAGGGGAAGTTATAATTCAAACGTATACGCCAGAACATTACAGTATAGAGTTAGCAAAGAACCAACAATATGATGTGTTTTTTGATGAAGAAATGCAAATGAGACGAACAAGACAATATCCACCTTATTACTATGTTGTACTTGTAACGGTATCTCATCCAGAATTATTAAAGGCAGTGCAAGTGACGGAAAAAATTGTCGGTCATTTACGAGCGCACTGCACGCAGCAAACGATGGTGTTAGGACCAGTTGCTTCAGCAATTCCAAGGATAAAAGATAGATATCGTTATCAATGCATGATAAAATACAAACGGGAACCAAACTTAAAGAACGTGCTCAAAATGGTAAATGAACATTATCAAGCAGAAATGCAAAAAGAGCTACAAATCTCAATTGATTTTAATCCAACAATGTTAATGTAGCGGAGGGAAATATGGCAGTTTTAGAAATAGTAAAGCATCCAAATGAAGTGTTAGAAACACCATGTGAAAGAGTAATTAACTTTGATAAAAAGTTAGTGAAATTGTTGAAAGATATGCATGAAACAATGTTAATTGCGGACGGAGTCGGTTTAGCTGCACCTCAAGTAGGTGTAAGCTTGCAAGTGGCGGTAGTTGATATCGATGATGATACGGGGAAAATCGAGTTAATCAATCCATCGATACTAGAAAAACGTGGTGAACAAGTAGGTCCCGAAGGCTGTCTAAGCTTCCCGGGACTTTATGGTGAAGTGGAACGTGCGGAGTATATTAAAGTACGTGCACAAAATCGCCGAGGTAAAGTATTTTTACTAGAAGCAGAAGGATTTTTAGCGCGTGCAATTCAACATGAAATCGATCATTTACACGGTGTGTTATTTACATCGAAAGTGACAAGATATTATGAGGAAAACGAATTAGAATAGGTATTAAAAGGAGCGGTTTTTAAATGATAAAAGTAGTATTTATGGGAACACCGGACTTTTCAGTGCCGGTGCTTCGTCGTCTTATCGAAGATGGCTATGATGTAATTGGTGTAGTGACGCAACCCGATCGTCCGGTAGGTAGAAAAAAAGTATTAACACCTACACCTGTTAAAGTTGAAGCAGAAAAACATGGTATTCCGGTGTTACAGCCGTTAAGAATTCGTGAAAAAGACGAATATGAAAAAGTATTGGCATTAGAGCCAGATTTAATTGTAACAGCTGCGTTCGGTCAGATCGTACCAAATGAAATTTTAGAAGCACCGAAGTATGGATGTATAAACGTCCACGCTTCTTTACTTCCTGAACTTCGTGGTGGCGCACCAATCCATTATGCAATTATGGAAGGTAAAGAAAAAACGGGTATTACAATTATGTATATGGTAGAGAAATTGGATGCTGGTGATATCTTAACGCAAGTAGAAGTGGAAATTGAAGAGCGTGAAACGACAGGCTCTTTATTCGATAAGTTAAGCGAAGCAGGGGCGCACCTTCTATCTAAAACAGTACCTTTATTAATTCAAGGTAAGTTAGAACCAATTAAACAAAACGAAGAAGAAGTAACGTTTGCATATAATATAAAACGTGAGCAAGAGAAAATTGATTGGACAAAAACAGGTGAAGAAGTATACAATCACATTCGCGGATTGAATCCATGGCCAGTCGCTTATACAACTTTAGCAGGACAAGTTGTTAAAGTATGGTGGGGAGAAAAAGTACCTGTAACGAAATCAGCTGAAGCAGGTACGATTGTTGCGATCGAAGAAGATGGTTTTGTTGTAGCAACTGGTAATGAAACAGGTGTTAAAGTTACTGAATTACAACCTTCTGGTAAAAAGCGTATGAGTTGTTCTCAATTTTTACGTGGCACAAAACCTGAAATTGGAACGAAGTTAGGAGAAAATGCATGAGAAAAAATGTTCGTGAATTAGCTCTTGATGGTTTAATTCAAGTAGAAAAAAGTGGTGCATACAGTAACTTACTTTTAAATAATCTAATTGAAAAAAATGCAATTGATAGAAAAGATATTGGTTTATTAACTGAAATTGTATATGGAACGATTCAACGTCGTGACACTTTAGATTATTATTTACAGCCTTTTTTAAAAAAGAAAGTTGAGGCGTGGGTAAGAGTATTGCTTCGCTTATCTTTATATCAAATGATTTATTTAGACCGAGTGCCAGAAAGAGCGGCCATTCACGAAGCGGTCGAGATTGCAAAGCGTCGCGGGCATAAAGGGATTGCTGGGATGGTAAACGGTGTATTACGTTCGATTCAGAGAGAGGGGATACCTTCTTTAGATGAAATCAAGGATCCAGTAGAACGTTTGGCAATCACAACAAGTCATCCAATGTGGCTTGTTCAAGATTGGGCTTCTGAATATGGTTTAGAGACAGCAGAGAAAATGTGCGAAGTGAACATGTTACCACCTGTACCAACAGCGCGTGTAAATGTTGACAAAATAACAGTAGAAGAAGCAATTGAATTGTTGGCTAGTGAAGGGATAGAAGCAAAGCGCGGCGATTTATCAGAGGATGCAATTCAAATTGAAAGAGGGAATGTAGCGCATACAGATGCGTTCAAAAAAGGTTTTCTTTCTATTCAAGATGAAAGCTCTATGCTTGTAGCACGTGCTTTAGAACCGAATGAGGGAGATCTAGTTCTTGATAGTTGTGCTGCTCCGGGCGGAAAAACAACGCATATCGCAGAGCGACTAAAAGGAACTGGTCAAGTGATGTCTCTTGATTTGCATGCACACAAAGTACGTTTAATTAAACAACAAGCAGAGCGACTTGGTCTAGGAAATGTCGAAACAAAAGCACTAGATGCTAGAAAAGTACAAGAACAATTTGCGAATGAAACGTTTGATAAAATATTAGTAGATGCACCATGTTCTGGATTTGGTGTAATTAGACGCAAACCTGATATTAAGTTAGGTAAAGATAAAGGCGATAGTGAAAGATTATCGACGATTCAATTTGCGATACTAGAAAAAATAGCACCGTTATTAAAACAAGGTGGTCGCCTTGTTTATAGTACGTGCACAATTGAGAAAATAGAAAATGAACAAGTAATACAACGTTTTTTACAAGAGCATCCTGAATTTGAGTGGGATACTACGATAAAAGAGCGTATGCCAGAAAAACTAAATCCGTATATTGATGAAGGTCAAGTACAAATTTTACCGCATTATTTTGCAACAGATGGCTTTTATATTGCTTGTTTAAGGAAGAAGGTGTAGCATCGTGGAAACGACTGTGAGAAAACAAAAGAAAAATTTAGAAACGAAAAAACCATCAATTTACTCTTTACAACTTCATGAAATGCAAGAGTGGTTAAAGGAACAAGGAGAACCAAAGTTCCGTGCTGGACAAATTTTTGACTGGCTATATAAAAAACGTGTAAAAAATTATGAGGATATGTCAAACCTTTCTAAAGGATTGCGTGATAAATTGTCGAATTCCTTTGATATTACTACTTTAAACACGTTAGTAAAACAAACGTCTTCAGATGGAACAATTAAATTCTTATTCCAGTTATACGATGGATACTCTATTGAAACGGTATTAATGCGACATGAATATGGAAATTCCATTTGTGTAACAACACAAGTTGGTTGTCGAATTGGCTGTACGTTCTGTGCTTCGACACTTGGTGGTTTAAAACGAAACCTAGAAGCTGGAGAAATTGTAGCGCAAGTAGTAGAAGTTCAGCGTGCGCTTGATGAATCAGAAGAGCGTGTAAGTTCTCTTGTTGTTATGGGAATCGGAGAACCATTTGATAACTACGATAATTTAATGGGATTCTTACGCATCATTAACCATGAAAAAGGCCTTCATATTGGTGCGAGACATATGACAGTTTCAACGAGTGGAATTATCCCGAAAATTTATAAGTTCGCTGAAGAAGATCTACAAATTAATTTTGCGATTTCATTGCATGCTCCGAACTCAGAGTTACGTTCAAAATTAATGCCGATTAACCGTGCGTATAAGCTGCCTGATTTAATGGAAGCTATAAAATACTATGTAAATAGAACAGGGCGTCGTATTACTTTTGAATATGGATTGTTTGGAGGGGAAAATGACCAAGTTGAGCACGCTGAAGAGCTTGCTGCGCTCTTAAAAGGTGTAAAATGTCATGTGAACTTAATTCCGGTAAACTACGTACCTGAACGTGATTATGTACGTACACCACGTGAACAAATTTTCTTATTTGAAAAAACGTTAAAAGATCGTGGAGTGAATGTAACAATTCGCCGTGAACAAGGTCATGATATTGATGCAGCCTGCGGTCAGTTGCGTGCGAAGGAGCGTAAAGAAGAGACGAGGTGACGAGATGAAAGCCGTGTTTCTATCAGATAAAGGAAAAGTTCGTCAACATAATGAAGATAGTGCAGGAGTTTTTCACAATTTAGATGGAAATATTTTAGCGGTAGTAGCAGATGGAATGGGAGGTCATCGAGCTGGTGATGTAGCTAGCTCGATGACCATTCAATTATTCCATGATTATTGGAAGCAAACGCATAATATGAATGAGCCAAAAAAAGTAGAAGAGTGGTTACATACTAGTGTTGGGATTATTAATGAGCGTATATATGAGTACTCTAAGCAACATATAGAATGTAATGGCATGGGAACAACACTTATAATAGCGATCTGTACGCCAAACTTTGTGACAATAGGTCATATAGGAGATAGTCGTTGTTATATGGTATCAGAAGGGAAAATCTCACTTGTAACGGAAGATCACTCACTTGTAAATGAACTTGTGAGACATGGTGAAATTTCAAAAGAAGACGCAGAATATCACCCAAAAAAGAATGTTTTGTTAAGGGCATTAGGAACAGAAGAAAAAGTCGGATTAGATGTTAAAACATTGGTGCTTGAGGAAGATGATCAGTTACTTCTTTGCTCTGATGGATTATCTAACAAAGTTTCTATTGATGATATGCAACAAATTTTACAGTTAAATGAACAGCTTGAAACTAAGGGACAACGTCTCATTCAATTGGCGAATGATCGCGGTGGGGAAGATAATATCACCCTTGTTCTTATTGATTATGCGGGTTCGACAAACGAAAGTAGGTGAAGTGCAACGTGCTGATTGGAAAACGCTTAAATGACCGTTATAAGCTGCTGAAAATGATTGGTGGTGGTGGAATGGCCAATGTGTATTTAGCTCATGATGATATACTTGGCCGAGATGTAGCGGTAAAAATATTAAGACTCGACTATTCAAATAACGAAGAGTTTATTAAACGTTTCCATCGAGAAGCGCAGTCTGTTACAACGTTGTCGCATCCAAATATTGTGAATATGTATGATGTCGGAGAAGAAGATGGTATATATTATCTTGTAATGGAGTATGTACCAGGACAAACATTGAAGCAATACATAATTGAGCGAGGGATGTTACCTATAGGAGAAGCTCTTGATATTATGGAGCAGTTGACCTCCGCCATGGCACACGCCCATCATTTTGAAATTGTGCACCGTGATATTAAACCGCACAATATTTTAATTCGAGCAGATGGAGTAATAAAAGTAACAGATTTTGGAATTGCGACAGCTACAAGTGCAACAACAATTACACATACAAATTCGGTACTCGGTTCGGTACATTACTTATCACCAGAACAAGCACGCGGCGGGATAGCGAATAAACAATCAGATATTTATTCCCTAGGGATTGTTATGTTTGAGTTGTTAACAGGAAGACAACCGTTTTCTGGCGAATCTGCTGTTGCTATAGCTTTAAAACATTTACAAAGTGAAATTCCGTCTCCAAAAAGATGGAATGAAAATATTCCGCAAAGTGTCGAAAATATTATATTAAAGGCAACTGCGAAAGATCCGTTTCACCGATATCAATCTGCCAATGCGATGAAACGAGATATTGAAACGGCTCTATATCCAGAGAGGATAAATGAGCAACCATTTTACATACCAGAAGATATGGAAGCGACAAAAGCGATTCCCATTATTCAACAAGAGCAATTATTCGAAAGTGTAACTGATGAAACAATTGTTTTAAAAGGAAGTAAAGTGGATGACCAGACAAGAAAAGAAGAAACTAAATTAAATAAGAAGAAAAAACGAAGTAATAAATGGCTCAAAGTTTTAATTACGACATTTTTACTTTTAGCAATTGGAATAACGTTAGCGCTTACTGTTGTTCCGGGATTCTTTATTCCAAAAGATGTAAAGGTCCCTGATGTGGCTGGTATGAAGTATACGACAGCGGTAAATAAATTAGTTGAAAAGGGTTTTGAGGTTACGGAACCTAATATTGTATATACAGATGATGTTGAAGCTGGTGCTGTGATAAAAACAGACCCAGTGGCAGGAAGAGTCGTGAAAGAAAACTCTAAAATTACTATCTATCAATCAGGTGGGAAAAAGAAAAGTAAGATGAGTGATCTCACAGGAAAAGATTTTGAGAGTATAAGGAATGAATTAGAAGAAAAATATAAGCAAGTTACAATAAATTATATTGAAAATGATAGACCAAAAGGTGAAATCGTAGAACAAATTCCGACGCCGGATCAAATGGTAGTAGAGGCGGAACAAGAACTGAAAATTTGGGTAAGTAAAGGTCCTTATCAAATTAGACCAGGTGATTTTTCAGGATGGACTGAAAATAGCGTAAATGGTTATTTGAATGAGAGGAAACTAACTCCAGATATAAAACGAGAGTATTCCGATACTGTTGATAAAGGGCTTGTAATTTCGCAATCTCCAAAACCAGGAACGCCGTTAAAAGAAGGAGATAAAGTGACGATTATCATCTCAGAGGGTCCGAAGCCGAAAGTAACAAAAACAGTGAAAGTGGATAATATTTCTATTCCGTATGAGTCTTCTATAATAGGTGAGAAAAAACCGCAAACAATAGAGGTTTATAAAGAAGACATGCAACAAAAAATGGATAGACCAATTGAAACTAGAACAATTTCAGAGTCGGCAACTATTTCTTTAGAATTTGTAATTCAAGAAGGTACAAAAGGACACTATAAAATTGTACGAGATGGTGTAACCATTATCGACAAAGAAGTACCATACCCAACTCAATAATAGTGAATTCCGTTTTCTCTCTAGAGAGGATGGAATGTATTACTCTTGCCTGTTATGCTGTCTACATATAGTGGACTGTATAACAGGCAAAAATATATGATTCAAAAAGCTATAAAAGTGATACTGTTATAAATAATATGTTGAATTTGATGGTAGATTAAATATATTAACTTGTGTATATGAAGGGTTTTGAAATAAGTATTTAAAGGGTTCTAATCCATTCAATATGAATTACAGCTTCACTTTATACAAAATAAAGGAGAATTATATGCCAGAAGGAAAAATTGTAAAAGCTCTAAGTGGGTTTTATTATGTGCAGCATGAAGAAGGGATTACACAATGTCGCGGGCGTGGTGTGTTTAGAAAAAATAAAATTACACCACTGGTAGGAGACCAAGTTGTTTTTCAAGCAGATAATCCAAGTGAAGGATATGTGCTTGAAGTATTTGATCGAAAAAATGAACTTGTTAGGCCTCCTATTGCTAATGTTGATCAAGCAATTCTCGTTTTCTCTGCAGTAGAACCAGATTTTAATCCGGGACTGTTAGATCGATTTCTAGTGCTGATTGAATATCATAACATTAAGCCAATTATTTGCATTAGTAAGATGGATTTAGTGGATGACAAAATGAGAGATACTGTTGAATCTTATGCAAATGACTATCGAGAAATGGGATATGATGTATTATTTACTTCTATCAATACATCGGAAAGTATTGATATTTTAAAACCATTCTTAGAAGGCTGTGTTTCTGTCGTTGCAGGGCAATCTGGTGTTGGAAAATCTTCTATGCTTAATGTTTTACGTCCAGATTTAGAACTGAAAACGAATGATATTTCCTCACATTTAGGACGCGGGAAACATACGACAAGACACGTGGAATTGATTGCGATTGGAAGCGGACTAGTTGCAGATACACCTGGTTTTAGTTCACTTGATTTCATAGATATAGAGGTAGAAGATCTTACATATTGTTTTCCAGAGTTGAAAGAAGCGAGCCAATACTGTAAATTTAGAGGGTGTACACATCTTTCTGAACCGAAATGTGCCGTGAAGGCTGCGGTTGAAGAAGGGAAAATTACGGAATATCGTTATAAGAATTACAAACAATTCGTAGAAGAAATTAGAGAGAGAAAGCCGAGGTATTAGTTATGATTAAAATTGCACCATCGATCTTATCAGCAGATTTTTCAAAATTAGGAGAAGAGATTAAAGATGTTGAAAAAGGCGGAGCAGATTACATTCACGTCGATGTAATGGATGGACATTTCGTGCCAAATATTACGATTGGACCATTAATTGTAGAAGCGATCCGTCCGATTACATCTTTACCATTAGATGTACATTTAATGATTCAAAATCCTGATAACTATATCCCGACTTTCGCAAAAGCGGGAGCGGATATTATTACTGTTCATGTAGAGGCGTGCCCTCATCTGCATCGTACAATTCAGTTAATTAAATCTCATGGCATTAAAGCGGGAGTTGTATTAAATCCGCATACGCCAGTTTCAACGATTGAGCATGTATTAGAAGATATAGATATGGTATTACTTATGACAGTAAATCCTGGATTTGGTGGACAGAAATTTATCCATTCTGTATTACCGAAAATTAAACAAGTTGCAGAAATGGTTAAAGAACGCAATCTAGAAGTAGAAATTGAAGTTGATGGTGGTGTAAACGCTGAAACAGCAAGACTTTGTGTGGAAGCAGGAGCAAATGTACTTGTAGCTGGATCAGCAGTGTACAATCAAAGAGACCGCGGTGAAGCAATTCGTGTCATTCGTGGATAATGAATGAACGAGTCTTTATCCCAGTGAATCTTCTAGTGTAGTAAGTTTTCACTTATTTATAAAGGGTAGAGAAAAAATATGTAAAAAGGCAATCTACCGAATGGCAGATTGCCTTTTTATAATAGAAGGGGAAGGAAACATGATTATTCATATTTTAGCGGGCGGGCCTGCGGAATATTGCGCAGATTTTTCTCGATATGAAACTGAGAAAGTAGTGTGGGCGGCAGTTGATAGAGGAGTATATCGTTTATTAAAAAGTGGAATTACTCCAGCTGTTGCGTTTGGAGACTACGATTCGGTTACTGAAGAGGAATTAGTATGGATGGGACAGCAAACAAATGACTTACATATTGTTCCTCGTGAAAAAGATCAAACAGATTTAGAAATTGCGATTAACTGGGCGTTAGAACAAAATCCGACATTGATTCGTATTTTTGGTGCTACAGGCGGAAGGTTGGATCATGGTTTAGCAAATATACAAATGCTTTTAAAAGGGTTAGAAGTCGGAATAGAAATGTGTATTGTAGACAATAAAAATGAAATAAGCGTGAAAAAAGTAGGTACACATATAATTGAAGAAAATGAAAATTTCCCTTATGTATCTTTTGTACCAGTTACTGAAATAGTGGAAGGGATTACATTACTTGGTTTTAAGTATCCCCTAACTAATAAAACAATAGAATGGGGATCAACACTTTGTATTAGTAATGAACTCATTGAGGAAAAAGGTACTTTTTCATTTACTTCTGGCATATTAATGGTGATAAGAAGCACTGATTAAAGAAACAATTTTGCTCCTTACATCATATAGTGAACAAGTGGAGTAATGGGGATTAGGAGGGAAACCATGAGATTTTATACAATTAAGTTACCTAAATTTCTTGGTGGAATTGTTCGTGCCATGTTAAATACCTTCAAAAAAGATTAAAAAAAGCACCTATTACCGGTGCTTTTTCCATTTTAATAGTAAAAAAAGAGCCTAGCGGCTCTTTTTTTTATTATTAAACACGTTCGATTTTGCCAGATTTTAATGCTCTAGCAGAAACGTAAACACGTTGAACTTTTCCGTCGATGCGTACGCGAACTTTTTGAAGGTTAGCGCCCCACTTACGTTTTGTAGCGTTCATTGCGTGAGAACGAGAGTTACCAGAACGAGCTTTTCTTCCAGTAATAGCACAAACACGAGCCATTTATATTTCCCTCCCTTGATACCTTACCATACGTAATTTTTCAATGTTAGTCTTTTATGCGATGCTAAAAACACTACTATAATTTAACACAACTAAATAGAGAATGCAACACCGTAGAAAAAAGAAATCAAGAAAAATTACTTGACACTATATGTCAATGAAGAAAAGTTGAAATCAAGAAAAATTGCTTGACATATTATAGTGGTACATGTTGTATAATAACAATGGACTATTTTGCTCATCATAAAAAATGTGATTTAAAACATAAAATATGAGAGTGAAAAGAAAGAACGATGGAATTTTCTTTAAAAAGATTATATGATAGTAACTAAAGTAG
Organism: Bacillus sanguinis; assembly: GCF_018332475.1. Classification (GTDB taxonomy): domain Bacteria; phylum Bacillota; class Bacilli; order Bacillales; family Bacillaceae_G; genus Bacillus_A; species Bacillus_A sanguinis. The sequence continues at coordinate 54,740 of NZ_BOQB01000019.1, read as the reverse complement.
TCTAACTCACTTTCACCATTTATGAAGGGGGAAAACGAGATGTCAATTGAAATTAAAACGAAGTACGGTCAAATTGATATTAGTACAGATGTAATTGCAACAATTGCTGGAGGTGCCGCGGTAGATTGCTACGGTATCGTAGGTATGGCATCAAAAAATCAGTTAAAAGATGGATTAACAGACATTTTACGAAAAGAAAACTTCACTAGAGGTGTTATCGTTCGTAAAGATGAAGATGAAGTACATATTGATATGTATATTATTGTGAGCTATGGTACGAAAATTTCAGAAGTAGCACATAACGTGCAGACGAAAGTGAAATATACATTAGATCAAACTGTAGGACTAGCAGTAGATTCTGTAAACATCTACGTACAAGGAGTTAAAGTAATAAACTTGTAATGTGCATTAAGGAGGAAAATCTGTGTCAATTCAAAAAATTGATGGAAAACGTTTATCACAAATGATCATGCAAGGAGCGAATAATTTAACAAATAATGTTCAGCTTGTTGATGCATTAAACGTATTTCCAGTTCCAGATGGCGATACCGGTACAAACATGAACTTATCTATGACTTCAGGCGCACGTGAAGTGAAAGCGAATCCTTCACAGCATGCTGGTAAAGTCGGCGTAAGTTTAGCCAAAGGATTATTAATGGGAGCTCGTGGTAACTCTGGAGTTATTTTATCTCAGTTGTTCCGTGGTTTCTCTAAATCCATTGAACAAAAAGAAGAATTAACAACAGTTGATTTTGCTGCAGCTTTAGAAGCTGGAGTAGAGGCGGCCTACAAAGCGGTTATGAAACCGATTGAAGGAACGATTTTAACGGTTGCGAGAGAAACGGGTAAATATGCAGTAACAGTTGCGAAAAAACAGCGCGACTTTGTTTTGTTTATGGAAGACGTTGTGAAAGAAGCAAATGCATCGTTAAATCGTACGCCAGATTTATTACCTGTATTAAAACAAGTTGGCGTTGTAGATAGCGGTGGTAAAGGTCTTGTAGTAGTATACGAAGGGTTTTTAGCTGACTTAAAAGGAGAAACGATTTCTTCTGATGCACCTGCGCAACCATCTATGAATGAAATGGTACGCGCAGAACATCACCGTAGTGTACAAAGCCAATTGAGTACAGAAGATATTAAGTACGGATATTGTACGGAGTTCATGGTGAAATTAGAGGCTGAAAAAGTGAAAGAACATAATTTCTCTGAACAAAAATTCCGTGAAGATATTAGTGTGTATGGTGATTCTTTATTAGTTGTATCTGATGATGAAATTGTAAAAGTTCATATCCATGCAGAGCATCCTGGAGACGCTATGAACTACGGACAACGTTACGGTAGTTTAATCAAGATTAAAGTAGAGAATATGCGTGAACAGCATACTGCTTTATTAGATGAGCCTACTATGATGCCTGAGCCAACTAACCAGTCTAAAGAGAAACAACCGTACGGTATCGTAACTGTAGCTATGGGATCTGGTATCAAAACTTTATTTGAGAGCATTGGCGCGACGAAAGTTATCGAAGGTGGCCAAACGATGAATCCAAGTACGGAGGATATCGTGAAGGCGATTGAAGAAGCAAACGCTGAAAAAATCATTATTTTACCGAACAACGGGAATATCGTGATGGCAGCAGAACAAGCAGCGTCAGTTGTTGATCAAGAAGTGATTGTAGTTCGTTCAAAAACAGTTCCTCAAGGTATGGCTGCAATGTTAGCATTTAATCCAGTTGGAACGTTAGAAGAGAATGAAGAAAACATGAAAGAAGCTTTATCTCATGTGAAAACCGGTCAAATTACGTATGCTGTACGTGATACGGAAATTGATGGTGTAGCAATTCAAAAAGATGATTTCATGTGTATCGCAGATGGAAAAATCGTATCAACAAATGCTGAAAAAGTAGGAGCTGCGAAGCAATTACTAGAAGCACTTATTGATGAAGATTCTGAAATCGTAACGATTCTACAAGGTGAAGATGCAACTGACGAAGAAGTAGCTGAGTTAGTTGAATTTGTAGAAGTGAATTTTGAAGATGCAGAAGTAGAAGTGCATGCTGGAAACCAACCGGTGTATTCGTTCATCTTCTCTGTAGAATAAGAAAAAATTCATTTTAGGAATAAATGGATTACACACTTGCTAATGGATAAGAAGTAGTAATATGAAGTCTATTACTAGTTTTTATTCAAAAGGCTAGCATATTGAAGATAAAAAAGAGCCTTGCTGCTAATAGTGAGGCTCTTTTCTTTCGTGTTGCTTATGAGGTATTTGAGTAGTTTCTCTTAGAATGCCTATGATAGAATATATAAGGTGAAAGAGAGCGATTACAGATGTCAATCGTGTTAATCGATAATGTATCAAAGAAAATAATGTGACGGAGCGTGAGAATCTTGAATGAAGTTGTACAAGTTCCTGTTACGGATGTAAAGGGAATCGGAGGAGAAACATCTGAGTTACTACACGAGATGGGGATTTATACAGTTTCTCATCTATTAGAACATTTTCCGTACCGTTATGAAGATTATGCGATGAAAGATCTTGCTGAAGTCAAGCATGATGAACGTGTAACAGTTGAGGGAAAAGTTCATAGTGCTCCTTTACTGCAATATTATGGGAAGAAAAAGTCGCGCCTTACGGTTCGTGTCCTCGTAGGTCGTTATTTAATTACAGCTGTATGTTTTAATAGACCGTACTATAAGCAGAAGTTAACTTTAGATGAAACGGTAACGATAACAGGTAAATGGGATCAGCACCGTCAAACGATTGCGGTATCAGAGCTTCATTTTGGACCTGTTGTACGTCAACAAGAAGTTGAACCTGTATACTCGGTGAAAGGGAAACTTACAGTAAAACAGATGCGCCGCTTTATTGCACAAGCGTTAAAGGAGTATGGAGACTCTATAGTCGAAGTATTGCCTGATGGATTGCTAAGTCGATATAAATTACTGCCGCGTTATGAAGCGCTCAAGGCGCTCCATTTCCCGGTAGGGCAGGAAGATTTAAAACAAGCGCGTCGCCGTTTTGTATATGAGGAATTTTTCTTATTTCAGTTGAAAATGCAAACATTACGGAAAATGGAGAGGGAAAATTCGAAAGGGACGAAAAAAGAAATTCCTTTAGCAGAATTGCAAGAGTTTATCGATGCACTTCCGTTTCCGTTAACTGGCGCGCAGCGCCGGGTTGTAGATGAAATTATGAAAGATATGACATCTCCTTATCGAATGAATCGTTTGTTACAAGGTGATGTAGGTTCTGGTAAAACGGTTGTTGCAGCAATTGGTCTTTATGCAGCGAAATTAGCGCACTATCAAGGTGCTTTAATGGTTCCTACAGAAATTTTAGCAGAACAACATTATCAATCGCTTGCAGAGACGTTCTCACACTTTGGTATGAAAGTTGAATTGTTAACAAGTTCAGTTAAAGGCGCGAGACGCCGGGAAATTTTAGCAAAATTAGAACAAGGAGAAATAGATATCCTTGTTGGAACACATGCTTTAATTCAAGATGAAGTTATCTTTCATAGGTTAGGTCTCGTTATTACTGATGAGCAACATCGATTTGGTGTAGCGCAGCGACGAGTTTTAAGAGAGAAAGGTGAAAGTCCGGACGTATTATTTATGACGGCGACCCCAATTCCGCGTACGTTAGCAATTACTGCATTTGGGGAGATGGATGTTTCTATAATCGATGAGATGCCAGCTGGTAGAAAGGTAATTGAAACATACTGGGCAAAACATGATATGTTAGATCGAGTTCTCGGTTTTGTGGAGAAGGAGATAAAAAAAGGAAGACAAGCATATGTAATTTGTCCCCTTATTGAAGAATCTGAGAAACTTGATGTACAAAATGCGATCGACTTACATAGTATGCTGACTCATCATTATCAAGGGAAATGTCAAGTCGGATTAATGCATGGAAGATTATCATCTCAAGAAAAAGAAGAGATAATGGGACAATTTAGTGAAAATAAAGTGCAAATTCTTGTGTCGACAACAGTTGTTGAAGTAGGTGTGAACGTACCGAATGCGACTGTAATGGTTATTTATGATGCAGAGCGTTTTGGTTTATCGCAGCTTCATCAGCTGAGAGGGCGTGTTGGCCGTGGTAGTGAACAGTCGTATTGCTTATTAATCGCGGATCCAAAATCGGAAACGGGAAAAGAACGAATGCGTATTATGACCGAAACGAATGATGGATTTGTATTGTCAGAAAAAGATTTAGAGTTAAGAGGTCCTGGAGATTTCTTCGGAAGTAAGCAAAGTGGTTTACCAGAATTCAAGGTTGCTGATATGGTACATGATTATCGAGCGTTAGAAACAGCTAGACAAGATGCGGCGTTACTAGTAGATTCAGAAGCGTTTTGGCATAATGATCAATATGCATCGCTGCGTACGTACCTTGACGGGACAGGTGTGTTCCAAGGAGAGAAGCTCGATTAAAGGGATGCAACAAAAGTTTTTGTTGCATTCTACTTTTAATGATTATATACTACTGTTAGTACCTAGTCATAAAAATGGATGGTGCGGTATGAAAAAAAGAAGAAGTAAAAAAGAAAGACAAGAATTATTACAACAAACTATAGAAACGAATCCTTTTATTACGGATGAAGATTTAGCAGAAAAATTTCAAGTGAGTATACAAACCGTACGTCTTGATCGTATGGAATTATCTATTCCTGAATTAAGAGAAAGAATTAAACATGTAGCTACAAAGCAACATGAAGAAGATGTGAAATCTTTACCGTTAGAAGAGGTTGTCGGAGAAATTATCGATATAGAATTAGATAGACATGCGATTTCTATCTTTGAAGTGAAGGTAGAACACGTATTTAAAAGAAATCAAATTGCCCGTGGGCATCATTTGTTTGCACAAGCAAACTCACTAGCTGTTGCGGTTATTGATGAAGAATTAGCTTTAACTGCAAAGTCTACCATTCGATACATTCGTCCTGTAAAATTAGGAGAGCGTGTCGTTGCGAAAGCGCGCGTTGAAGATGTAGAGAATGATAAAGGACGGACCGTTGTCAAAGTGCGTAGTTTTGTTGGAGAAGAACTTGTTTTTACAGGCACTTTTGAAATGTATCGATCTAGTAATTATAGTGAGGAAGGTAACAACTTATGAAAATCGCAATAGATGCAATGGGCGGCGATCATGCTCCAAAGGCTGTCGTATTAGGAGCAATGAAAGCTATTAAGGAATATTCTGATTTACATATTACGTTAGTAGGGAAAGAAGAGGAAATTCGTCAATATTTAACGAGTGAAGAACGAATTACTATACTTCATACAGATGAAAAAATTGAATCGACAGATGAACCAGTAAGAGCGGTTCGTCGAAAGAAACAAGCTTCAATGGTACTAGCAGCGCAGCAAGTGAAAGACGGCGTAGCAGATGCTTGTATATCAGCTGGTAGTACAGGGGCTTTAATGGCGGCTGGATTGTTTGTTGTAGGTCGTATGGAAGGTATTGAGCGACCAGCGTTATCCCCTACCATGCCAACTGTTGATGGAGAAGGTTTTGTTATGTTAGATGTTGGAGCGAACGTTGATGCAAAACCAATTCACTTATATCAATATGCAGTAATGGGATCTGTATACGCTGAGAAAGTAAGAGGAATTAAAAATCCTCGCGTTGGACTTTTAAACGTTGGAACAGAGGATGGAAAAGGGAACGAGCTTTCAAAACAAGTCTTTGCAATGCTTAAGGATGCCCCAATTAATTTTGTTGGGAACGTTGAATCAAGAGATTTATTGCAAGGTGTAGCAGATGTTGTTGTATGTGATGGTTTTACAGGTAATGTAGCACTGAAATCATTAGAAGGAACAGCGCTTGCATTATTCTCTATGTTAAAAGACCAGTTAATGAGTTCGTTTACGAGCAAATTAGCCGCAGCGGTATTAAAGCCAAAACTTATGGTATTAAAAGATAAAATGGATTATTCGGAGTATGGAGGAGCGGCATTATTCGGATTGAAGGCTCCTGTCATTAAGGCTCACGGTTCTTCTAATGACCAATCGATATTTAGTGCGATTCGTCAAACGAGAGAAATGGTAGCGAAAGAAGTTATTCCTACTATTTCAAGTGTAATGGAGAAAGAGCCACTCCAATAAGAGGAGGATTTGAAATGGGAAAACTAGCATTTCTTTTTCCGGGCCAAGGTTCACAGGCAGTTGGAATGGGTAAACAGTTAGCAGAGAATAATAAAGAGGTTGCAAATGTATTTGCAAAAGCAGATGAGGTATTGCAAGATTCACTCTCGGAAGTGATTTTTGAAGGGCCGCAGGAAAAGCTTACGTTAACGACAAATGCGCAACCTGCCTTATTAACAACGAGTTTTGCTATTTTGACAGCTTTAAAAGAGTATGATATTACACCAGATTTTGTCGCAGGGCATAGTTTAGGTGAATACAGCGCTCTTGTAGCAGCGGGTGCGATAACTTTTGAAGATGCTGTATACGCTGTAAGGAAACGTGGGGAATATATGGAAGAAGCTGTTCCTGGCGGAGAAGGTGCAATGGCGGCTATTTTAGGTGCTGATCCACATATGCTAAAACAAGTTACGGAGGAAGTAACAAGTGAGGGATATGCAGTACAAATCGCTAATATGAATAGTACGAAGCAAATTGTGATTTCTGGAACAAAGCAAGGAGTCGAGATTGCTTCTCAAAGAGCGAAGGAAAATGGCGCAAAGAGAGCTGTTCCGCTTAAGGTAAGTGGACCGTTCCACTCTTCGCTTATGAAGCCAGCAGCGGAGAAATTCCAAAGTGTCTTAAATGAAATTACAATTCAAGATACGAATATTCCGGTTATCGCAAATGTAACAGCAGACGTTATTACAAGTGGTACACATATTCAAGAAAAGCTAATCGAGCAGCTCTATTCGCCTGTCTTATGGTACCCATCCATTGAATACATGGTGAATCAAGGGGTAGATACATTTATTGAGATTGGACCTGGGAAAGTACTTGCTGGACTTATGAAGTCAATTGATTCGTCAGTGAAAGCATACGCGATATATGATGAAGAGACATTACAAGATACCATTTCGAATTTGAGAGGAGAAAATTGATGTTAAAAGGGAAAGTAGCATTAGTAACGGGTGCTTCACGTGGAATTGGTCGTGCAATTGCGATTGATTTAGCGAAACAAGGGGCAAATGTTGTAGTAAATTATGCTGGTAATGAGCAAAAGGCAAATGAAGTAGTTGATGAAATAAAGAAATTAGGTTCGGATGCAATTGCAGTAAGAGCAGATGTTGCAAATGCTGAAGACGTTACAAATATGGTGAAACAAACTGTAGATACATTTGGACAAGTTGATATTCTTGTAAATAATGCAGGTGTAACAAAAGATAATTTATTAATGCGTATGAAAGAAGAAGAATGGGATACAGTTATTAATACAAACCTAAAGGGTGTATTCTTATGCACGAAGGCAGTATCTCGATATATGATGCGTCAACGTCATGGACGTATTATTAATATCGCTTCTGTTGTTGGGGTAACAGGTAATCCAGGACAAGCAAACTATGTCGCTGCTAAAGCGGGTGTAATTGGATTAACAAAAACGTCAGCAAAAGAATTAGCGAGCCGTAATATTACTGTAAATGCAATTGCTCCAGGGTTTATTGCAACGGATATGACAGATGTATTAGATGAAAATATAAAAGCCGAAATGTTAAAATTAATTCCTGCAGCTCAATTTGGTGAAGCGCAAGATATCGCAAATACTGTAACGTTTTTTGCCTCTGATCAAAGCAAATATGTTACAGGGCAAACGTTAAATGTTGATGGCGGAATGGTAATGTAATAAAAGAATTGATTTCAACTAGTTTTTTTGGACAATATTTAATATAATATTTGAGGGGAGGTGAATGGAATGGCAGATGTTTTAGAGCGTGTAACAAAAATCATCGTTGATCGTTTAGGTGTAGAAGAAACTGAAGTAGTACCAGCTGCGAGCTTTAAAGAAGATTTAGGCGCAGACTCCCTAGATGTAGTAGAACTTGTAATGCAATTGGAAGATGAATTCGAAATGGAAATTTCTGATGAAGATGCTGAAAAGATTGCTACTGTTGGCGATGCTGTGACTTACATAGAGAGTCATCTATAATGCTTAAGTGAAGTCCCGTTTTTTAGCGGGGCTTCTCGGCTTATATCTGGAGGGACCTATGCCGTACCGAAAACATAGAGAAAAAAAATACGAAACAAAATATCGTGAAGCGTTTAAAGTATTTCAAGAAGAGATAGGTATTACGTTTTCAGATGAAAAATTATTGATTCAAGCATTTACGCATTCATCGTATGTGAATGAGCATCGAAAAAAACCGCATGAAGACAATGAGCGTCTCGAATTCCTTGGAGATGCAGTGTTGGAACTTACTGTGTCGCAGTATCTGTTTCAAAAATATCCGACAATGAGCGAAGGAGAGTTAACAAAACTACGTGCAGCTATTGTATGTGAACCATCTCTTGTTCGTTTTGCAAACGAGTTGTCATTTGGTAGCCTTGTTTTATTAGGAAAAGGTGAGGAAATGACAGGTGGACGTGAACGACCAGCTTTATTAGCGGATGTCTTTGAAGCGTTTATTGGTGCCCTTTATCTTGATCAAGGGTTAGAAACAGTATGGGGATTCTTAAAAGAAATTGTATACCCTAAAATTAATGAAGGTGCTTTTTCTCATGTGATGGATTATAAGAGTCAATTACAAGAGTTGATTCAGCGTGATGGTAGTGGCAATATTGAGTATCAAATTTTGCAGGAAAAAGGACCGGCCCACAATCGAGAATTTGTGTCACGTGTTACGTTAAATAACGTGGCTTTAGGTCTTGGTAGTGGCAAGTCGAAAAAAGAAGCAGAGCAGCAAGCTGCTGCAGAAGCATTGAAAAAATTAAAAGAACAACTATAAGGAATCCCCCTTTGAATGAGGGGGATTCCTTATGCATAGAATGAAACTTTCTTTTTGTTTGTGAATAAAAGGAAGGGAAATCCGTATGATAGCTCGTTTTTGTCTAGATAACAGTTATAGCGACGGAGAATAGGAGGAAGGCCTTTCGTGTTTTTAAAAAGATTAGAAATAGCAGGATTTAAGTCTTTTGCTGAGCGTGTATCTGTTGATTTTGTCCCAGGAGTAACTTCTGTAGTAGGACCTAATGGAAGTGGGAAAAGTAATATTACGGATGCTATTCGCTGGGTACTTGGTGAACAATCTGCAAAATCATTACGTGGTGCAAAGATGGAGGATATTATTTTTGCGGGCAGTGATACGAGAAGAGCAGTTAATGTTGCTGAAGTAACAATAACTTTAAATAATGAAGATCAACGTTTACCGATTGAATACAATGAGGTATGTGTAACACGTCGTGTATCTCGTTCTGGTGATAGCGATTTTTATATTAATAAACAATCATGTAGATTGAAAGATATTATCGATTTATTTATGGACTCTGGTATGGGAAGAGAAGCTTTTTCGATTATTAGCCAGGGGAAAGTTGAAGAGATTTTAAGCAGTAAATCAGAAGAACGTCGTGGTGTATTTGAAGAAGCTGCTGGAGTGTTGAAATACAAACTTCGTAAAAAGAAAGCGGAAGCAAAATTAGCAGATACACAAGAAAACTTAAATCGTGTACAAGATATCATTCACGAATTAAGTAGTCAAGTAGAACCTTTAGAAAGACAAGCTTCTATTGCGAAAGATTATCTTGAGAAAAAAGAAGAATTAGAGAAAGTAGAAGCAGCGCTTATTGTACATGAAATTGAAGAATTACATGAAAAATGGGAAGCGCTTCGAAATCAGTTTGGGCATAATAAAAACGAAGAAGCGAAAATGTCAACGCATTTACAAAAAGGTGAAGAAGAGCTAGAGGAATTACGAGGCCAATTACAAGCAGTAGATGAGTCTGTAGATTCCTTACAAGAAGTACTTCTTCTTTCTAGTAAAGAACTAGAAAAGTTAGAAGGGCAGCGTGAGCTATTAAAAGAGAGAAAGCAAAATGCAACGACGCATTGTGCGCAACTCGAACAGTTAATTGTTGAATTAACAGCGAAAGCTACAAGTTATGATGGTGAAATAGAATCAAGTACAGAAGTGTTGATGCAATTTGTAAATCAAGTAAAAGAATTGGAGACGAAATTGCATGATAATGAGCAATTACTTGCAACGTTTGCCGACAATTTAGAGGAACAAATTGAGAATTTAAAAGGTGACTATATTGAACTTTTAAATCAACAAGCTAGTCATCGTAATGAATTATCTATGATTGAAGAACAATCTAAACAACAAAACTCTAAAAATGAACGCCTTGACGAAGAAAATGCGAAATATGTAGAAATGCGCATGGAAATTACAGCGAAAAAGACAAAACTTGTGGAAAGTTATGAACAAGTGAAAGAAAAAGTAGCTGGTATCCTTTCGAATATACAAAAGACAGAAGCAGCACTTGGGAAATGTAAGACACAGTATAGTGAAAACGAAACAAAACTGTATCAAGCGTATCAATTTGTACAACAAGCACGTTCTCGAAAAGAAATGCTAGAAGAGATGCAAGAAGACTACTCTGGTTTCTATCAAGGAGTACGTGAAGTATTAAAGGCTAGAGAAAATAGGTTGCAAGGTATTGAAGGTGCTGTTGCAGAACTGCTGACGGTGCCGAAAGAATATGAAATTGCAATGGAAATTGCTCTAGGTGCAGCAATGCAACATATTGTCGTACAAAAAGAAGAACATGCTCGTAATGCAATTGCGTTTTTAAAACAAAATAAACATGGGCGAGCAACGTTTTTACCGCAAGCTGTTATTAAAAGTAGATCGCTATCATTTGAACAATTACGTATTGTAAATCAACACCCATCGTTTGTAGGTGTGGCGGCAGAACTTGTGCAATATAACAATAAATATGAAAATGTAGTTTCAAATTTATTAGGTACAGTTATTGTTGCGAAAGATTTACGCGGGGCTAATGAGCTAGCGAAACAACTGCAATACCGTTATCGCATTGTAACAATCGAAGGTGATGTAGTGAACCCTGGTGGTTCTATGACAGGTGGAGCGGTAAAACAGGCGAAATCTTCATTATTAGGACGTCAACGTGAACTAGAAGAGTGGACGAGCAAGTTAACTGATATGGAAGAGAAAACAACGAAGTTAGAAAACTTTGTTAAAGCAGTAAAGCAAGAGATTCAAGAAAGAGAAGTGCAAATACGCGAACTAAGACAAAGTGTAGAAGCAGAGCGTGTAGATGAACAGAAATTAAGAGAAGAAATTAATCGCTTAGAATTAGAAGAACATCGTATTAATGATCGTTTATCTATTTACGATTTAGAGATTGAAGGATTCTTACAAGATCAAGTGAAGATACAAGGGCGTAAAGAAGAGCTAGAAAAGATTTTAGCGACCCTTCAAGCGGAGATTACGGGATTAGATAGCAAAATTGTCGCTTTAACACAACAAAAAAGTGAGCAACATACTTCGAAAGAAAAAGTTCAAAAAGAAATGACTGAGTTAAAAGTGTTGGCGGCTGAAAAGCAACAACGCTTATCTAATCAAAAAGAAAAAGTTGAACGATTGACGAAGGAAAAAGAAGAAATGGATGCAACGCTTGTCAAAACGAAAGAGGATTTAGCATTCTTAAAACAAGAAATGACATCGAATTCAAGTGGTGAAGAGCAAATTACGAATATGATCGAGAAGAAAGCATATGATCGTAATCAAACTTCACAGTTAATTCGCTCTCGTCGTGAACAACGCGTATCGTTACAAGAGAGAGTAGAACATTTAGAGCGTAATCTGAAAGAAACAACAGGTAAACATAAATACATTCTTGAGATGTTGAAAGATCAAGAAGTAAAAATAAACCGACTTGATGTAGAGTTAGAAAATAGATTACAACATTTACGTGAAACATATACGATTTCATTTGAAGCAGCAAAACTGAAGTATACAATGGTGATGCCTGCCGAGGATGCACGTAAAAAGGTGAAATTAATTAAACTATCTATCGAAGAGCTAGGCACAGTAAACTTAGGAGCAATTGATGAATATGAGCGTGTAGCAGAGCGTCATACATTCTTACTAGAGCAAAAAGATGACCTAGAAGAAGCAAAAACGACATTGCACCAACTTATTACTGAAATGGATGAAGAAATGAAAAAACGATTTTCCACTACTTTTGAAGGAATTCGAATGGAGTTTCAATCGGTATTCTCTGAATTATTCGGGGGCGGTAGAGCGGATTTAGTCATGACGAATCCAGATGATTTATTAAATACGGGTATTGATATTGTAGCGCAACCGCCAGGGAAGAAACTGCAAAACTTAGGTTTACTTTCAGGTGGAGAGCGTGCTTTAACAGCAATTGCGCTGTTATTTGGTATTTTAAAAGTGCGCCCAGTCCCATTCTGTGTACTAGATGAGGTGGAGGCAGCTCTTGACGAGGCAAACGTTGCCCGTTTTGCCCAGTATTTAAAGAAATTTAGTGATGAGACACAGTTTATTGTAATTACACATAGAAAAGGTACAATGGAAGAGTCTGACGTGTTGTATGGTGTAACAATGCAAGAGTCAGGAGTATCTAAACTTGTCTCCGTTCGTTTAGATGATGGAGAAGAACTAGTTGCAAGCAAATAGGAAGGATGGGACAGTATGAGCTTTTTTAAAAAACTAAAAGAAAAAATTTCAAAACAAACAGATACGGTAACAGAGAAGTTTAAACAAGGATTAGAAAAAACGAGAAATTCGTTTGCGGATAAAGTAAATGATCTAGTATTTCGTTACCGTAAAGTAGATGAAGATTTCTTCGAAGAATTAGAAGAGATTTTAATTGGTGCAGATGTGGGCGTTTCAACAGTGATGGAATTAATCGATCAGTTGAAAGAAGAAGTGCAACGCCGTAACATTCAAGATCCAAGAGAAGTACAAGCTGTTATTTCAGAAAAACTAATAGATATTTATAAAGGCGACAGCGATTTTACTAATGAAATTAATATGCAAAAAGATGGCTTGACAGTTGTTTTATTTGTTGGTGTTAATGGTGTAGGTAAAACGACAACAATTGGTAAGATGGCTCATAAGTTTAAATCAGAAGGTAAGTCTGTCTTATTAGCGGCAGGAGATACATTTCGTGCTGGAGCGATTGAACAATTAGAAGTATGGGGCGATCGCGTTGGTGTAGAAGTGATTAAACAAGGATCAGGGTCTGATCCAGCAGCAGTTATGTATGACGCTGTACAAGCTGCAAAAGCACGTAACGTAGATGTATTACTATGTGATACAGCAGGACGTTTACAAAATAAAGTGAACTTAATGAAAGAGTTAGAGAAAGTAAAGCGTGTAATTGAGCGTGAAGTACCAGGAGCTCCTCATGAAGTATTACTTGTTATTGATGCGACAACAGGACAAAATGGTTTAAGTCAAGCGAAAACATTCCGTGAAGCAACGAATGTTACTGGTATTGTTTTAACGAAGTTAGATGGAACTGCTAAAGGTGGTATTGTATTAGCGATTCGTAACGAAATGGATGTACCGGTGAAATTCGTTGGATTGGGAGAGCAAATGGATGATCTGCAACAGTTTGATCCAGAACAATATGTCTATGGTTTATTTGCGAACTTAGTAGAAACAGAAGAAGTATAAGTGAAAGAAGCGGTATTTTCCGCTTCTTTTTCTATAAAAATATGTGATGTTAAGAAAAAAACTTGACACTCTTTTGTACTCCATGTAAACTAATTCATGTAAAGGGAAATCACTTAACAAAGGATGATCCAACATGCTCGAAAAAACAACGAGAATGAACTATTTATTTGATTTTTATCAATCGTTGTTAACGCAAAAACAAAGAAGTTATATGTCGCTTTATTATCTAGATGATTTATCTCTTGGTGAAATTGCGGAAGAATTTGATGTAAGTCGCCAAGCCGTGTATGATAACATTAAACGGACTGAAGCGATGCTTGAAGAATATGAAGATAAATTAGTATTACTTCAAAAGTTTCAAGAGCGACAGCGACTTGTTGCAAAGCTAAAACAGCTAATCAGCGAAGAAGAGCATGTGAATGAAGAAATGAAACAAGTTGTTGAAGCTATCGAAAAATTAGATTAGGAGGGCGGCAATATGGCATTTGAAGGATTAGCCGACCGACTTCAACAGACGATGCAAAAAATCCGCGGCAAAGGAAAAGTTTCTGAAGCCGATGTGAAAGAAATGATGAGAGAAGTTCGTCTAGCTCTTTTAGAAGCGGATGTTAACTTTAAAGTAGTAAAAGATTTTGTAAAGCGTGTGTCTGAACGTGCTGTCGGACAAGATGTAATGAAAAGTTTGACACCTGGACAACAAGTAATTAAAGTTGTACAGGAAGAACTTACAGAACTTATGGGCGGAGAGCAAAGCAAAATTGCTGTTGCTAATAAGCCACCGACTGTTATTATGATGGTTGGTCTGCAAGGTGCAGGTAAAACAACGACGACAGGTAAGCTTGCGAATTTGCTTCGTAAAAAGCATAATCGTAAACCGATGCTTGTTGCAGCGGATATTTACCGTCCTGCAGCGATTAAACAGCTTGAAACATTAGGGAAGCAATTGGACATGCCTGTATTCTCTTTAGGAGATCAAGTAAGTCCTGTTGAAATTGCGAAACAAGCGATTGCAAAAGCAAAAGAAGATCATCACGATTATGTTTTAATCGATACAGCAGGTCGCCTGCATATTGATGAAGAACTAATGGATGAATTAGCGAAAGTGAAAGAAGTTGCGAAACCGGATGAAATTTTCCTTGTTGTCGATGCGATGACAGGACAAGACGCGGTTAATGTTGCACAAAGTTTCCATGAGCAGTTAGGTTTAACTGGGGTTGTATTAACGAAATTAGATGGTGATACGCGCGGTGGTGCGGCATTATCTATTAAAGCTGTCACAAATACACCAATTAAATTTGCTGGTATGGGTGAAAAACTAGATGCACTTGAAGCGTTCCATCCAGAACGTATGGCATCCCGTATTTTAGGGATGGGAGACGTCTTAACATTAATTGAAAAAGCGCAAGCTACAGTTGATGAAGAGAAAGCAAAAGAACTTGAGCAAAAAATGCGTACGCTTTCGTTTACGCTTGACGATTTCCTAGAACAACTTGGACAAGTGCGTCAACTTGGACCACTTGATGAATTGTTAGGAATGCTTCCTGGTGCAAATAAAATTAAAGGGCTGAAAAATGCACAAGTTGATGAAAAACAAATTGGGCATATTGAGGCAATTATTCGTTCTATGACTAAATTAGAGCGAGAACAACCGGAAATAATCAATGCTAGTCGCAAAAAGCGCATTGCCAAAGGTAGCGGTACAACGGTACAAGAAATCAATCGTTTAATCAAGCAATTTGATGATATGAAAAAGATGATGAAAACGATGACTGGAATGCAAAAAGGTAAGAAAAAAGGACTAGGTGGATTAAAGTTTCCATTCATGTAAGGAAAAAAGATGGCTCTGTTAAGAAAAAATACTTTACAAAGCAATAGTCTTTTTGCTAATATAATTATCTGTGTGAAATAAATTCGGAGGTGCTTTATAAATGGCAGTTAAAATTCGTTTAAAACGTATGGGAGCTAAAAAAACTCCTTTCTATCGTGTAGTTGTTGCAGATTCTCGTTCTCCTCGTGACGGACGTTTCATTGAGGAAATCGGTACTTACAATCCGGTTGCTCAACCAGCTGAAGTTAAGATCAACGAAGAAGCAGCATTAAAATGGTTAGGAAATGGTGCTAAACCATCTGATACAGTTCGTAACTTATTCTCTAACCAAGGTATCATGGAGAAATTCCACTTATCTAAACAAGGTAAGTAATTGAGGCAATGACTATGAAGAAGTTAGTCGAGACGATTGTCAAGCCTCTTGTCGATCATCCTGAAGATGTAAAAGTTACACAGGAACTTTACAACGGAGAGATAAAGTATCGATTAACTGTACATCCTGAGGATGTTGGAAAAGTCATTGGAAAGCAAGGGAAAGTTGCGAAAGCAATTCGAATGCTCTTGTATTCAGTGGGACATCATAACGATGAAAAAGTAACACTGGAAATTCAATAAATGTAAAAAGGGCGAGGAGTTATTTCCTCTCCCTTTTTTAACATTTAAAGAGAAGTTGCATGTTCCATATGTGAAATGGAGATGCTTAATTTATATAGAAACCAGGGGTGACATACTATTTATGACAAAATGGTTTAACGTAGGGAAAATTGTAAATACTCATGGCGTAAGAGGAGAAATTCGTGTTATTTCTCGTACTGATTTCCCAGAAGAGCGATATAAAGTAGGAAACACGTTATACATAAGTAATGAGAAAGATACAGAATATCTGCCGGTCAAGGTAACTTCTCATCGTCAACATAAGACATTTGATTTATTAACACTTGAAGGATACAACAATGTAGATGAAGTAGAGAAGTTTAAAGGTTCTTTAATAAAAGTACCAGAAGAGCAGTTAGGCGAACTAGCTGAAGGTGAATACTACTACCATGAAATTATTGGTTGCAGTGTTGTAACGGAAGAAGGAGAAGAGTTAGGGACAATAAAAGAAATTTTATCTCCTGGTGCAAATGATGTTTGGGTAATTAAACGTCCAAAAGGTCAAGATTTGTTGATTCCTTATATTGATGATGTTGTGCTTCAAGTTAGCATTGAGAATAAATTAGTAACCATTCATGTAATGGAAGGGTTGCTATAATGAAAATTGACATTTTAACATTGTTTCCAGATATGTTTACGGGTGTGTTTGGATCTTCAATTTTAAAGAAGGCACAAGAAAAAGAAGCGGTAGAGCTTCGTGTTGTCAATTTCCGTGATTATACAACGAGTAAGCATAATAGTGTAGATGATTATCCGTACGGTGGTGGCGCGGGGATGGTATTAACTCCTCAGCCTATCTTTGATGCAGTGGAAGAGTTAACGAAGGAAACGGATCGTAAACCGAGAGTTGTCCTAATGTGTCCACAAGGCGAGCGTTTTACGCAAAAGAAGGCAGAAGAGCTTGCTGAAGAAGAGCATGTTATTTTTGTATGTGGTCATTATGAGGGGTACGATGAACGAATTCGTGAGCATCTCGTAACAGACGAAATTTCTATCGGTGACTACGTATTAACTGGTGGAGAGTTAGCCTCTATGGTTATTACTGATAGTGTCGTACGTCTCTTGCCAGGGGTACTAGGAAATCATGCTTCACAAGTTGAGGATTCGTTTAGTACAGGTTTATTAGAGCATCCTCATTATACACGTCCAGCTGATTTTCGTGGTATGAAGGTGCCGGATGTATTGATGTCAGGAAATCATAAAAATATTGATGAATGGCGACATAAAGAATCACTACGTCGTACATACACGCGTAGACCGGATCTATTAGAAGAACGAGAATTGTCTAAGCAAGAAAAGAAATGGCTAGAACAGATAAAAGAAGGCAAATAAGGGCTTGATATATTTTCTATTGCAACAGCCCTAGCAATATGCTATTATAACACTTGTGCTGCTGAAATCAGTGGCCGTATTAACGATGTTCCGCTGTAATTTATTTAGACTTTATAAGAGCATCTGTTTAAAGGAGAGAATTTAATATGCAACAATTAATCGCAGAAATTACAAAAGGCCAATTAAAAACTGACCTTCCTTCATTCCGTCCTGGAGACACTTTACGTGTACACGTAAAAGTAGTTGAGGGAACTCGTGAAAGAATTCAGCTTTTCGAAGGTGTTGTAATTAAACGTCGTGGTGGCGGAATCAGTGAAACATTCACAGTTCGTAAGATTTCTTACGGTGTAGGTGTTGAGCGTACATTCCCAGTTCACACGCCAAGAATCGCGAAAATCGAAGTACTTCGCCGTGGTAAAGTACGTCGTGCTAAGTTATACTACTTACGTAACCTTCGCGGTAAAAAAGCACGTATTAAAGAAATTCGATAAGACATGTATGGGAGCTTGTAAATGCACAAGCTCCCTTTTTCCAATCTATATAAAATTTTGATATAATACGAGCAGCTTACATAATCGTGGAGGGGAAATGCATGAAGAAAGAAAAGAGTTCACTTTGGGAATGGATCAAAGCAATTTTGATTGCTGTAGTATTAGCCGGTGTTATTAGACAGTTTTTCTTTGCGCCAATTCTCGTAGATGGAGTATCGATGGCGTCTACTTTACATGATCGCGATCGAATGATTGTCAATAAAATTGGTTATCACATAGGAGATCCAAAACGATTTGATATTATCGTATTCCGAGCAACGGAAGATAAAGATTATATTAAGCGTATTATCGGCCTACCAGGCGATGAAATAGAGTATCGTAATGATAAACTATATGTTAACGGAAAGGCTTATGAGGAGCCGTATTTAGACAAGCAGAAAAAGCAAATTGCTGACGGACCGCTTACATATGATTTTACTCTTGAAGAAATGACAGGGAAGAAAACTGTTCCAGAAGGTCAATTATTTGTTTTAGGCGATAATCGTCGTTTTAGTAAAGATAGTCGTTCGATTGGTACAATTTCAATGGACCAAGTGATTGGAAAAGCAAATATACTATATTGGCCGTTAAAAGATGCTCGTATTGTGAAATAAAAGAAAAAGAAGGTGGCAACATGGTAATTCAATGGTTCCCGGGACATATGGCAAAGGCTAGACGCCAAGTAACAGAAAAATTAAAGTTAATTGATGTTGTAATTGAGCTTGTAGATGCTCGATTACCTTTATCTTCACGAAATCCAATGATTGATGAGATTATCACACATAAACCGAGGCTTGTCGTTTTAAATAAAGCGGATATGGCAGATGATCGTTTAACAAAACAATGGATCGCATATTTTAAAGAAAAAGGCCATATGGCCATTTCAATTAACGCGCAAGCTGGACAAGGTATGAAGGAAATTGCAGCAGCTTGTAAAGTATTAGTGAAAGAAAAATTTGATAAAATGGTTGCAAAAGGTATTAGACCAAGAGCGATTCGTGCATTAATTGTAGGTATACCAAACGTTGGTAAATCTACGTTAATTAATAAATTAGCAAAGAAAAATATTGCTAAAACAGGAGATCGCCCTGGTGTGACAACAGCTCAACAATGGATTAAAGTTGGGAAAGAAATGGAACTGTTAGATACACCTGGTATTTTATGGCCTAAATTTGAAGATCAATTAGTGGGTCTTCGATTAGCGACAACGGGTGCAATTAAAGATTCAATTTTAAATTTACAAGATGTCGCTGTTTATGCACTACGTTTTATGGAGAAACATTATCCAGAACGTTTGAAAGAGCGATATAATTTAAATGAGATTCCAGAAGATATTGTGGAATTATTCGATGCAATCGGAAAAAACAGAGGCTGTTTAATGGGCGGCGGAATGATTGATTATGATAAAACATCTGAGCTTGTACTTCGTGAGCTTCGTGGTGGAAAACTTGGAAAAATGACGTTTGAAACACCAGAAGAGTTTGCAGAGCAAACAGAAGATGTAGAAAAAGTAGAAGAAGTATAAGACGTGCGTTCGTACGTCTTTTCTTTTTTGTATATAAAGGGAGTGGCATGAATGCAAAAAGTGACTATTCAAGAAGCGGAACGTTTACTGCAAGAAATTATGAGTGAAGAAGATGACCGCTTTCGAATTTTAATGAAAGATGAGCGAAAAGGGGTGCAAAAGCTCATTTTGAAGTGGTATAAACAAAAGGAGTTAGCACAGAAAGAAAAAGAAAAGTTTTTCGAAATGTCCAAGTACGAGATTGCGTTACGTGAAAAAGGGATCATATATATTGCAGGTATAGATGAAGTAGGGCGTGGGCCGCTAGCTGGGCCTGTCGTGACGGCAGCTGTTGTCCTTCCGGAAGATTTTTATATTCCAGGGTTAAATGATTCGAAAAAGCTGAGTGAGGCGAAGCGAGAGCGTTTTTATGATGAGATTAAAGCACAAGCAATTGCCATTGGAGTTGGAATTGTATCACCGCAAGTGATTGATGAGATAAACATTTATCAAGCGACGAAACAAGCGATGCTAGATGCTGTTGCGAATTTATCTTGTACACCAGAATATTTATTAATTGATGCGATGAAACTCCCTACACCAATTCCGCAAACATCCATCATTAAAGGTGATGCGAAAAGCATCTCTATTTCAGCTGCATCTATTATTGCGAAAGTAACGAGAGATCGTATGATGAAAGAGCTTGGAGAAAAGTATCCTGCATATGGATTTGAACAACATATGGGATATGGCACAAAACAACATTTAGAAGCGATTGAAGCACATGGAATATTAGAAGAACATCGAAAATCGTTTGCACCAATTAAAGATATGATTCAAAAATAAGCTGTGTTTTCGCAGCTTATTTTTTATTTTGACATATAAACATTACTATTTTCAAAAAAGAATAAAGCGATTTCAGTTTTCTGACACTTTATTGTAGACAGCGTGCCAATCATCTTATACAATGGCAATGTAATGTTTTTTAAACATTAAAAAACTTTTCGAGTAAAACAGGAAAACAGGGGAGGATGGGACCATGAATATCCATGAGTACCAAGGTAAGGCAGTCCTTAGAAGCTATGGGGTTAGCGTTCCGAACGGGAAGGTTGCATTTACAGTAGAAGAAGCTGTAGAAGCAGCGAAAGAATTAGGAACGGATGTATGTGTAGTAAAAGCACAAATTCACGCTGGTGGACGCGGCAAAGCTGGCGGAGTAAAAGTTGCAAAAAATTTAGATGAAGTTCGTACATATGCAGAGAGCATTTTAGGAACTACACTTGTGACACATCAAACAGGTCCTGAAGGTAAGGAAGTAAAACGCTTACTTATCGAAGAAGGTTGCGATATTAAAAAAGAATATTATGTTGGTCTTGTTTTAGACCGTGCAACTTCTCAAGTTGTTTTAATGGCGTCTGAAGAAGGCGGAACAGAAATTGAAGAAGTAGCAGAGCAAACACCTGAAAAAATCTTTAAAGAATATATTGATCCAGCAGTAGGCTTACAAGGCTTCCAAGCACGCCGAATCGCATTTAACATCAATATTCCAAAAGAGCTTGTAGGACAAGCTGTGAAGTTTATGATGGGCTTATACCGTGCATTTATTGAAAAAGATTGCTCTATTGCGGAGATTAATCCACTTGTTACAACAGGTGACGGTAAAGTTATGGCATTAGATGCGAAATTAAACTTTGATTCTAATGCTTTATATCGCCATAAAGACATTTTAGAACTTCGTGATCTTGATGAGGAAGATTCAAAGGAAATTGAAGCTTCTAAATATGACTTAAACTACATTCCTTTAGATGGAAATATCGGTTGTATGGTTAATGGTGCAGGTTTAGCGATGGCTACAATGGATATCATTAAACATTACCATGGTGATCCAGCTAACTTCTTAGATGTTGGTGGCGGTGCAACAGCTGAAAAAGTTACAGAAGCATTCAAAATTATCCTTTCTGATAAAAACGTAAAAGGTATCTTCGTTAACATTTTTGGTGGCATTATGAAGTGTGATGTTATTGCAGAAGGTGTTATTGAAGCAACGAAACAAGTAGGTCTTGAATTACCTTTAGTTGTACGTCTTGAAGGTACAAACGTAGAGTTAGGTAAGAAAATTTTAAATGAGTCTGGCTTAAATATTGTTGCAGCAGAATCTATGGCAGACGGTGCACAAAAAATTGTTTCACTAGTGGGCTAATAGAAAGCGGGGGAGAAAAATGAGCGTATTAGTTAATAAAGATACAAAAGTTATTGTTCAAGGTATTACAGGTTCTCAAGGATTATTCCATACAAAACAAATGATTGAATACGGTACGAAAATTGTCGGTGGTGTAACGCCAGGTAAAGGTGGCACTGATATTGAAGGTGTACCAGTATTTGATACTGTAGAAGATGCAGTGAAAGCAACAGGCGCAAACGCTTCAGTTGTATACGTTCCACCCGCTTTTGCGGCTGATGCAATTATGGAAGCAGTTGATGCAGAAATTGATTTAGTAGTGTGTATTACTGAAGGGATTCCTGTATTAGATATGGTAAACGTAAAGAGATATATGGCTGGTAAACATACACGTTTACTTGGACCAAACTGCCCGGGGGTTATCACGCCTGATGAATGTAAAATCGGTATTATGCCAGGATACATTCATAAAAAAGGTCATGTAGGTATCGTATCTCGCTCTGGTACATTAACGTATGAGGCTGTACATCAGTTAACACAAGAAGGTATTGGTCAATCTACGGCTGTAGGTATCGGCGGAGACCCTGTTAACGGTACAGACTTTATTGATGCGTTAAAAGCATTTAACGAAGATGAAGAAACACATGCTGTAATTATGATTGGTGAAATTGGTGGTACAGCGGAAGAAGAGGCAGCTGAATGGGTGAAAGCTAATATGACAAAACCTGTTGTAGGCTTCATTGGTGGCCAAACAGCACCTGCTGGCAAACGTATGGGTCATGCTGGTGCAATCATTTCTGGTGGTAAAGGAACAGCTGCTGAAAAGATTAAAACGATGGAAGCTTGTGGTATTAAAGTAGCGGAAACTCCAGCGGTTATGGGCGAAACGCTAATCTCTGTCTTAAAAGAAAAAGGTCTATTTGAGACTTGTAAAAACTACTAATCTGTTGAAAGACACCTTCTTGCTTGAAGGTGTCTTTTTACACAATTCTTGTTTACATAATAAAAATTATGGGTAAGGAGAATTGAAATGAAAAGAGAACGATTATTACATCTTCATTATTTGTTAGCAGATCATTGGAAGGCGATAGAAAGACTATTATATGTCGATCCCGAATTGAAGGGAATATACACTTTTAATGCAAAACAAATAGAATACTACACTGGAATATCCTCGAAAAAATCTTCAGAATTAGTAAAATTTCTTCAAAGTTCAAATCTCCCGCAATATATATCTTATTTAGAGAAAAATCGAATCTTTTATATGACAATATGGGATGAAGATTACCCCCAATTATTACGTGAAATACAAGATTCTCCCTTTGTAATATATGGAAAAGGAGAGAAGGGTTTTCTTAATAAATCGAATAAATTAGCGGTTGTGGGAACGAGAGAACCCACCTTATATGGACATGACAGTTTAAAATTTATTTTACACCCATTATTAGAAAGGGGATGGCTTATTGTAAGTGGTTTTGCAAGAGGAATAGATACGATGTCTCATGAAATTACAGTAAGACGGCATTGCCCGACTATTGCGATACTAGGACACGGATTATCGTATATATATCCAAAAGAGAATCGATATTTATATGAAGATTGGAATGAATATATATTGTTATTAACAGAGTATCCTCCGCACTATGCACCGAAAAAATGGTATTTTCCAAAAAGGAATCGGATTATTAGTGGTATAAGTAAAGGTGTTTTAGTTGTAGAAGCGAAATCGAGAAGCGGAACACTGATTACTGCGGACCTTGCTTTAGAACAAAATAGAGAGGTATTTGCACTTCCTGGACCTATATTTATAGATAGTGCATCAGGAACAAATCATCTAATTCAACAAGGAGCGAAACTAGTAAGAAATGCAGAAGATATACTAGAAGAGATTTTAAATTAACCTTATATTTTCATGTTTTTATTAAACAATTATTGACAAATGGTAGATAGGCACTGTATGGTATATTCATTCTTGATTGACAAAAACAAGAGAAATCAATAAGATTAATGAAGACTTGAATCCACCTCTTAAGGAGGCACTAGCATGTCAGATTACCTCGTAATCGTGGAGTCGCCTTCTAAGGCGAAGACCATTGAGAAATATTTAGGGAAAAAATACAAAGTTGTCGCGTCTATGGGACACGTTCGCGATTTACCTAAAAGCCAAATGGGGATAGAAGTAAAGAACAACTTCACCCCGAAGTATATTACCATTCGTGGTAAAGGTCCTGTCTTAAAAGATTTAAAATCAGCGGCAAAAAAAGCGAAGAAAGTCTATCTCGCGGCCGATCCGGACCGCGAAGGAGAAGCAATTGCTTGGCATTTAGCCAATACGTTAAATGTAGACGTGGAATCAGATTGCCGAGTTGTGTTTAATGAGATTACAAAAGATGCAATCAAAGAATCATTTAAACATCCTCGTGCAATTAATATGGATTTAGTAGATGCACAACAAGCAAGACGTATACTAGATCGTCTTGTTGGTTACAATATTAGTCCTTTATTATGGAAGAAAGTAAAAAAAGGATTAAGTGCAGGTCGCGTACAATCTGTAGCAGTTCGTTTAATTATCGAACGTGAAAGAGAAATTCAAAGTTTTGAGCCTGAAGAATTCTGGACAATTAAGACAGAATTTGTGAAAGGGAAAGACACATTTGAAGCAAGCTTTTACGGTGTAGATGGTGAAAAAGTTCAATTAACGAATGAAACGCAAGTGAATGACATAATTGAACAGATGAAAGATAATGCGTTTTCAGTTGAAAATGTAGCGCGAAAAGAGCGAAAACGTAATCCTGCGTTACCGTTTACAACATCTTCCTTACAACAAGAGGCAGCGCGTAAGTTAAACATGCGAGCAAAGAAAACAATGATGCTTGCGCAGCAATTGTATGAAGGGATCGATCTTGGAAAACAAGGGACTGTCGGTCTTATTACGTATATGAGAACTGACTCAACACGTATCTCAGAAACAGCTCAAACAGAGGCGCGTACTTACATTACTGATGCGTTTGGTGCGGAATACATAGGAACAGAAAAGAAGAAAGAAACGAAAAAGTCGAACGCGCAAGATGCGCATGAGGCAATTCGTCCTACTTCGGTAATGAGAAAGCCAGAGGAACTAAAGAGTTTCTTAAGTCGTGATCAACTTCGATTGTATAAATTGATTTGGGAGCGATTTGTTGCAAGTCAAATGGCGTCTGCTATAATGGATACTGTGACAGCGAAACTCATTAATAACAATGTTCAGTTCCGTGCAAGTGGATCGGTTGTAAAGTTCCCAGGATTTATGAAAGTGTATGTAGAGTCGAAAGATGATGGGGCTGAAGAAAAGGATAAAATGTTGCCACCTTTAGAAGTAGGGGAAACGGTATTTTCGAAGGATTTAGAACCGAAGCAACACTTTACGCAACCTCCGCCGCGCTATACAGAGGCTCGACTAGTAAGAACACTTGAAGAGCTTGGAATTGGAAGACCGTCGACTTACGTACCGACACTTGAAACGATTCAAAAACGTGGATACGTAGGTTTGGATAATAAACGCTTCGTTCCAACTGAACTTGGTGAAATAGTAATTGAACTTATTTTAGAGTTTTTCCCGGAAATTATTAACATTGAATTTACTGCTAACATGGAGCAAAGTCTTGATGAAGTTGAAGAAGGAAATGCGAATTGGGTAAAAATTGTTGATGATTTTTACGTAGGCTTTGAACCGCGTTTAGAAAAAGCGGAAAAAGAAATGCGTGAAGTGGAAATTAAAGATGAACCAGCTGGGGAAGACTGTGAATTATGTGATCACCCAATGGTCTTTAAAATGGGTAAATACGGGAAATTTATGGCTTGCTCGAATTTCCCGGATTGTCGTAATACAAAACCGATTGTGAAAGAAATCGGTGTTACTTGTCCAAAATGTGATAAAGGTCAAATTATTGAACGTCGTAGTAATAAAAAGAAACGTCTTTTCTATGGATGCGGTACGTATCCAGAGTGTGATTTTGTATCTTGGGATAAGCCGATTGGCCGTAAATGTCCGAAGTGCGAAGGTATGCTTGTAGAGAAGAAGTTGAAAAAAGGCGTGCAAGTACAATGTATTTCGTGTGATTATGAAGAAGAACAACAAATGTGAGCGTAACTGCTCACATTTTTTTCGGGAAGAAAAGGAAAGGTGATATATATGACAACACAAGTAGTAAACGTCATTGGCGCAGGTCTTGCAGGAAGTGAAGCAGCTTACCAAATTGCAAAACGTGGTGTCCAAGTAAAATTATATGAAATGAGACCGGTAAGGCAAACACCAGCTCATCACACAGATAAATTTGCAGAGTTAGTATGTAGTAACTCGCTTCGTGCAAACACATTAACAAATGCTGTTGGTGTTATTAAAGAAGAAATGCGCCTAATGGATTCTGTTATTATTCGTGCGGCTGATGAGTGCTCTGTGCCAGCAGGAGGGGCTTTAGCTGTAGATCGTCATGAATTTGCAGCTAAAGTAACGGAGTATGTGAAAAACCATCCGAATGTAACTGTGATGAATGAAGAAATTACTGAAATTCCAGAAGGACCTACTATTATCGCGACAGGTCCACTTACGTCTCCTGATCTTGCTGCACAATTAAAAGAATTAACAGGTGAAGATTATTTTTATTTCTATGATGCTGCAGCACCGATTGTTGAGAAAGACAGCATTGATATGAATAAAGTGTATTTAAAATCTCGTTATGATAAAGGTGAAGCTGCGTATTTAAACTGCCCGATGACGGAAGAAGAATTTGACCGTTTTTACGAAGCATTAATTGCAGCTGAAACAGTACCTTTAAAAGAATTTGAAAAAGAAATTTTCTTTGAAGGTTGTATGCCGGTAGAAGTTATGGCAAGTAGAGGAAGACAGACGCTAGTATTTGGACCGATGAAACCTGTTGGATTAGAAGATCCGAAAACAGGGAAAACGCCATACGCTGTTGTTCAATTACGTCAAGATGATGCAGCAGGAACGTTATACAATATCGTAGGTTTCCAAACACATTTAAAGTGGGGACCACAAAAAGAAGTGTTACAGTTGATTCCAGGACTGGAAAACGCAGAGATTGTACGTTATGGTGTAATGCATCGTAATACGTTTATTAACTCACCAAACTTACTTCGTCCAACATATCAATATAAACAACGTGATGATTTATTCTTCGCCGGTCAAATGACTGGAGTAGAGGGATATGTTGAATCGGCAGCATCAGGATTACTAGCAGGTATTAACGCAGCTCGACTTGTGAAAGGTG
Organism: Bacillus sanguinis; assembly: GCF_018332475.1. Taxonomy (GTDB): domain Bacteria; phylum Bacillota; class Bacilli; order Bacillales; family Bacillaceae_G; genus Bacillus_A; species Bacillus_A sanguinis. The sequence continues at coordinate 27,812 of NZ_BOQB01000019.1, read as the reverse complement.
AAGAGCCAGTTGTATTACCATCTGTAACTGCAATGGGAAGTATGGCGAATTATATTACGGCAACAAACGCGAAAAACTTCCAACCAATGAATGCAAACTTTGGTCTGTTTGCACCGTTAGAGAAGAAAATTAAGAAAAAAGCAGAACGAAATGAAGCCTATGCAACACGCGCTTTAGAAACAATTCAAAATTTTGTAAATATTTAGTTAAATTTCTTGCAAAGGCTACTAAGTTGTGATACGATTTAGTAGCCTTTATTGAGGTGAATTGTGTGAATGTGAAGAAATTGTTACAATTATTCGTTGGATATTTACAAATTGAAAGAAATTATTCAAAATATACAATTGCAAGTTATCAAAATGATTTAGAACATTTTGTGCAATTTATGGAGCGAGAAGGCATATCCTCTTTTTTAGATGTTACATACGCGGATGTTCGTTTGTACTTAACGACGTTGCATGATGAAAAGTTAGCCCGTAAATCTGTCGCAAGAAAAGTATCAAGTTTACGAAGTTTATATCGTTTTTTGATGCGTGAAGGTTATCGGAAAGATAATCCGTTTGCACTTGCGTCACTCCCCAAAAAAGAATTGTCAATCCCAAAGTTTTTATATGCTGAAGAATTAGAGGAATTATTCGAAGTTTCTGACACGGAAACACCGCTAGGTCAAAGGAATCAAGCTTTATTAGAGTTGATGTATGCGACTGGGATCCGTGTGAGTGAATGTATCAATTTACAACTTACTGATATTGACTTCGCAGTGGGAACAATTTTAGTAATGGGAAAAGGAAAAAAACAAAGATATATTCCGTTCGGAAGCTATGCGCAAGATGCTTTAATTACTTATATAGAGAACGGAAGAAAACAGTTAGCTCAAAAAACTGAAGAACACTCTCATATGGTATTTTTAAATGCGAAAGGCACGCCGCTAACAAGTCGAGGGGTACGCTATGTATTGAATGAACTCATTAAGAAAGCTTCGCTGACAATGCGGATAAGTCCCCATATGTTAAGGCATACATTTGCTACACATATGTTAGATGAAGGGGCAGATTTACGTACTGTACAGGAGCTACTCGGTCATGAGAATTTGTCGACGACACAAATTTATACGCATGTCTCTAAAGAAAGATTGCGTTCGGTCTACATGAAGCATCACCCACGGGCATAAATTGCTTTTAAAGCTATAAAAACATATAAAGGAGTTTTTTCTATGGGAAATTTCCACGCTACAACGATATTTGCAGTTCATCATAATGGAGAATGTGCAATGGCTGGAGATGGCCAGGTGACAATGGGGAATGCTGTTGTAATGAAACATACAGCTCGTAAAGTTCGTAAACTTTTCCAAGGGAAAGTTTTAGCTGGTTTTGCAGGTTCGGTTGCTGACGCATTTACTCTTTTTGAAATGTTTGAAGGGAAGTTAGAAGAGTACAATGGCAACTTGCAGCGTGCTGCAGTTGAGATGGCAAAACAATGGCGTGGCGACAAAATGTTACGTCAGCTAGAAGCGATGCTCATTGTCATGGATAAAACAACTATGCTCCTTGTTTCAGGCACAGGAGAAGTAATTGAACCGGATGATGGTATTTTAGCAATTGGATCTGGCGGGAATTATGCGCTTTCTGCAGGTCGTGCTTTAAAGCAATATGCAAGTGAACATTTAACAGCGAAGCAAATTGCGAAAGCGAGTTTAGACATTGCTGGCGATATTTGTGTTTATACAAACCACAATATAATTGTGGAAGAATTGTAGAATCGTAAGGGAGGCATTTTATATGCATTTACATTTTACTCCGCGTCAAATTGTGGAAAAATTAGATCAATACATTATCGGTCAAAAAGATGCGAAGAAAGCGGTTGCTGTAGCTTTAAGAAATCGATACCGTCGAAGTAAATTAGCTGAAAATCTACGTGATGAAATTGCGCCTAAAAATATTTTAATGATTGGACCGACAGGTGTTGGTAAAACAGAGGTAGCACGACGAATGGCGAAACTCGTTGGAGCACCTTTTATTAAGGTTGAAGCTACGAAATTTACAGAAGTTGGATATGTAGGTAGAGATGTAGAATCGATGGTACGTGACCTTGTGGAAACGTCAGTTCGTATCGTGAAAGAAGAAATGGTAGTTAAAGTACAAGATAAAGCAGAAGAACAAGCGAACCAACGTCTTGTTGAAATTTTAGTGCCTAGTCCAGAGAAACAATCTGGATTTAAAAACCCATTAGAAATGCTATTTGGCGGTGCTCAAAATTCGAATCAAACAACTGATGCACAGGAAGATGTTGAAATCGAAAAGAAACGTCAAGATGTAGAAAGAAAGCTTGCTGCAGGACTTCTTGAAGATGAAATTGTATCGATTGAAGTGACTGAACAACAGTCTTCCATGTTCGATATGTTACAAGGAACTGGCATGGAACAAATGGGAATGAATTTCCAGGATGCGCTAGGAAGTTTTATGCCGAAAAAAACAAAAAAACGTAAACTTTCTGTAAAAGAAGCAAGAAAACTCTTGACAAATGAGGAAGCACAGCGCTTAATTGATATGGATGAAGTTACACAAGAGGCTGTTTATCGTGCTGAACAGCTCGGGATTATTTTTATCGATGAAATTGACAAAATTGCTGGTAAGCAGTCGAATAGCGTAGATGTATCACGTGAAGGTGTGCAACGTGACATTCTGCCGATTGTAGAAGGATCGAATGTTGCGACAAAATACGGATCAGTAAAAACGGATTATATTTTATTCGTTGCAGCTGGAGCGTTTCATATGTCTAAACCGTCGGATTTAATTCCGGAACTGCAAGGGAGATTTCCGATTCGAGTAGAACTAACAAAATTATCGACAGATGATTTTGTTAAAATATTAATCGAGCCTGACAACGCGTTAATTAAACAATATATGGCTTTATTAGCGACTGAAGGTATAGAAATTGAATTTTCAGACGATGCTATTCGTAAGATTGCTGAGATTGCTTATCAAGTTAATCAGGATACAGATAATATTGGAGCAAGAAGACTTCATACGATTATGGAGAAGCTCCTTGAAGATTTATCGTTTGAAGCATCTGAAATTACGTTAGAGAAAATAACGATAACACCTCAATACGTTGAGGAGAAATTAGCAACGATTGCTAAAAATAAAGATGTGAGCCAGTTTATTTTGTAATAGTGTCATCAGGTGACTCGCCCTAGTTTCCAAGTGATGAAAAAATATGTGAGTAACATGTAGGAGGAACTTTTGAAATGGAATTATTAGCAAAAACAAGAAAATTAAATGCGTTATTACAGAGCGCAGCAGGAAAGCCTGTAAACTTTAGAGAAATGTCTGACACAATGTGTGAAGTAATTGAAGCGAACGTATTCGTAGTAAGCCGTCGTGGTAAATTACTAGGTTATGCAATTCACCAACAAATTGAGAATGAGCGTATGAAGCAAATGCTTGCAGAGCGTCAATTCCCAGAAGAGTACACACAAAGCTTATTCAACATTACAGAAACATCTTCAAACTTAGATGTAAACAGTGCTTACACAGCATTCCCAGTAGAAAATAAAGAATTATTTGGTCAAGGTTTAACTACAATCGTACCAATCGTTGGTGGCGGTGAGCGTCTAGGTACATTAGTGTTAGCTCGTCTTGGTCAAGAGTTCTTAGATGATGATTTAATTCTTGCTGAGTACAGCTCAACTGTTGTAGGTATGGAAATTTTACGTGAAAAAGCAGAAGAAATCGAAGAAGAAGCACGTAGTAAAGCTGTTGTTCAAATGGCGATCAGCTCATTATCTTACAGTGAGTTAGAAGCAATCGAGCACATCTTCGAAGAATTAAATGGAACAGAAGGTTTACTTGTTGCAAGTAAAATTGCTGACCGCGTAGGAATCACTCGTTCTGTAATCGTAAATGCACTTCGTAAATTAGAGAGTGCTGGTGTAATTGAGTCGCGTTCTTTAGGTATGAAAGGAACATACATTAAAGTATTAAACGACAAATTCTTACATGAACTTGCTAAATTAAAAACAAACTAATTTATAAAACTCTCCTCATTTTTTTGAGGGGAGTTTTTTGTGTATACAAGATTAATGTTGTTTGCAAAAAGCGTCCTAATCGTGTTTTTCGGAAAAACTATGAATTGAATTTCATTTTTTTGCTTAAAAGAAATACGGGTTGGTAATACTAGAATTCGAGTGTGAACAAAGAAAGTTTTACATTGTTCGCATTTTCGACTTGATTGTAATATTTCAGTATGATATAGTAAGCAGTGGTGTCAGTACAAAGTACACACGTTTACTGATTTAAGTGTTGGTGCTACGTTTGTAGTTTCGCTTAGAGATGAAGTAAACGGAGGATATCAAAAACCATTTAGGAGGAACTATATTATGTCAGTAATTTCTATGAAGCAATTGCTTGAAGCTGGTGTTCATTTCGGACATCAAACTCGTCGTTGGAACCCAAAAATGAAGCGTTACATTTTCACAGAGCGTAACGGTATCTACATCATCGACTTACAAAAAACTGTGAAAAAAGTTGAGGAAGCTTACAGAACGATGCGTGACATCGCTGCTGAAGGTGGAGACATCTTATTCGTAGGTACTAAAAAACAAGCACAAGAAGCTATTAAAGAAGAAGCAACTCGTGCTGGTATGTACTTCGTTAACCAACGTTGGTTAGGTGGAACTTTAACAAACTTCCAAACAATCCAAAAGCGTATCAAGCGTCTTAAAGACATCGAAAGAATGCAAGAAGATGGTACTTTCGAAGTACTTCCTAAGAAAGAAGTTGTTCAACTTAAAAAAGAGTTAGAGCGTCTTGAGAAATTCTTAGGCGGTATTAAAGATATGAAAGGTCTTCCAAGTGCATTATTCGTAGTAGACCCTCGTAAAGAGCGTATTGCAGTTGCTGAAGCACGCAAATTACACATTCCAATCATCGGTATCGTTGATACAAACTGTGATCCAGACGAAATCGATCACGTTATCCCAGCAAACGATGATGCAATTCGTGCTGTAAAACTTCTTACATCTAAAATGGCAGACGCGATCCTTGAAGCAAAACAAGGTGAAGAAACTGTTACTGCGTAACAAAGTTGGAAAGGTGATAAGGGGTTCGGCCTTTTATCACCTTTTTTAAGGTATAAACACCTTTATAAAAGGTATAAATACATATTTTAGGAGGATGAATAGTATGGCAATCACTGCACAAATGGTAAAAGAATTACGTGAAAAAACTGGCGCAGGTATGATGGACTGCAAAAAAGCTTTAACAGAAACTAATGGCGACATGGAGAAGGCAATTGACTTCTTACGTGAAAAAGGTATTGCAAAAGCTGCTAAAAAAGCAGACCGCATTGCTGCTGAAGGTTTAACTTTCATCGAAACAAACGGTAACGATGGTTTAATCTTAGAATTAAACTCTGAAACTGATTTCGTTGCGAAAAACGAAGGTTTCCAAACATTAATTAAAGAATTAGCTGCTCACTTATTAACTAACAAACCAGCTAACGTTGAAGAAGCTATGGCTCAAACAATGGAAAACGGCAAACAAGTAGAAGAACACATCAACGAAGCAATTGCTAAAATTGGTGAAAAACTTACACTTCGTCGTTTCGAAATCGTAACAAAAACTGATGCAGATGCATTCGGTGCTTACCTACACATGGGTGGACGCATTGGTGTTCTAACAGTTCTTGAAGGTTCTACTGATGAAGCAGCTGCTAAAGATGTAGCTATGCACATTGCAGCAGTTAACCCTAAATACATCGACCGCGATGCTGTAACAGCTGAAGAAGTTGAGCATGAGCGTCAAGTATTAACACAACAAGCATTAAACGAAGGCAAGCCTGAAAAAATCGTTGCAAAAATGGTTGAAGGCCGTCTTGGCAAATTCTTCGAAGAAATTTGCTTACTTGACCAAGCATTCGTTAAAAACCCTGATATGAAAGTTCGTCAGTTCGTTGAGTCTAAAGGCGGAACATTAAAAGGATTCGTTCGCTACGCTGTTGGTGAAGGTATCGAAAAACGCGAAGACAACTTTGCTGAAGAAGTAATGAACCAAGTAAAAGGTAGTAACTAATACAGATTAGGGAACACATTGTGTTCCCTTTTTTAAAATAAAGATGTAAGCAATTGGAGGTTCATTATGAGTAAACCGAAATATAATCGTGTCGTTTTAAAGCTGAGTGGAGAAGCTTTAGCTGGCGAGCAAGGATTTGGAATTAACCCATCTGTTATTAAATCAGTTGCGGAGCAAGTAAAAGAAATTGCAGAACTTGATGTAGAGGTTGCTGTTGTTGTTGGTGGCGGTAACATTTGGCGTGGAAAAATTGGAAGTGAAATGGGCATGGATCGTGCAGGAGCAGATTACATGGGCATGTTAGCAACAGTTATGAATTCATTAGCTCTTCAAGATAGCTTGGAGAATATCGGAATTCAAACTCGTGTACAAACTTCAATTGAGATGCGTCAAGTGGCAGAGCCTTACATTCGTCGTAAAGCAGTTCGTCACTTAGAGAAGAAACGTGTTGTGATTTTTGCAGCAGGTACAGGTAATCCATACTTCTCTACAGATACAACAGCAGCATTACGTGCGGCAGAGATTGAAGCAGACGTAATTTTAATGGCAAAAAACAATGTAGATGGCGTATATAATGCGGATCCATCTATTGACCCAACAGCTACGAAATACGAAACGCTTACTTACTTAGATGTATTAAAAGAAGGTTTAGGTGTAATGGATTCTACAGCTTCTTCTCTATGTATGGATAATGATATTCCATTAATTGTATTCTCAGTTATGGAAAAAGGTAATATTAAACGTGCCGTTTTAGGCGAAAATATCGGAACAGTTGTAAGGGGGAAATAAATATGGGACAACAAGTATTGAAGTCTTCAAATGAAAAAATGGAAAAAGCAGTTGCTGCGTATTCTCGTGAATTAGCAACAGTTCGTGCTGGCCGTGCAAACGCGTCTGTATTAGATAAAGTACAAGTTGATTACTATGGTGCACCAACACCAGTTGTGCAATTAGCGAACATTACAGTTCCAGAAGCACGTTTACTTGTAATTCAACCTTATGATAAAACTTCTATCGGTGATATCGAAAAAGCAATTTTAAAAGCAGATTTAGGCTTAAACCCTTCTAATGACGGAACTGTAATTCGTATTGCATTCCCTGCATTAACAGAAGAGCGTCGTCGTGATCTTGTAAAAGTTGTGAAAAAATATGCTGAAGAAGCAAAAGTTGCAGTTCGTAACGTACGTCGTGACGGTAACGATGATCTTAAGAAGCTTGAAAAAGCTGGCGAGATTACAGAAGATGATTTAAGAGGATATACTGAAGATATCCAAAAAGAAACAGATAAATATATTGCAAAAGTTGACGAAATCGCAAAAAACAAAGAAAAAGAAATCATGGAAGTGTAATAGCGATACCTTCGCAAATATGACCCTCTTCTTAAGGGGGTCTTTTTACACTTTTAGGCATATGTCTGCTTGCTGGAGGGTATGAATGATGTTTAAAAACTTTCCTTTTTTTAAAAGTAAAAAGGTCGCATCGTTTGATCATCTCGTTGAAGAAGTGAAAAAAGGATACATCCCGGAACATATTGCCATCATTATGGATGGTAATGGGAGATGGGCAAAGAGGAGAGCGATGCCCCGTATTGCGGGACATCATGAAGGCATGCAAGTTGTAAAGAAAATCACAAAATTTGCAAGCAAACTTAATGTGAAAGTATTAACTCTTTATGCTTTTTCAACTGAGAACTGGAAAAGACCGAAAAAGGAAGTTGACTATTTAATGAGGCTTCCAGAAGAATTTTTAGGTACATTTTTACCAGAATTGATTGAAGAGAACGTACAAGTCCGAGTGATAGGACAACAAGATCGTCTTCCTACGCATACACGCAGAGCGATGGAAAAGGCCATGGAAGATACGAAAGAGAATACGGGATTAATTCTTAATTTCGCGTTAAACTATGGAAGTCGAGATGAAATCGTTTCTGCTGTGCAACATATGGTGAAAGATAGTGAGGAAGGAAAAATTCGTGTTGAAGATGTAAGTGAAGAAATGATTTCTTCCTATTTAATGACGAGTTCTTTACCTGACCCGGAGTTGTTAATCCGTACGAGCGGAGAGCTACGTATTAGTAATTTCATGTTATGGCAAATTGCATATTCGGAATTTTGGTTTACAGATGTGTATTGGCCAGATTTTACCGAGGAACATTTGCTAAATGCGATTACAGACTTTCAGCATAGAGGGCGCAGATTCGGAGGCGTGTAGAAAGAGAGGGTTTGGTAGTGAAACAGAGAATTATTACTGGAGTGGTTGCTGCCGCGCTATTCATTCCCATCGTAATTTACGGTGGCGTGCCTTTTACGGTTTTAGTGTATGCACTTGCTTCTATAGGTTTATATGAATTAATTCGTATGAATAAGCTTACGCTTATTTCAGTACCAACAGTTTTAGCTGCAGTATTATTATGGATTATTTTAATTCCAAGTAGTGCATCAGAACTGTTTACACAGATTGGATTAGGTAAATTAGAAATCACATTTGTGATTGTTTTATTACTTTTATCATATACAGTCCTTTCTAAGAATACATTTACTTTTGACCATGCTTCATTTTTACTAATGGCAACAACATATGTTGGAATGGGATTCCTATATTTAAATGAAACGAGAATATTAGGAATTAAATATGTGTTTTGTGCATTATTTGTTATATGGGCTACTGATTCAGGTGCATATTTCGTAGGAAAGGCATTAGGAAAGAGGAAATTGTGGCCAGAAATTAGTCCAAATAAAACGATTGAAGGTTCATTAGGTGGCATCGTTTGTGGAATTGTTGTAGCACTTGTTTACAATATGTTTTTCCCAGTTGAGGCTAATGTAGGGATTTTAATTGTATTGACAATTATCATTTCTATTTTTGGACAAATTGGTGATTTAGTGCAGTCTGCATTTAAACGTCATTATGGTGTAAAGGATTCAGGTACAATTTTACCTGGACATGGTGGTATATTAGATCGAACAGATAGTTGGTTATTTGTTTTACCAATTCTCTACTTCTTATTACAATATAATTAATAAATGAACGAGGGGTTGGAGTCATGAAAAACATTAGTTTATTAGGTGCAAGCGGATCAATTGGTACACAAACTTTAGATGTATTACGCTCGCACCCAGACCAATTCCGTCTCGTTGCTTTTTCTGTAGGGAAAAATATTGACTACGCAGTAAAGGTAATTCAAGAATTTTCTCCGCAAATCGTCTCTGTGCAAAGAGAGGAAGATGTTTTAAAATTACAAGCTGTCTCTGGTAATACAAAAATTGTATATGGTAGTGAAGGGCTTTTAGAAGTGGCATTACATCCAGATGCGGAGATTGTAGTAAATGCTGTTGTAGGTAGCGTAGGGTTGTTACCAACACTTCGTGCAATTGAGGCGAAAAAAACAATTGGAATTGCAAACAAAGAAACGTTAGTAACTGCAGGGCATCTTGTAATGGAAGCAGCGCGAAAACATAATGTTTCGTTACTTCCGGTAGATAGTGAACATTCAGCTATTTTTCAATGTTTGAATGGTGAAAATGAAAAAAGAATTTCTCGACTAATTATTACGGCTTCTGGTGGAAGTTTCCGTGACAAAACGAGAGATGAATTGCATCATGTGACCGTAGAAGATGCGCTTCGACATCCAAACTGGTCAATGGGTTCGAAAATTACAATTGATTCTGCTACAATGATGAATAAGGGGCTAGAAGTAATTGAAGCACATTGGCTTTTTGGTATCCCTTATGAGCAAATCGATGTTGTTTTACATAAAGAAAGTATTATCCATTCTATGGTTGAATTTGAAGATCGTAGTGTAATGGCACAGCTTGGCTCACCTGATATGCGAGTACCAATTCAATACGCACTTACATATCCTGATCGATTGCCTCTTTCAGACACAAAACAGTTAAACTTATGGGAAATAGGGACGTTGCATTTTGAGAAAATGAACCAAGAACGTTTCCGTTGCCTACGTTTTGCGTATGAAGCTGGAAAAGCAGGTGGAAGTATGCCAGCTGTAATGAATGCAGCGAATGAAGTAGCTGTTGAAGCTTTTTTACAAAAGAGAATTGGTTTCTTAACAGTGGAAGACCTCATTGAAAAAGCAATGAACCATCACAATGTCATTGCGCGTCCGAGCTTAGAGGAAATTCTGGAAATTGATGCAGCCACAAGACGGTTTGTGATGGAACAAATTTAGCAAAGGTGGTATGGAATTGAATACAGCGATTGCCTTTATATTAATTTTCGGTGCACTCGTATTTTTCCATGAGCTAGGGCATCTATATTTCGCAAAAAGAGCAGGTATTTTATGCCGTGAGTTTGCGATTGGTTTTGGTCCGAAAATATTCTCATTTGAAAAGAATGAAACGGTGTATACGATTCGATTACTGCCCCTTGGTGGCTATGTAAGAATGGCTGGCGAGGATGCAGATACAGTTGAGTTAAAGCCTGGTAAAAAGGTTGGCCTTGTATTAAATGAAAAAGACGAAGTTGCAAAATTAGTTTTTGATGGATATGAAAAGTATCCAAATGTTCGCGTCATTGAAGTCGAACAAGCTGATTTAGAGCATAATTTAACAATTTCGGGCTATGAAGAGTACGAGGAAGAGCTTCAAACATTCCGAGTGAATGAAAAGGCTCGTATCATTACTGCTGGTGAAGAAATTCAAATTGCTCCGTATAATAGGCAGTTTGGCTCCAAGAAATTGGGTCAACGTGCTTTGACAATCTTTGCAGGTCCTGCAATGAACTTCATTTTAGCATTTGTCATTTTTGTGATTCTAGGGTTTGTACAAGGTGTTCCTGTTGACAAGCCAATGGTCGGAAAAGTAATGGAGAATAGTGCAGCCGAGCAAGCTGGATTAAAAGAAAATGATACAATTCAAGCAATCGATGGGAAAAACACAAGTACATGGAAAGATGTTGTTACCATTGTACGTGAGAACCCGAATAAAGAAATTACGTTACAAGTAAAGCGTGATAGTGAACAATTTAATGTGAAAGTAACGCCAACGCTCGATAAAGAGGGTAAAGAAGAAGTTGGTAGAATTGGTGTTTACTCTCCAGTAGAGAAAACAGTAATGGGTTCTATTAAATCAGGTTTTGAACAAACATACCAATGGACGAAATTAATTTTTGAGTCACTTGTGAAATTAGTAACTGGTCAATTCTCTATTAATGAGTTGTCAGGTCCAGTAGGGATTTATAATCTAACAGATCAAGTTGTAGATTATGGATTTACGCGTGTATTAAGTTTAGCAGCAGTATTAAGTATTAACCTTGGTTTATTTAATTTACTACCAGTTCCAGCTTTAGACGGTGGACGTTTGTTCTTCTTCTTAATTGAAGCGTTACGAGGGAAACCAATTGACCGTCAAAAAGAAGGAATGGTTCACTTTATTGGTTTTGCATTATTAATGTTACTTATGTTAGTTGTAACTTGGAATGACATTCGTAAGTTTTTCTTGTAAAATAAAGTGAAACTTATAATGAAATAGAGATCGTAGAATAAAATCCCTCACCTAACTCGAGGTGAGGGGTTTTACTGCGTATAAGAGTAAAATGAAGAGGTGCGAATAAATGAGACAAAGTATGGTATTCAGTCCTACATTACGTGAAGTTCCAGCTGACGCGGAGATTAAGAGTCATCAGTTATTACTTCGTGCAGGTTTTATGCGTCAAAATGCTTCTGGTATTTATAGTTTTCTACCATTTGGATTAAAAGTACTACACAAAGTAGAACGTATCGTTCGAGAAGAAATGGAGCGCGCAGGAGCTGTAGAATTATTAATGCCAGCGATGCAAGCTGCAGAATTATGGCAAGAATCAGGCCGTTGGTATTCTTACGGATCTGAATTAATGCGTATGAAAGATCGTAACGCTCGTGAGTTCGCATTAGGAGCGACACATGAAGAAGTAATTACAGATCTTGTACGTGATGAAGTGAAATCATATAAAAAATTACCATTAACATTATACCAAATTCAAACAAAATTCCGTGATGAACAAAGACCTCGTTTCGGTTTATTACGTGGAAGAGAGTTTCTAATGAAAGATGCATACTCTTTCCATGCTACACAAGAGAGCTTAGACGAAGTGTACGATCGCTTGTACAAAGCATATTCTAACATTTTTGCTCGTTGTGGCTTGAATTTCCGTGCAGTTATTGCTGACTCTGGAGCAATGGGTGGAAAAGATACGCATGAATTTATGGTGTTATCTGAAGTTGGTGAAGATACAATTGCATACTCTGATACATCTGATTATGCAGCAAACATCGAAATGGCTCCTGTTGTAGCTACGTATACGAAGAGTGATGAAGCAGAAAAAGCACTTGAAAAAGTAGCAACACCAGATCAAAAAGCAATTGAAGAAGTATCTGCATTCTTAAACATTGAAGCTGATCAGTGCATTAAGTCTATGGTATTTAAAGTAGATGAGAAATTAGTAGTTGTACTTGTTCGTGGTGATCATGAAGTAAACGATGTAAAAGTGAAAAATGTATACGGTGCTTCAGTTGTTGAGCTTGCTTCTCATGAAGAAGTGAAAGAACTATTAAATTGTGAAGTTGGTTCATTAGGACCGATCGGTGTAACAGGTGACATCGAAATTATCGCTGACCATGCTGTAGCATCAATTGTTAACGGATGCTCTGGAGCGAACGAAGAAGGATTCCATTATGTAAATGTAAATCCAGAGCGTGACTTTAAAGTAAGTCAATATACAGATTTACGCTTCATTCAAGAAGGAGACCAGTCTCCAGATGGAAATGGAACAATTCTTTTCGCACGCGGAATTGAAGTTGGTCATGTATTCAAATTAGGAACTCGTTATAGTGAAGCAATGAACGCAACATTCCTAGATGAAAACGGAAAAACACAACCACTTATTATGGGTTGTTACGGTATCGGTGTATCTCGTACAGTGGCAGCAATCGCAGAGCAGTTTAATGATGAGAACGGTTTAGTTTGGCCAAAAGCTGTAGCACCGTTCCATGTGCATGTAATTCCAGTAAATATGAAATCTGATGCACAACGTGAAATGGGTGAGAATATCTACAACTCATTACAAGAGCAAGGATATGAAGTATTACTAGATGATCGTGCAGAACGTGCAGGTGTTAAATTTGCGGATGCAGATTTATTCGGACTTCCAGTTCGCGTGACGGTTGGTAAAAAAGCAGACGAAGGTATTGTAGAAGTGAAAGTACGCGCTACAGGCGAGTCTGAAGAAGTAAAAGTAGAAGAACTTCAAACATATATTGCTAATATTTTAAACTAAGAAGAGGTACCTCGTAATGGGGTACCTTCTCTTTCTTTGTAAACGTATTTTGTAAAAGAAGAAGGGAGAAATCTTTCTTTGTAGTACGTTTCAATTTATAATAGCAAATGGAAGGAGAGTGCTTATGTCTTTAACAAATGAACAACAAGAGCGATTTCAAATTTTGCTCCAGCAGTTGCAAATACCAGACGAACTTATAAATCAATATTTACAAGGCGGTGGTATTGAAAGGCTCGTTATTGATAAAGCGAATAAAAGTTGGCATTTTGATTTACAAGTGCCACGTATTTTGCCTACAGAATTATATGAATTGCTAGAAACAAAGCTTAAGCAATCATTTTCTCATATTGCAAGAACAACATTTGCATTAGAAACAGAGAATAAACAATTTACAGAAGAAGAAGTGCGGGCGTATTGGCCACTTTGTACGGAGCGAATTACATTTTCACCTATGTTTGCTTATTTGAAGAAGCAGCTTCCACAGGTGAATGGAGTGAAGTTACTTATAAATGTGAATAACGAGCTGGAATCTACTGCTTTAAAGAAAAACGTTGCGAAACCAGTAGGGGATCAATACGAGGCTTTTGGATTCCCTCGTTTCCAGTTAGACACACATATACAGCAAAATACAGAAGAAATGCAAAAGTTTCGTGAGCAAACGCAGCAAGAAGACCGTGAGCGTGTTATACAAGCTATGGAAGAAATGGCGAAGAAGCAAGCTGAAGAAAGCAGCGTTGTGCATGAAGGACCGATTACACTTGGATATCTTATTAAGCCGGATGAAGAGATTACACCGATGCGAGAAATTCAAGATGAAGAAAGAAGAAAAACGGTTCAAGGATATGTCTTCCATGTGGAAACGAAAGAACTTCGTAGTGGACGTACGTTATTAACTTTAAAAATAACGGATTATACAGATTCTATTATGATTAAAATGTTCTCACGTGATAAGGAAGATATTCCAATGCTACAATCTTTGAAAAAAGGAATGTGGGTGAAGGCTCGTGGTTCTGTCCAAAATGATACATTTGTTCGAGATTTAGTAATGATTGCAAATGATATTAATGAAATAACAGGACCGTCTCGTAAAGATAAAGCGCCAGAAGGTGAAAAACGTGTAGAGCTGCATCTTCACACACCGATGAGCCAAATGGATGCTGTTACTCCTGTTTCTAGACTTGTTGCTCAAGCAGGTAAATGGGGGCATGAGGCAATTGCGGTTACAGACCATGCTGTTGCGCAGTCTTTCCCAGAGGCGTATTCTGCCGGTAAAAAAGCTGGGGTTAAAGTTATATATGGTGTAGAGGCGAATTTAGTTAATGATGGTGTACCGATTGCATATAACGAAGCGCATCGTGTACTTGCAGATGAAACATATGTTGTTTTTGACGTTGAGACGACAGGGTTATCTGCTGTGTATGATACTGTCATTGAGTTAGCTGCCGTAAAAGTAAAAGGTGGCGAAATTATTGATCGTTTTGAATCGTTCGCAAATCCGCATCAACCATTATCGGCGACGATTATTGAATTAACAGGTATTACAGATGATATGTTAACCGATGCACCAGAAGTGGACGAGGTGTTTAAAAAGTTTGAGGAATGGATGGGCGATCATACACTTGTTGCTCACAATGCAAGCTTTGATATGGGCTTTATTAACGTAGGTTTTAAAAAGGCTGGACTAGAAAAAACGAATAACCCAGTTATTGATACGTTAGAACTTGCAAGATTCTTATTCCCGGAAATGAAAAACCATCGATTAAATACGATGTGTAAAAAGCTTGATATTGAATTAACGCAACATCACCGTGCGATTTATGATACAGAAGCAACGGGATATTTACTTGTGAAAATGTTAAAAGATGTAATTGAAAAGGGATTTGAATATCACGATCAATTAAATGATAGCATGGGGCAAGGGGATGCGTATAAGCGTGGACGTCCAAGTCATATGACGTTACTTGCTACATCAGATGTTGGGTTGAAAAATTTATATAAACTTGTTTCATACTCTCACTTAAATTATTTTTACCGTGTACCACGAGTACCGAGGTCACTATTAAAAAAATACCGTGAAGGAATTTTAGTAGGAACGGCTTGTGATAAAGGTGAAGTGTTTGAGGCAATGATGCAAAAAGCACCTGAAGAGGTAGAAGAAATTGCGCAGTTCTATGATTACATTGAAGTCATGCCGCCAGATGTGTTACGTCATTTAGTAGAGCGTGAACTCGTTCGAGATGAAGGGCAATTAAAAACAATTATTTCTAACTTAGTTAAACTAGGTGAGACGTTAGATAAACCCGTTGTCGCTACCGGAAACGTGCATTACTTAGATCCAGAAGATGCGATGTATCGCAAAATTTTAGTTAGTTCGCAGGGCGGAGCCAATCCGTTAAACAGACATTCATTACCGCCTGTACATTTCCGTACAACGGATGAAATGTTAGAGTGTTTCTCATTCTTAGGTGAAGAAGTAGCGAAAGAAATTGTCGTAACGAATACACAAAAGGTTGCATCATTAATTGGCGATGTTCATCCAGTAAAGGATGATTTATATACTCCGAAAATTGAAGGTGCAGATGATGAAACGCGTGATATGAGCTATGAAATGGCGCGTAGCATTTATGGTGAAGAGTTACCTGAAATTGTAGAAGCACGTTTAGAAAAAGAATTAAAAAGTATTATTGGACATGGATTCGCCGTAATTTATTTAATTTCACATAAACTTGTAAAAAAATCATTAGTAGACGGATATTTAGTAGGTTCGCGTGGATCGGTAGGTTCATCATTTGTAGCAACTATGATGGAAATTACAGAAGTAAATCCATTACCACCACACTATGTATGTCCGAAGTGTAAGCAATCAGAATTCTTTAATGATGGTTCTGTAGGTTCTGGTTTTGACTTACCAGATAAAGATTGTCCTACATGTAATGTTCCATATGTAAAAGATGGACATGATATTCCGTTCGAAACGTTCCTTGGATTTAAAGGAGATAAGGTACCCGACATCGATTTGAACTTTTCTGGGGAATACCAACCACGTGCCCATAACTATACGAAAGTACTGTTCGGTGAAGATTATGTATATCGTGCAGGAACGATTGGTACAGTTGCGGAAAAAACTGCTTATGGATATGTAAAAGGTTATGCAAATGATCATAACTTAACGATTCGAAATGCAGAGATTGACCGCTTAGTAGCAGGATGTACTGGTGTAAAACGTACAACGGGACAGCATCCAGGTGGTATTATCGTTGTGCCAGATTATATGGACATCTTTGATTTCTCACCAATTCAGTTCCCGGCAGATTCAATAGGTGCTGAGTGGCGAACGACACACTTTGATTTCCACTCAATTCATGATAATTTATTGAAACTTGATATACTAGGACACGATGATCCAACTGTTATTCGTATGTTACAAGATTTAAGTGGTATTGATCCGAAAACAATCCCAACAGACGATCCAGAAGTAATGAAAATTTTCTCTGGGCCAGAATCGTTAGGGGTAACGGAAGAACAAATTAACTGTAAAACAGGTACACTTGGTATACCAGAGTTTGGTACGAAATTCGTAAGGCAGATGTTAGAAGAAACAAAACCTACGACATTCTCAGAGTTAGTCCAAATTTCAGGACTATCTCATGGTACGGACGTATGGCTTGGTAATGCAAACGAGTTAATTTATAATGGTACATGTACGCTGAGTGAAGTTATTGGTTGTCGTGATGACATCATGGTATATTTAATCTATCAAGGTTTAGACCCATCACTAGCCTTCAAAATCATGGAGTCGGTTCGTAAAGGTAAAGGTGTACCAGAAGAATGGGAAGAGGACATGAAAAGTAATAATGTACCAGGTTGGTATATTGATTCATGTAAGAAGATCAAGTACATGTTCCCTAAAGCCCATGCGGCTGCTTACGTACTTATGGCTGTACGTATTGCATATTTTAAAGTACATTTCGCGCTTCTATTCTATGCGGCATACTTTACAGTTCGTGCAGATGACTTTGACGTAGAGGCGATGGCGAAAGGTTCAGCATCTATACGCGCAAGAATTGATGAAATTGCGCAAAAAGGTTTGGATGCAGCGCCGAAAGAGAAAAGTTTATTAACAGTACTAGAAATGACACTTGAAATGTGTGAGCGTGGATACTCATTCCAAAAGGTTGATTTATACCGTTCGCATGCAACAGAATTTATTATTGATGGGGATACTTTAATTCCTCCATTTAATGCAGTGCCTGGACTTGGTACAAACGCAGCTTTAAGTATTGTAGAAGCACGTAAAAATGGAGATTTCTTATCAAAAGAAGATTTACAGCAGCGTAGTAAGGTTTCGAAAACAATTATTGAGTATTTAGATAGTCAAGGTTGCTTAGGCGATTTACCTGATCAAAACCAGTTATCACTGTTCTAACAGGTAGGAAAAGTCTTTGCAAATCAACATTTGCTATGGTATACTATTAACCGAGATAACCATGTCATGTATATTGTGTGAAAAAAAGAGTGGGGAAACCCACTCTTTCGTGTTACTATCTACGTTTTATTGATGTGGAGAGGTAAGAAATTTCTGTCGTATATACATATTTTGTTACAAGTTTTACTACTTAAATTTGGTAATACTAAGACAGATATTCCCTGCTTAACGGCAGGGGCTTTTGTTAGCTAACGAGAAAGAATAAGATAGACCGTTTTATGGACGGGGTCTTTTCTTGTAAATGGTACATGGCGGCAGGAAGGAGGCTGTTTATGGATAAGAAAGTCACAGAAGTTGTAGAAGCATTTGCGCAGCCAATCGTTGAAGAGTTAAATCTTGAACTTGTAGATGTAGAGTATGTGAAAGAAGGACAAGACTGGTTCTTACGCGTATTCATCGATTCTGAAAAGGGAGTCGACATTGAAGAATGCGGTGCGGTAAGTGAACGTTTAAGCGAAGCTTTAGATAAAGAGGATCCAATTCCTCATCTTTACTTTTTGGATGTATCATCTCCTGGAGCGGAACGCCCATTAAAGAAAGAGAAAGACTTCCAGCAAGCGGTAGGAAAACAAGTGGCAATTAAAACATATGAGCCGATTGATGGTGAAAAAATGTTTGAAGGAAAGCTACTTTCCTACGATGGTACTACAATTACACTACTATTAACAATTAAAACACGTAAAAAAGAAATCCAAATTCCAATGGACAAAGTTGCAAATGCGCGACTTGCTGTTACGTTTTAGTTAGAAGGGGGATCTTCATGAGCACTGAGTTGTTAGATGCCTTGCTCGTATTAGAGTCAGAAAAAGGAATTAGCAAAGATATTATTATTGATGCGATTGAAGCAGCGTTAATCTCTGCTTATAAACGCAATTTTAACCAAGCACAAAACGTTCGTGTGAGCTTTAACCCAGAAGTGGGAACAATTCAAGTTTTAGCACGTAAAGACGTTGTTGATAACGTGTTTGATCCACGTCTTGAAATTTCTGTTGAAGAAGCAAGACAAATTAATCCGAACTATCAAGATGGTGACGTACTAGAGATTGAAGTAACACCAAAAGATTTCGGTCGTATTGCAGCACAAACTGCAAAACAGGTTGTAACACAACGAGTGCGTGAAGCAGAGCGTGGTGTTATTTACTCTGAGTTTAGTGACCGTGAAGAAGATATTATGGTGGGTATCGTACAACGTCAAGATGCTCGTTTCATCTATGTAAGCTTAGGGAAAGTAGAAGCTTTATTACCTGTAAGTGAGCAAATGCCAAATGAACAGTACAAACCACATGATCGTATTCGCGTATTCATTACGAAAGTAGAAAAAACAACAAAAGGACCACAAATTTACGTATCACGTACACATCCTGGTCTTTTAAAACGTTTATTCGAAATGGAAGTTCCTGAGATTTATGATGGAACTGTTGAAATTCGTTCTGTAGCACGTGAAGCAGGAGATCGTTCTAAAATTTCTGTACATGCAGAGAACATTGATGTTGATCCAGTAGGTTCTTGTGTAGGACCGAAAGGACAACGTGTACAACGCATTGTAGACGAACTAAAAGGCGAAAAGATTGACATCGTTCGCTGGTCAAATGATCCAGTAGAATATGTTGCCAATGCTTTAAGCCCATCACAAGTTGTTAAAGTACTTGTAGATGAAGAGGAAAAAGCAACAACTGTTGTTGTTCCAGACCACCAACTGTCATTAGCCATCGGTAAACGTGGACAAAATGCACGTTTAGCAGCTAAATTAACAGGTTGGAAAATTGATATTAAGAGTGAGTCTGATGCGAAACAACTTGGTATTGTAACAGAAGAAGATAGCGTAATCGCATTCGGATTCGATTCAGTTGAAGACGAAATCGAATAGAGGTGATGAGTATGAGCAATCGAAAAGTTCCGTTACGAAAATGTGTTGCAACGCAAGAAATGAAATCAAAACGAGAGCTCGTTCGCATTGTTCGTTCCAAAGAGGGAGAAGTGTCTATTGATTTAACTGGAAAGAAATCAGGACGAGGTGCTTATTTATCAAAAGATAAAGAAAGCATTCTTCAAGCTCAAAAGAAAAATGTCTTGGAACATCATCTAAAAGCGAAAATCGACAGTTCTCTTTATGAAGAGCTTCTTGAGCTTGTTGAGAAGGAGTCGAAATAAGTGTCCGATTGGAAATCGTTTTTAGGACTAGCAAACCGGGCTCGAAAAATTATTTCGGGTGAAGAACTCGTTTTAAAAGAAGTACGAAGTGGCAAGGCAAAACTAGTTTTGCTATCTGAGGATGCGTCAGCAAATACTGCAAAGCGTATTACGGATAAAACGACGTATTACAACGTACCAATGAGAAAGGTCGAAAATCGACAACAATTAGGGCATGCGATTGGGAGAGATGAGCGAGTCGTTGTAGCTGTGTTAGATGAAGGCTTTGCGAAAAAGCTGCGTAGCATGCTCGATACAAATTACCGGGGGTGAAGGTATGAGTAAAATTCGAGTGCATGAATATGCAAAACAACATAATATCTCAAGTAAAGATCTTATGACAAAACTAAAAGAAATGAATATCGAGGTTTCGAATCATATGACAATGTTAGACGATGAAGTAGTAAACAAATTAGATAATGAGTATCAAGCTGAAAAACCTTCTGTTGCAGATGAGTTTGAAGTAGAAGAAAAAGTTGTTCGTAGTAAAAAGAACAGCAATAAGAAAAAGAAAAAAGGCAAAGGAAACGAAGACAAACGTCAAGATAACTTTGCTGGAAGACAACAAACACAAACTGTAGAAACACCAGATAAAATTACTTTCTCTGGAAGTCTTACAGTAGGTGAGCTTGCTAAAAAATTAAGCAAAGAGCCTTCTGAAATTATTAAGAAACTCTTTATGCTTGGAATTATGGCAACAATTAACCAAGACTTAGATAAAGATACAATTGAATTAATTGCTACTGATTATGGTATTGAAGTAGAAGAAGAAGTAGTTGTGAGCGAGACTGAGTTTGAAACATTCATCGATGAGCAAGATGATGAAGAGAACTTAAAAGAGCGTCCAGCTGTAGTTACAATCATGGGACACGTTGACCATGGTAAAACAACTTTACTTGACTCTATCCGTAATTCAAAAGTAACTGCTGGCGAAGCAGGTGGAATTACTCAACATATTGGTGCATACCAAGTTGAAGTAAATGACAAGAAAATTACATTCTTAGATACACCTGGTCACGCGGCATTTACAACGATGCGTGCTCGTGGTGCGCAAGTAACAGATATTACAATCCTTGTTGTTGCAGCTGATGACGGTGTTATGCCACAAACAGTTGAAGCAATTAGCCATGCGAAAGCAGCAGGAGTACCAATTATTGTTGCTGTGAATAAAATGGATAAACCAGCTGCGAATCCTGATCGCGTAATGCAAGAACTAACAGAATATGAATTAGTTCCGGAAGCATGGGGTGGAGATACTATCTTCGTACCAATCTCTGCGATTCAAGGCGAAGGCATTGACAACTTACTAGAAATGATTCTTCTTGTAAGTGAAGTAGAAGAATATAAAGCAAATCCAAACCGCTATGCAACTGGTACTGTAATTGAAGCACAGCTTGATAAAGGTAAAGGAACTATCGCGACGTTACTTGTTCAAAACGGTACACTTCGAGTTGGAGATCCAATCGTTGTTGGTACTTCATTCGGACGTGTTCGTGCAATGGTAAGTGATATTGGTCGTCGTGTAAAAGTTGCTGGTCCATCAACTCCTGTTGAAATTACAGGTTTAAACGAAGTACCACAAGCGGGAGATCGTTTCATGGCATTCGCTGATGAGAAGAAAGCTCGTCAAATCGGTGAATCACGTGCACAAGAAGCGTTACTTGCTCAACGTGGTGAGAAATCTAAATTAAGCCTTGAAGATTTATTCCAACAAATCCAAGAGGGCGATGTAAAAGAAATTAACTTAATTGTGAAAGCAGACGTACAAGGTTCTGTAGAAGCAATGGCAGCATCACTTCGTAAAATTGATGTTGAAGGTGTTAAAGTTAAAATTATCCATACAGGCGTAGGTGCGATTACAGAATCTGATATCATTTTAGCTTCTGCATCTAATGCAATTGTAATTGGATTTAACGTACGCCCTGATGTGAATGCGAAGCGTACAGCTGAATTAGAGAACGTTGATGTTCGTTTACACCGTATTATTTATAAAGTAATCGAAGAAATTGAATCAGCAATGCAAGGTATGCTGGATCCAGAATTCGAAGAAAAAGTAATCGGTCAAGCAGAAGTACGTCAAACGTTTAAAGTAACAAAAGTTGGAACAATCGCAGGTTGTTACGTAATAGACGGTAAAATTACACGTGATAGTGGCGTGCGTATTATCCGTGATGGCGTAGTAATCTTCGAAGGACAACTTGATACGTTAAAACGTTTCAAAGACGACGTAAAAGAAGTTGCACAAAACTATGAGTGTGGTATTACAATTGAACGATATAATGATCTTAAAGAAGGGGACATCATTGAAGCGTACATTATGGAAGAAGTGAAGCGATGATTATCGCTTCACTCTCATTCGAGTGTATGATTTACGATGTACATTCTTTAAAAGAGAAACGAGCAATTTTGCAACGGGTGCTAACTCGTGTGAAGCAGCGTTATAATGTAGCTGTTTCAGAAGTGGGGCATCAAGATGTATGGCAACGTACAGAAATTGCAATTGTTTCTGTATCCTCTAATCGTGTTATTTGTGAAAAAGAAATGAATCGTGTACTTGAGTACATCGATTCATTTCCTGAAATTGAACGTACAATAACACAATTGGAATGGTATTGAATGAGGTGAAGAGTTATGAAATTACGTGCAAACCGTGTAGGCGAGCAAATGAAAAAAGAATTAGGCGACATCATCAGTCGTAAAATTAAAGATCCACGTGTCGGATTTGTTACAGTAACAGATGTACAAGTGAGTGGGGATTTACAAATTGCTACAGTATATATTTCTGTTTTAGGTGATGAAGAACAGAAAGAAAGTACGTTAAAAGGTTTAGCGAAGGCAAAAGGCTTCATTCGTTCAGAAATTGGCCAACGTATTCGTCTTCGTAAAACACCGGAAATTTCCTTTGAGTTTGATGAGTCTATCGGATATGGTCATCGAATTGATACACTTTTACATCAAATTAATAAAGACGGTAAACGTGAAGAATAATGGATAGACATTTGTCTATCCATTTTTTCAATGCAAAATAAATTTTGGATAATTACTATGAAAGAATTATGATGAGGTGAACATATATGGAAGGTGTAGTATTATTACATAAGCCAAAAGGCATGACATCACATGATTGTGTATTTAAATTAAGAAAGATATTGCGTGAGAAACGAATTGGTCATACAGGAACATTAGATCCAGATGTAACAGGCGTATTACCTATTTGTGTGGGACGAGCAACGAAGATTGCACAATTTTTAACAAGTGAGACGAAAACATATGAAGGTGAAGTAACACTTGGATTTTCAACAACAACTGAAGATGCTTCTGGTGAAGTTGTTGAAACGAAAAATGTAGATCGTGTTATTACTCGTAAGGAAGTAGAAGGAGCTCTTGCTGCATTAACAGGTACGATTGAACAAATGCCTCCGATGTTTTCAGCTGTAAAAGTTAACGGGAAAAAATTATATGAATATGCAAGAGCAGGACAAGAAGTTGAACGTCCAGTTCGTACAATTACAATTCATGAATTTGTATTACTTGATGACCGTGAAGTGTTTGAGGGGGAAAATATTTCATTCCGTTTCCGTGTAACGTGCAGTAAAGGAACATATGTAAGAACATTAGCAGTAATGATTGGTGAAGAACTTGGCTTTCCATCACATATGTCTCACCTTGTAAGAACAGCTTCTGGAGAATTTTTATTAGAAGATTGCATATCATTTGAAGAAATTGAAGAAAACGTGCAAAATGAAACAGTAGAGTCTATCTTCATTTCAATTGATGAAGCGTTAAGTAAGTTCCCGAAAATGGTTGTAGATGAAAAGCAAGCAGAGAAAATAAAGAATGGTATGTTCTTAAAAAATGAATTGCAAATAACGGCGCCATTTATAACAGTGTTTGATAAAAATGATCGCTGCCTTGCAATTTATGAGCACCATCCAAAACACCCTGGTATGCTAAAGCCGATGAAAGTACTTGTGAATAATCAAGAACTAAAGCTATAATGAATTATTGGAAGGATTATTACAGAAAAAGGTGAATGCAAGCGTGAAACTTATTCATTTAACTCATCCACATGAACAAAATAAATTAGAATTACCACCTACTGTAATGGCATTAGGATTTTTTGATGGCATTCATTTAGGACATCAATGTGTAATTCGAACTGCGAAACAAATAGCGGATGAACGGGGATATAAAAGTGCAGTGATGACATTTTATCCGCATCCATCTGTTGTTTTAGGTAAAAAAGAAGCGCATGCCGAGTATATTACACCGATGTGTGATAAAGAAAAAATAGTCGAGGACTTAGGAATCGATATATTATATGTTATTAAATTTGATGAATCATTTGCAGGTTTATTACCACAACAATTTGTTGATGATTATATTATTGGTTTAAATGTAAAGCATGTAGTAGCAGGGTTTGATTATTCATATGGACGTTTAGGAAAAGGAAAGATGGAGACTTTACCATTTCATGCAAGAGGGGAGTTTACACAGACTGTGATTGAAAAAGTTGAATTTCAAGAAGAGAAAGTAAGTTCTACAGCATTACGAAAGTTAATTCGAAATGGCGAAATGGAACAAATTCCATCTATTTTAGGTAGAGCATATACAGTAGGGGGAACGGTTGTACACGGTGATAAGCGTGGACGTCAAATTGGTTTTCCTACAGCTAATGTAGGTTTAAGTGATGAGTATCTATTACCACCTGTAGGGGTCTATGCAGTGAGATTAAAAGTTCACGATGAATGGTACGATGGTGTATGTAATATTGGCTATAAACCAACTTTTAAAGAAGATGAGCGTCAATTATCTATTGAAGTGCATTTATTTGAATTTAACAAAGACATATATGATCAAAATGTTACAGTAGAATGGCATATGCGTATAAGAGAAGAAAAGAAATTCAATGGCATTGATGAGTTGGTTGAACAAATCGCAAAAGATAAGAAAACAGCACAAGAATATTTTGCGAACGAAAAGAATATACTTGCTTTTTCAAATGAAAAGTAGTATTCTATGTTATGTACTTTATGACAACCATTGCTTGGCATTGCGACTCACCGACGCTTGCTAGGTAATTGGGGGTTTAATTAATAGGAGGTGAAATAGGATGGCTTTAACACAAGAGCGTAAAAATGAAATCATTGCACAATTTAGAACTCATGAGACTGATACTGGTTCTCCAGAGGTTCAAATTGCTGTCCTAACGGAGCAAATTAACACTCTAAACGAGCACTTACGTACTCACAAGAAAGATCATCATTCACGTCGTGGTCTATTAAAGATGGTTGGTAAACGTCGTAACTTACTAACTTACCTTCGTAATAGCGATATCACACGTTACCGTGAATTAATCACAAAGCTTGGCTTACGTCGATAGTCAAAGAAGCGGGAATATTCCCGCTTTTTTGTTAGGTAAAAATATATCTTCTACTCTTTATAGCTTACCTCATTTTCGGTAATACTAGAGGTAGAATATTGTGATATACTATCCATTTACATAGAAGAATTGAATACTTAAATTGAGAGGGGTACTTAAATGAGTCAAGAAAAGCAAGTCTTCTCGATAGATTTAGCTGGTCGCCAGCTAACAGTTGAAACAGGTCAGCTTGCAAAGCAAGCGAACGGAGCAGTATTAGTAAGATATGGCGATACAGCGGTTCTATCTACAGCAACTGCATCAAAAGAAGCAAAAAATGTAGATTTCTTCCCACTTACAGTAAACTATGAAGAGCGTTTATATGCAGTCGGAAAAATTCCTGGCGGTTTCATTAAACGTGAAGGTCGTCCGAGTGAAAAAGCAATTTTGGCAAGTCGTTTAATCGACCGTCCAATTCGTCCACTTTTCGCAGATGGTTTCCGTAACGAAGTACAAGTTGTCAGCATCGTAATGAGTGTTGATCAAGATTGTTCTTCTGAAATGGCAGCTATGCTTGGTTCTTCATTAGCGTTATCGATTTCAGATATTCCATTTGAAGGCCCAATCGCGGGTGCAACAGTTGGTCGTATTAACGGCGAATTCGTTATTAATCCAACAGTCGAACAGCAAGAACAAAGTGATATTCACCTTGTTGTAGCTGGTACGAAAGATGCAATTAACATGGTTGAAGCAGGAGCAGATCAAGTGCCTGAAGAAACAATGTTAGAAGCGATTATGTTTGGACATGATGAAATTAAACGTCTAATTGCATTCCAAGAAGAGATTGTACAAGCTGTAGGTAAAGAGAAGTCAGAAGTGAAACTTTATGAAGTTGACGCTGATCTTAATCAAGCTGTACGTGAAATGTCTGAGAAGGATATGCATTCTGCAATTCAAGTACATGAGAAACATGCGCGTGAAGATGCAATTAACGAAGTGAAAAAGCGTGTAATTGAACATTACGAAGCGCAGGAAGCTGACGCTGATACATTAGGACAAGTAAATGAGATTTTATATAAAATTGTAAAAGAAGAAGTACGTCGTCTTATTACAGTTGAAAAAATCCGTCCAGATGGTCGTAAAGGTGATGAAATCCGTCCATTAGCATCAGAGGTTGGCATTTTATCTCGTACACACGGTTCTGGTTTGTTCACACGTGGACAAACACAAGCATTAAGTATTTGTACATTAGGTGCATTAGGCGATGTGCAAATTTTAGATGGTCTTGGTGTAGAAGAATCAAAACGCTTTATGCACCATTACAATTTCCCATCATTTAGTGTTGGTGAAACAAGACCGATGCGTGGACCAGGTCGTCGTGAAATTGGTCACGGTGCACTAGGAGAACGTGCTCTTGAGCCTGTAATTCCATCTGAAAAAGATTTCCCATACACAGTACGTCTTGTATCTGAAGTTTTAGAATCAAATGGTTCTACTTCACAAGCAAGTATTTGTGGTAGTACTTTAGCAATGATGGACGCTGGTGTTCCACTTAAAGCTCCAGTTGCAGGTATTGCAATGGGTCTAGTTAAAACTGGTGAGCATTACACAATTTTATCTGATATTCAAGGTATGGAAGATCATTTAGGTGATATGGACTTTAAAGTAGCAGGTACAGCACAAGGTGTAACTGCACTGCAAATGGACATTAAAATCGATGGTCTATCTCGTGAAATTTTAGAAGAGGCATTACAACAAGCGAAAGTTGGTCGTGTGCACATTCTAAATCATATGTTATCTGTTATTGCAGAGCCACGTACTGAATTATCAGCTTACGCTCCAAAAATTATTACAATGACAATTAATCCAGATAAAATCCGTGACGTTATCGGACCAAGCGGTAAACAAATCAATAAAATTATTGAAGAAACTGGCGTTAAAATTGATATCGAGCAAGATGGTACAGTATTCATTTCTTCAATAAATCAAGAAATGAACGACAAAGCTAAGAAAATTATCGAAGATATCGTTCGCGAAGTACAAGTAGGTGAAATCTACGAAGGAAAAGTGAAACGTGTTGAGAAATTCGGTGCTTTCGTTGAATTATTCAGCGGTAAA
Organism: Bacillus sanguinis; assembly: GCF_018332475.1. Classification (GTDB taxonomy): domain Bacteria; phylum Bacillota; class Bacilli; order Bacillales; family Bacillaceae_G; genus Bacillus_A; species Bacillus_A sanguinis. Next base: position 316 of record NZ_BOQB01000019.1, on the reverse strand, counting down.
GATGGATTAGTTCACATTTCTGAACTTGCACTTGAGCGTGTAGGTAAAGTAGAAGACGTTGTAAAGATCGGTGACGTAATTACAGTTAAAGTTATCGAGATTGACAAGCAAGGTCGTGTGAATCTATCTAGAAAAGTATTGCTAAAAGAAGAGCAAGAAAAAGAAGCTGCTAAAGAAGAAAACAAACAAGAGCAGCAATAAGCAAAAGCCAGTTTAACTGGCTTTTTTTGTTATGTAAAAATATGATTTATATATATTTTTATGTCAGCATAGGTATAGTTTTCATTATAACGCTCAAATTAACAAAGATAAGAAG
>NZ_BOQB01000018.1 GCF_018332475.1 Bacillus sanguinis | reverse complement strand
TCTTAAGTTGATGGGCATGCGGCTGAACCCCAAGATGACTTGAAATGTGAAGAACAACTCAAAAGCTTAGAGAAATGTAATTGTACGATGATTATCTCAGAGGAACATTCATCGGCAAAAAAAGAGTACAACTTAAAAATATGATAGATAACCTAAAGCAAGATGATAAAATTGTTGTTACAAAACTGTTCACATTAGCTGATTCAACACGTCATCTTGTTGAGTTATTACAAGTCATTGATAATAAAGGTGCTTACATTTACTTTGTTCAAGAAGATATTGATACGAGTCATGCAAATGGGTATCATTTTGGAGATATTATAAAACATCTTGTTGATTTTCAAAGTGATGTAATTAGTGAAAAAACGAAGAAAGGCTTGTATGAAGGGAAACAAAAGGGAGTTACAGCAGGACGCCCAAGAAAACCTGATGAGAATGTAAAGCGTGCTATTGTAATGTATCAAAGTGGTAACTATAGTTTAGCTGAAATACGAGAAGAAACTGGAATCAGTAAATCTACTTTATATAGATATTTAGAAAATTAAATCACATTAAGGGCCTTTGTAAAAGGCTCTTTTTATTTTATCTAGGTACAGTATGTTTACAGTATGTAGTAACAACTAAAAAATAGAAAAAAGTGAATTATTAAGTATATAACTATATACTTATGTTATTGTTATAGAAAAGAATTTCTAACAAATCTTTACAAAAGGGATGAAAAATTTATTAAAAGGGGAGATCTATTTGATTGATCAATTATTTATTGTGGGGATTTACCTACTAATCATTTTTATGTGTACATATATCACATTAGAGTATCGACAGCATAAAATGAGTAAACAGTATTTTGTAGTATGGTTAGTTGCTGTTTTTTTAACAGGTCCATTCGGTTTTCTTTTATATCTGTTATGTGGCAAGAGATACAAAGGTCTGTAAGAATACGTTGTAAAGAAGTATTGTAAAGGTTTTGTAAAGAATGAGCTTTTCGGTTGATTATATAAGTAGTTAATTATATACTTATTTCAAGAAGGAGAGAAAATTAAAAAAGAATCTATTTAATGAATATTATGTTTAATTTTCGCTCAATATATAAGTGTATGCTTATGTATTTATAAATAGGAGGTGTGGATATGGAAAAAACGGTTATAGAATTAACAAGAGTGTCACAGTTACTAAAGCTACTAGGAGACAAAACAAGACTAACAATAGTATCAATTCTCAAACAACGTGAATGTTGTGTCTGTGAACTTCTTGAAGTGTTTGACATGAGTCAACCTTCAATCAGTCAACATCTTCGAAAGTTAAAGGATTTAGGCTTGGTGCAAGAAGAGCGTAGAGGTCAGTGGATTTATTATTCTTTAAATCAAACAAGTGATTTATACGCACTTTTAGAAGATATTTTAGCGCATGTACCAGACCAAACAGAGAAAATTAAACAAATTGAGAAGAGCAATCCTACACTCCAGTGTGGTTGTTAATAAATAGTTAGAAAGGGAAGTGAGAAGGATGAGCAACACGGGGAAAAAACGTCTGTCTTTCCTAGATCGATATCTAACCCTTTGGATTTTTCTTGCAATGGCAGTAGGAATTGGAGTTGGCTATATATCCCCTGGATTTGTTGAGGGCATGAATAGCTTACAAGTAGGAACAACCTCTATACCACTTGCGATTGGGTTAATTTTAATGATGTATCCTCCATTAGCAAAAGTTCGTTATGAAGAGATGGGGCGCGTTTTTAAAGATGTAAAAGTATTGGTATTATCACTTGTACAAAACTGGATTATTGGTCCTATTCTTATGTTTGCCTTGGCAATTATATTTTTACAGGATAAGCCAGAATACATGGTGGGCTTAATCATGATTGGTTTAGCTCGTTGTATTGCGATGGTTATCGTATGGAATGACTTAGCGAAAGGTGATACGGAGTATGCGGCAGGATTAGTTGCTTTTAACTCTGTATTCCAAATGTTATTTTTCTCAGTATACGCTTATGTGTTTGTAACAGTCATTCCAGAATGGTTAGGAATTGAAGGAGCTGTTGTAGATATTACAATGGCAGAGGTTGCAAAATCAGTCTTTATTTATTTAGGAATTCCGTTCATCGCAGGAATGTTAACACGTTTTATTTTTGTAAAAACAAAAGGGCGAGAGTGGTACGAAAAAGTATTCATTCCCAAAATCAGCCCAATTACATTAATCGCATTATTATTTACAATTATTGTGATGTTCTCATTACAAGGTGAAGCTATTATTAGCGTACCATTCGATGTTGTACGTATTGCAATCCCATTACTGATTTATTTTGTATTAATGTTCTTTATCTCTTTCTATATGGGTAAGAAAATTGGTGCAAGTTATGGAGTATCAACAACATTAGCATTTACAGCTGGAAGTAACAACTTTGAATTAGCAATCGCTGTAGCTGTAGGTGTATTTGGAATCCAGTCTGGTGCAGCGTTTGCGGCAGTTATCGGACCTTTAGTCGAGGTGCCAGTTATGATAGCGCTTGTAAATGTAGCACTTTGGTTCCAACGTAAATACTTTCAAACACAACCAAAATAACTAATTATAATAAAGGTGGAATTATCATGGAAAACAAAAAAACAATTTACTTCTTATGCACAGGAAACTCTTGTCGTAGCCAAATGGCAGAAGCTTGGGGCAAAAAATATTTAGGTGACAAATGGAATGTACTTTCTGCTGGTATTGAGGCACACGGAGTAAATCCAAATGCGATTAAAGCACTGAATGAAGTAGACATCGATATCACGGATCAAACATCTGATATTATTGATCGCGACATTTTAGACAAAGCGGATCTTGTTGTAACGCTTTGTGGCCATGCAAATGATGTATGTCCAACAACGCCACCACATGTAAAACGAGTTCACTGGGGCTTTGATGATCCAGCTGGTCAAGAGTGGTCTGTATTCCAAAAAGTTCGTGATGAAATTGGTGAACGTATTAAAAAGTTTGCTGAAACAGGAGAATAATTGAAAACAAAATAAGCCGAGAATTTTTTCTCGGCTTATTTTATAAAGAAGGGGAGAAATCAGAGATGAAAAAGATTGAAATTTTTGATCCTGCAATGTGTTGCTCTACCGGAGTTTGCGGCCCAAGTGTTGATTCAGAATTAATTCGTATATCAGTTGCTGTTAACAATTTGAAAAATAAAGGAATTGATGTAACTCGTTATAATCTTGCGAGTGAACCAGATGCTTTTGCTAATAACAGTGTTATTAGTCAGTTATTAATGGATAAAGGACCAGATGTGTTACCTGTAACTATAGTAGATGGAAAGATAGTAAAAGAAAGAGTTCATTTAACAAATGAAGAATTAGCACAATTAACGAATATGACGGAAGAAGAGTTAAGTCAGAAGCCAAAGATACGTTTAAATGTAAACGTAAAAAAATAGAGAAAGAAGTGAAAGGCAATGACAAACCTATTTAATCCAAGCACAATGACATTTACACCATTTCTATTCTTTACTGGTAAAGGTGGCGTAGGTAAAACATCAACCGCATGTGCAACAGCCATAACGTTAGCTGATATGGGGAAACGTGTTTTGTTAATTAGTACTGATCCCGCTTCAAATTTGCAAGACGTATTTGAAATCGAACTAACCAATAAACCAAAAGTCATTCCTAATGTTCCGAATCTACATGTAGCTAACTTAGATCCTGAAACAGCTGCTCATGAATATAAAGAGCGTGTTGTTGGTCCATATCGTGGAAAGCTACCTGATACGGTTATTGCGACAATGGAAGAGCAATTATCCGGAGCGTGTACAGTAGAAATTGCAGCTTTTGATGAGTTTTCTACGTTACTTACAAATAAAGAATTAACATCGAAATTCGATCACATTATTTTCGATACAGCGCCAACAGGACATACGCTCCGTCTTCTTCAACTTCCAACAGCTTGGAGCGGATTCCTAGAAGAAAGTACACATGGAGCTTCTTGTCTAGGACCGTTAGCGGGACTTGGAGATAAAAAAGAATTATATAGTCAAACTGTTGAAGCGTTATCTAATCCAAAGCAAACATCGTTAATGCTTGTGACACGTCCTGATAGTTCCCCGTTGCAAGAAGCAGAACGTGCAGCCAAAGAGTTAAAAGAAATTGGAGTTAGTAATCAATATTTGCTAGTAAATGGTGTTTTAACGAACTATGTGCAAAATGATAGTGTTTCTAAAGCATTGTTTACAAGACAAGTACGTGCGTTAGAAAACATGACAGAAGAACTGAAAGATCTTCCAGCTTATGAAATTCCATTAGTGCCGTTTAATGTTACTGGCATAGAGAATATGAGAAAGTTGGTTCAACCAATAGAAAATCTTTCAATTTCAGATGAAGAACAACACAATGTTTCTATACCACCTCTTCAAAACTTGATTACAGACCTATCTAAGACAGGAAAAAGAGTTATTTTTACAATGGGAAAAGGTGGAGTAGGAAAAACAACTGTAGCTTCAGCAATTGCAGTTGGGCTTGCTGAAAAAGGACATCATGTACATTTAACTACAACGGATCCAGCGGCACATATTGATTATGTTATGCATGGCGAACAAGGGAATATTACGATAAGCCGTATTGATCCAAAACTAGAAGTAGAAAATTACCGTAAGGAAGTTATTGAGCAGGCGAAAGATACAGTAGATGAAGAAGGGTTAGCGTATTTAGAAGAAGATTTACGTTCTCCTTGTACAGAGGAGATTGCGGTATTCCGTGCTTTAGCTGATATTGTTGAAAAAGCAAATGATGAAATCGTGGTAATTGATACCGCACCAACAGGTCACACATTATTGTTACTAGATGCGGCGCAAACGTATCATAAAGAAATCGCAAGATCTTCAGGTGAAGTACCGCAGTCTGTGAAAAACTTACTACCACGTCTTCGTAATCCAGAGGAAACAAGTGTTGTAATTGTAACGTTAGCAGAAGCGACACCAGTTCATGAAGCAAGTCGTCTACAAGAGGATTTAAAACGTGCAGAAATTTATCCGAAATGGTGGGTAATTAATCAAAGCTTTTATGCAACGCATACAATAGACCCAGTATTAAAGGGACGATCACAATCTGAAGTGCAATGGATTCAAGAAGTTCAAAAAGAATCAAAACATAATAGTGTGATTATTCCTTGGCAATCAGAAGATGTTATTGGATATGAAAAACTAAAAGAATTGACAGTTCAATAATTGTTCATTAGGAGGCATTCACAATGCATAAAGTCGTTATTTTAGGAACAGGACCAGCCGGATTAACAGCAGCTATCTACTTAGCACGTGCGAATATGAATCCACTTATTATTGAAGGAACTCAGCCGGGTGGACAATTAACTACGACAACGGATGTAGAGAACTTTCCAGGTTTCCCTGATGGTATTATGGGACCAGAGCTAATGGACAATATGAGGAAACAAGCAGAACGATTTGGTGCAGAGTTTAAAAATGGTTGGGTAGAAAAAGTGGATGTATCTAAGCGACCATTTAAAATCACTGTAACTGGAATGGAAGAGATAGAAGCTGAATCCATTATTGTTTCTACAGGTGCTTCTGCTAAATTACTCGGGATTCCAGGAGAGAAGGAAAATATGGGTCGTGGAGTAGGAACTTGTGCAACATGTGATGGATTCTTCTATCGTGGTAAAAAAGTCATTGTAGTTGGTGGTGGAGACTCTGCAATGGAAGAAGCAAACTTCCTAACAAAGTTTGCAACAGAAGTTCATATTGTACATCGTAGAGATGAACTACGTGCATCTAAAATCATGCAAGATCGTGCAAAAGCAAACGAGAAAATTACTTGGGGATTAAATAAAACACCGATAGAAGTAATAGCAGATGGAAAAGTTACAGGTCTAAAAGTGAAAGATAACGAAACTGGTGAGGAAGAAATTATTGAAACTGACGGTATTTTCATTGCGATTGGCCATCGTCCAAATACAGAGTTTTTAAATGGTCAAGTTAAGATAGATGAAGCTGGTTATATTGTTGTAAAACCAGGAACGACAGAGACAAATATACCAGGAGTATTTGCATGTGGAGATGTGCAAGACCATAAGTATCGTCAAGCAATTACGGCTGCAGGAACTGGTTGTATGGCTGCATTGGATTCCGAACGCTTCTTAGAAAATCATGCTGTGCATGATTGGAGTCAATCTTTATAAAACGGGGGAAGTTAAAATGAATATTACAGATAAAGCAAAAGAGTTTATTGAAACTGCTATGAAAGAAAATGGTGTTACAACATTACGTTTTACATTTGATGGTGCTGGCTGCTGTGGTCCTAGCTACGGTACTAATCTAGGCGAAGCACAAGAAAATGATGTCACAGAAACAGTAAACGGTATTCAAGTTGCAATGGATCCAAAGGTTGTTGAAATTGTAAATACATTGACACTAGACTATGTAGAAGATCAACAAGGTGCAGGCCTTGTTATTAGTGGCGGATCTAACTGCTGCTAAAGTATAAATAAAAGGAGACTAACAAACATGACGAACTATCACGAACTTGTAAAAGGAAAAGTATATATTGGTGGAGTAGACGCTATACAAGACGCAGTAAAAAAGCATGGGATTACAGAGGTGTTTGATTTACGTGCTGGAGGAGAAGAGCCAGAAGGATTTCCAGGTGAAGCTAAGCGACATGCTTATCCAATTGTAGAGGGTGTAGAAGGGCAAGATGAATCTGTTAAAAGTGCAATTGGAGCCGTTAAAGAAGCTGTAGAACGAGGAGAAAAAGTATTTTTCCATTGCTCTGGTGGACGAAATCGTACTGGTACGGTTGCTACAGGATTATTATTAGAATTAGGTCATGCTTCTAATGTAGAAGATGCAGAACAACAAGTAAAAACAGTTCGTTCTATTATTGCAATTAAACCAGAGTTAAAACAAGTATTACAAAACCTATATCAACACTAAGAGTGAAACGGATATTTTTTATAAAATATCCGTTTTTTTATAAACAAGAATATGTATTGTACGCATAAAAATATCCGATAATGGAAATGATAAAAATTTTTTAAGAGGGGATATGTAAATGGCAAAGCGTAAAAATGATTGGACGGAAAAGAAAATAGAGAAGTATATAAAAGAAGGCAGAGGACAAGGGGAGTTAAATAACTATAAACCCTGGTTAACGATACAAAATGTATCTTCAACGGGGAATAGCTCTCGTATAATGGGGTGGAAAACTAATAGGAGACATGAGTTTCTGTCGGATTTAGAGAGGGATTACTTTTTTATATTAGAATGGATAGAAGAAGTTATTGATATTCGTGAACAATTTCCATTAAATCGAGAATTGACATATAAAATTGCTGAAGAAAAAGGGATACATCATCCTATTTGTAAAGGAACTGAAACGTTAATAGTTCTGACAACAGATTTTTTCCTGACGGTTCGAGACGGAAAAGAAATTAAATATATTGCTAGGACTATAAAGCCTAGTAGTGAATTAGAAAATGAAAGGGTAATTGAAAAGTTTGAGATAGAAAGAGAATATTGGGAAAGGAAAGGAATCGATTGGGGAGTTGTAACAGAAAAGGATATTCCCGATACGATGAGTCAGAATATTTCGTGGATTCATAACCATTATTATCTCGAAGAAATTGAGGATGAAACTTTTGTGAAATTCTTTTTTAGTTACTTAATGACGTTTCAAAATGTGGATAAGAGCTTTATAGAAATCTGCAATGAGTTTGAAGAACAGTATAATTTGGAACAAGGTTCGTCAATTAATTATTTTAAATATTTAGTAGCTAGAAAGTTAATTTCTGTAGATATCAATACGCAAAAATTAAATATGCGAGGTTTACATATAAGCGAACTAGCTTTTAGTGAAAGGGGCGATGAGAATTTTGATTACGCTATCAGTTAATGAAATATTTAAGTCAATTGATGATTCAAAGATATACAGATTACTCTGGATAGATGAAAGTAATGTTATTACATATTTAATCGATGTATATGATGAAAAAGCTATGCCTTTTGTAGATACACTGAAAAGTCTTCAAGAAGGCTTTTCGAATGGACAGTATATGAAAGTAAGCAATGATGAAGTATTTCCAGTTGTAAATCATCAAGAATTGACAGAAAAAGATATACTTATGAGAGATAAGGCATGGAATATTATACAAGATTTAATAATTCAAGAACCTAACATTTATAAAAGAGATAAAAGAGGTACGTTAATTAGACAAACGAGAGGGAATTTTGGGTGCTCAAAACAAACGATTTACAAATATTTAAAGCGGTATTGGCAAAGAGGAAAGGTCAGAGATAGCCTACTTCCTGATTTTAAAAATTGCGGTAATAAGGGGAAGTCGAAGAATTGGAGCGGAAATAAGACGGGTAGACCGAGAATGACTAATAGCACGGGAATCAATATTACATCGGAATTAAAAGGAATATTCAAGAAAGCTATACAAAATTATTATTTTACAAGTCCAGAAAATACACTGACATATACATACAAAATGATGATTAGGGATGCTTTTCAGGCAAGCATTCGTTATCAAGATGGAACAAAGTATATTGTGATTGAAGACGCAGATACCATTCCTACTTTTCGACAGTTCTATTATTGGTTTCATAAAGAATATGGAGTTGAAGAAATTACGTCAGCTAAGCATGGGAGAAAGAAATTCGAAAGAGATCATAGGGCTGTTTTAGGTTCGTCTTCTTTTGAAGTTTTTGGACCGGGATCCAGATATCAAATTGATGCGACAATCGCTAACGTATATATAGTTTCTCGTTATAATTCTGATTGGGTATTGAAGAGACCAACTATATACTATGTAACGGATGTCTTTACCCATTTAATTACTGGTTTTTATATTGGGCTTGAAGGCCCCTCATGGACTGGAATGATGATGGCACTTTTGAATTCTACAGTTTATAAAAAGGACTTTTGTGCGGATTATGGTATTAATATTACAGATAATTGTTGGCCAGCAGCACATCTACCAGAGATTATTTTAGGAGATCGCGGAGAGTTAGAAGGATATAATGTAAATCATTTGATACAAGGGCTTAATATTACAGTGGAAAATAATCCATCCTTTCGTCCAGACTGGAAAGGCATTGTAGAAAAATTATTTGATACATCTCAAGAAACAATACGCCCCTTTTTACCTGGATATGTTTTAAAAGATTGGGGTGAAAGAGGGGCAAAAGATCCACGTTTAGAGGCGAAACTCAATATAGAACAATATACAAAAATTATTATCAATTTTATTCTGCATTACAATAAAAATTTCTATATGAAGAATTATATACGGGACAAAGATATGATAGTTGATAATGTAAAACCAACACCAATTGAATTGTGGAAATGGGGAATAAAAAATCGCTCTGGGAAATTACGAGTCGTTCATCCTGATATCATGAAATTTTATTTAATGCCGAGAGGTGTTGCTAGAATCACTGCAAAAGGAATCAGATTTGAAAAAATGTTGTATAGCTGTGACACGGCAATACAACAATCATGGTTTGCTACAGCAAGAACAAAGAAAAGTTGGAAAGTGGATGCTTCTTATGATCCTCGAAATATGAATAATATTTATATTCATACAAAGGATGAAAAGATATTTGAAAACTGCTATTTATTAAAACATCAAGAGCGATATCAAGATAAAGCCTTAGAGGAGGTTAGACAGTTAAATAGCTTAGAAAGTAAAGGTTACAAAGAAGAAGAACATATATTACTACAAAATGAAATTAACTTTTTTGATAATATTCAATCGATTGTTAAAGAAGCTGTTAAGGAAGCAAGCAAAAAACAAACAAAGCATGTAATAAAGAGAAAGAAAATTAAAGACATCAAGCATCATACCCAATTGGAGAGGAAAATGCGAAGAACTGAGGAAGTATTTCAACTTGATAACAATGAAGAAGAGGCTCTACCAGAGGTTATTCATTTGGATAAACAACAAGAAGATGAATTCAAGCGTCGCTCAGTTAAAGAATTATTTAATAAAAGGAGGAGGCATAAGCATGAGTGACACTCTAAGAGAAATACAGTTAGATAATGGGACATACGCTTTTCTAGCTCAATATCAGCAACAGCAATTAGTTGATTATCAGGGGAATCCGCTGATAGAAGCTTTACCTGGCATATTGTCATATGAAGAAGCTTTTGATCAACTTAGCTTCCTACCCAATTATCATGAAAAAGAAAGAAATTTATCAGATCATCATCGATTTCATGCCTTATTACGTTTAACTCGTTTTTTTCAACCAATTTCTCAAACATTAGACTTGGAAAGACGTTTTTCAAGATTTTTACGCTATGGATATGTGAATCGGAATCCTCTTCAAAAGCAACACGTTCAAGTATTAAATGAATTACATCATCAATTAGTAGAAAGAAATAATTTAAGTCTGCCGGCGGATATACGGGCTACTGCATCTAGTTTTACATTAATGGGTTTCTCTGGCATTGGAAAATCAACAGCTATAGAACGAATACTTTCATTATATCCTCAACTTATTATTCATAGAGATCCCCTCAATACGCTTCAAATTGTTTGGTTAAAATTAAATTGCCCACATGATGGGTCGTTAAAGTCATTATGTCAAAACTTCTTTGAAAAGATAGATCAATTAATTGGCACAAACTATCTCGAAAGTTATGGGAAATCCTCTAATTCTATAAGTTCAATGGTAACTAGGATGGGGCAAATTTCTAGACTACATTGTGTTGGTGCATTGATCATAGATGAAATTCAACATCTGTTGGCAGCGACAGGGGATGCCTCTGAGAAAATGATGAATTTTTTTGTTACCCTTATTAATGAAATTGGTATTCCGGTAATGATAATTGGAACCATGAGGGCTAGGAGCCTTTTACAAAAAGATTTTAGACAAGCACGTCGTGGTAGTGGACAAGGTGATATGGTCTGGCAACAAATGAGCAATAAAGAAGATTGGGAAGTTTTAATTACAAGTATGTGGGATTATCAGTGGACAAAGCAACATGTGGAACTAAATCAAGATTTATTAGATGTTATTTACGAGGAAAGCGAGGGTATTACTGATATAGCTATAAAGTTGTTTTTACTAGCACAGGGGCGAGCGATTGAAACGGGCATAGAAAAAATTTCATCAGAATTAATCAGAAAAGTGGGTAAAGAAGATTTAAGACTTGTTCAACCTATGCTTCAAGCTCTTAAATCTGGTTGTGAAACAGAAATTGCAAAGTATGAAGATCTTGTATCGTTAGATATACAAGATTATATATTTAATAAACTTCCAGTAATTGATATGAGAGCCAAACTCCAAGATAAAAAAGAAAAAATCGCACAAGAGCGTCAGAAAATAGAACCAACAAAGGTAGAGAAATTGATTATTTCCCTTATAAACTTAGATATAAACGAAAAGGATGCAGAAAGAGCAACAAAATATGTATTAAATAAATCACCTAACTCTAAAATTAGTGAGTTGATGAAAGAAGCTTTACAATATATTAAGGACAAAGGAAGCAAAAAGAAAAAAGTTGTAGTAGAGGATAAAAATAAATTAAAGTGTATCATTGATGAAGGTAAAAAGAATAGACAGTCTGCGTATGAGGCTCTCAATGGTGAAGGATATATTAAGGACCCTTTAAAAGAATTTAATTATAAAGAATCAAGGTGATGTAAAATGCTTGATTATTTTCCTGTACCGTATGAGGATGAATTGTTTTATAGTATAGTCTCTAGATATCATATTCGAAGTCCAGATTTATCAAAAAAGCATACTATGAAGAAGTTGTTTAATAAAAGTGGCTGTTTCTTCGGGATTGAATCCATTGGTGAATTAAAATATTTAGTTGATAATTTACAAGTGTTTTCAGATGTGTTTACTGAAAAGTATTTTATAGAAAGGCATTCACTGATTCCACTTATAAGACCATTTAAAACAAAAGAATGGTACGAACAATTAAGCATAGGAATCTCTTCAAAAGTTTATCAGAGTTTATTTAGTTTGAAAAAAGGGAATATAAAGTCAAAAGAGCATTTATATTATTGCTCTGTATGCGTAAAGGAACAATATCAACTTTATGGTGAAGGGTATTGGAATAGAGTACATCAGGTTCCAGGAGTTTTTGTATGCATTAAACATCAATTACCTCTAAAGAAACATCCGGTTAATATTATGACTTTTCGGTCTCATAATTTTATCTATCCAAATCTAAAGGATAGTAACAGCAATGAGATATTCATGGAAAGTGAACTTGTGGATGAATTAATAGGAATTGCAGAAGATGTAAAATATTTGCTAGATAAAAATTTTTCGTCTTTTTCAAAAGATTATTATGTTGAGAAATATGAGACACTTTTGAAGGTTAAAGGGATTGGATACCCCACTTTAAAAAGACATCAGCGCTTAAGGGAGTTACTTCAAGATCATTATTCGCAAACCCTATTAAGGATGTTAGAATCCTCATTTAAAATAGATGAAAGATTATCATGGGTAAATTATATTCTGGGGAAAGGTAGTATACAATTTTGTCATCCCATTAGGCATATATTGATTATGCGATGTTTGTGTGGCTCAGTAAAAAATTTTTTTGAAAATGAATATTTGTATGAACCCTTTGGAAAAGGTCCATGGTTATGCATGAATTCCCTATCGAATCATTATTTACAAAAATGTGTAGATAAGGTGGAAATCAGTGTTCACGGATTGAATCGAGAAATTCAAGGGGATTTTGAGTGTGATTGTGGTTATATATATAGACTTAGGGAATGGGAGCAAAACCCCCTAGAAGTTGCATTCTTTAATAATAGGATTATTCAAAAAGGCCACGTATGGGAAGTGGAGTTTAGCAAACTTTTATCTAGTGGATTAACACAAAAAGAAATAGCTATGAAAACGGGTTTTACACCACCGACTATACGAAAAATATTGAAGGATCGTAAAAATGTCCCAATTAAAAAATCGAGAGAAGACAGTTTGAAGGTCGCTCGAGAAAAGAAAACAGCTCAGTACAAGCATAAATGGATACAATTACGAAATAAATATCCAGCGTATACGAGAGCGAAATTAAGTGGTTTAAATAGAGCTGCATATGCGTGGCTAAGCAATTATGAGAGAGCGTGGTTAGAGGAACATTCACCACTTAAGGTTTTGGGGAAGCATTCAAAAAAAAAGAGTGTAGAAAGCTACAATAGAGAAGATTTAATATTAATCGAAGAAGCAAAAAAAATAGTTGATAACTGGGATGAATATGAAAAAAACAGAGGTAAGTTAATTAGAAAAACGTATGCAGCTGTTACGAAAATATTAGGTGTATACCAGAAATGTCAAAAAAAGAAAAATCATTCTTTATTACAAAGTTACATTGTCACAGTTGAAGAATCTTTACAAGATTTTCAAAAAAGAAGAGTTCGATATTTATTAAATACAAAATTCAAAGATAAAGTAGTTACTTTATCTAAAATAAAAGAGGCTGCAAGTATAAAGGTGGCTGTAAGGGAAGGCGAAGGGGATATAAAAGAATACGTTGAAAAATTGATCAAAGCTCATAATCAAACAAACTAAAAGATAGTATGGGCTAAGGATTATAAATCATCGTTTTTAAAACAAAAAAATTCATTCGTGAGTTTAAAATAAATATAACTCTTTTATAAAAAGGATAAACCGAAATCTTTCTATGATTTCGGTTTTTTTATTGAGATATAGTGAGTATGATGAATAAATAAGAGAAGAAGAAAATTAATATCGAATGTATAAACAAACAAGGGGATATAGATAGAAAGTTAACCCATTTTGTTCTGAACTTTTGTTTTACAAGAAAAAATATAAAGAGTGTGTTTTGATCCTTTTCAGAACACACTCTTTATTTATGCTCAAGTATTGAGTGGGAGTGTATAAATTTTTAATAATTTATTTTAGTAGGATAGTCCATAACTTTCTTGTAATAATTAAGATAGTATGCATTCCTAAAGGAAATACATTAGTGTTCAACTTTCTTGTAATTATTTTCTCTTAAGGGCCTTAAATATAATGGTTTAAAAGCATATTAGTAAAAGGGTTTGTTGTAATTAAACACATAATTGTGAAGTTAAAACAAAATTGTACACGTTAAAAGAAAGTCGTACATTTTACAACAAAGTAGAAGTATTAGTGTAAAACTTTCTTTTAACAAAACACTTAACAGTTTAGCTAGAGGACTTTATATAAAAGAAAGGTGTGTATTAAGTATTATGGATATTATGCAACAATTAATGGACGTAGATAAAAAAGCTAGGGAACAAGAAAGAATGGAACTCATTCAACGATTTTATAATGAGGGAGTTTCTATCACGACAATTGCAAATGCGACAAATATGTGTGAAGAGGATATTTCTTATATAGTAAGTAACTAGTAGCCATATTTGATGAGATGAATAGAGGAGAAAAAGATAGAATATAATTCTATCTTTTTTTATGCTCTTAAATACAATTTTAAAACGAGAAAGGTAGAGGGAAAACATGAGTGTATATGTAAAAAAGAATCTAGTAAATTTACGAGTTGATTATGCTTTTAAGCGTTTGTTTGGAGTAGAAGGAAATGAAGATATATTAATTGGGTTTCTTAACGCGGTACTACAATCATCTATTGATGAAGAAATTACATCTTTGCACTTAGATGATCCGCATCTTCCAAGAGAGCAGAAGGATGATAAATTGTCTATTTTAGATTTGCGAGCTACGCTAAATAGTGGTATAAAAATTAATATAGAGATTCAAGTTCGAGACAAAAAAGATATGATAGAACGTTCTTTGTTCTATTGGTCAGGTATGTATTATTCTCAAATGACTCAAGGGATGAAATATACAGAATTAAGACCAACCA
This sequence comes from Bacillus sanguinis, assembly GCF_018332475.1. Classification (GTDB taxonomy): domain Bacteria; phylum Bacillota; class Bacilli; order Bacillales; family Bacillaceae_G; genus Bacillus_A; species Bacillus_A sanguinis. Next base: position 27,369 of record NZ_BOQB01000018.1, on the reverse strand, counting down.
TTTGTATTAATATAGTGGATTTCATTCTATTTCCAGAAGAGCAGGAGTTTCATAGTATTAATACAGTGATGAACAAAAAATCTAAACGTATCATTACCGAAAATATGCAGTTGCATTTTCTTGAAATTCCAAAAGTGATTCAAGAATGGCAAGGAAAACGAATGGATCCGTGGGAAGATTCTTTAGCGCGTTGGTTACTATTATTTCCTGCGCATGAGGATGAGAGATTAACAACAATCCTGGAGGCGATAGCAATGGAAAAAGATCCAGTTTTGAAAAAAGCAATAGAGGATTGGGAGCGTTTAAGTAGCGATAAGGATTTTTTACGCTTATATGAGGCTAGAGAAAAAGCAATAAAAGATAGAATATCAGAAATAGAGACAGCAGAAGAAAGAGCTGCGAAAAAAGCTGCAGAAATAGCTACAGAAGAAACTAAAATTGCAACTAAGATAGAGATGATTGAAAATATGTTTAAAATAGGATTACCTATAGAAAAAATTGCAAAAGTTGCAGAATTAAGTGTTGAAGAGGTTAATGAAATTATAAGAAATAAAAGGTAGATATAAATGATAAAAAAACAGGTAATTGTGGGTACACACGATTACCTGTTTTTTTGATTTAATGAAAGTAAGTGAATAGATGTGAAGGAAGGGGGAATAGTTATGAAAGTAACAAGAGGAAATGCTATTTGAAGTGTGTAATTTTTACATACTCAATTATTCTGTTATTAAAAAAATATAAAGAATATAAGGGGAAGTTATTTGTATTATGAAAAAGAAAAAAGAAGCATATTATGTACATGTGTATACGCTTAGAGACAAAAGTATAAAATCTATAAAAATAGAACCATGGCGCTCATTGAAAGAGGAAATGAATGTTTTGGGTCTTAAGGACAGTGATATTTTTCAAATTCAAATGGTATGGTACGATCCAAACAAAGAGGATAAAAAGAAATGAAATAAAACGGAACACGAAAAGTCCAATTTTACTTTTTAGGCGTAAATAAGGCTTGTTTTTTTAAAATCGTATTGCTATAATATAAACGTAATAAGATTTAACAATAAAATAAAAAATTAATCAGTTCGCATATAAGAGAAGACCTCAATATGCGCCATGTCCTTAGGGGACGTGTGCGTGTATTGGGGTCTTTTTGCGTTTTGCGAGCAAAAACACCCGGAGGTGCAGGAATTATGTTGAATTGGTTGTCTGCAAAACTTATGACAACATCAGTAGGAGATTTTCTACTGGCAAAAAAAAGTTTTGAGGGGGGGCTTACTGGGCACACCAGTGGTGCAGATGCTACCACTGTACAAAAAAGCATGAATACCCTTGTAACAACACTAATTGGTTTTGGTGGTATTTGGGTAGCAGCTTGCGTTGTATTTGCAGCTATTAAACTATCTGGTGCACAAGGTAAAAACCCTGAAAACCGTACACAAGCCATGATTGGTTTAGCGTGTGCAGCAATTGGAGGCTTTGTCATGATCAAAGCATACGACATCGCTTCTTGGGTTACAAAAATTTAACATAAGAGTTTGTAAAAGCTCTCCTCTATTTGGGGAGAGCTTCTCTTATATAAGGGAGGAAACAAAATGAGAAAAGTAACCGTTCCTGTTGATATGACTTCGGAACAAAAAACACTGTTAGGTGTGCTGAGCAAACGCCAATTGATTTATCTATTGGGTGGCGGAGCATCCCTTTATTTATATGTGCCATTCTTATGGCGGTTATTTGCACCTTTTAATGCGGCGGTAGCATTTTTTATTTGCTTAATTTTAGCAATACCAACAGTAGTAGTTGTAATAACGTTTGCTTTTATTTATAAAGAAAAACAACACATGTATCTAGATAAATATTTACTTATCAAAATGCGTAGCCGTTCTGAAAAAGGCAAGTGGAGAAAAGGATACGAGCCAATTACATGGGTAAAGGAGAATTTATAGATGTTAGAAATGATATATTTTGCGTTGGTAGCCATTGTAGGGTTTTTCTTTTATCGGAAAATGAATGGAAAACCGATGTTTGGTTCTAAGAAAAAGGGGAAAAGCCAGGGCGGGTTAGAGAAACGTACTGCTGAAAAAAATGGAAAGAAAAATAAAAAGAATACGCCTGCTGAATCGGAAATTGATGAGGATAATGTTGATTTCTTTCGTGCTTTTATAGAAGACATTAAGGAAGTTGAAAATCATATGATTCGTTATCATGATGACACGTTTATCCTAATCGCGGAGGCACACCCAGTAAACTATTATTTACTTTCCAATGCGGAACAAGAAGCGATTGATATCAAAATTGAATCATGGTTAACCACATTAGAGTTTAATACGAAGGTATATATCCAAAGTAAGTTTGTAGATTTAACAGATCCTGTACGAAAAATGACAGAAACAATGAAAGGTGCGAAGGACCTTACACCAGAGACAGTACTTTATGGGCAAGAAGTTATCGACAACTTAGAGTACTGGCAACGTTCGCAGCCTCGATATGAACAAAAGCGATATTTAATTTATCCATACAAAGTGGATATTAGTACGATTACAGCTGATACAGAGGATGAATTGGAAGAAAAGATTGTAGATAAAGCGTTTAACGAATTATATCGTCGCTATAATGCTTCCCGAAATCTACTATCGAAAGCAAAAATTAGTGTAGAAATGTTAACAAAAGATAAATTAATAGAACTCCAATATGTAGCGTTTAACCGTCGTAAAGCGGTGAAAGCACGTTTCCAAGATTTAATTGAAAATGAGAACTTCTCTCTCTATTCAACTGGTGAAACAAATGAGAGAAAACTAGAGTTAATGAAGAAAGTGCTAGCGGAAGAAAAAGCTGAAAAATCAAATAATGGGGTGGCATAAGTATGAAATTGTTTGGAAAGAAGAAAAAAGAAAAAAAGAAGTTAGAAGCTGAAAAGAATGACGAATTGGAACTAGAGGAGGAAGCGTACGAACAAGAAGAAGTTCCGCCTCAATTAGAAAATCAAACAACTGTGTTTGATGTCATTGCCCCAGAAGGAATGAAAATTGATTCAGAAGACTATGGGGTAATTAAGCAGTCTTTGGGAAGTAATACTTTCTTCCGTCCATTTTATATTCCACGTGATGGATACCCTCGTATGATGCAGACCAATTGGCTGAACATGTTAACTTCAGCTGGAGAGGTTGATGTCATGATTGATATTCATAAAGAGCCAAAAGCAAAAGCGATGCGTTCGTTAGATATGCAGCTGACGATGTTACGTTCGAACCTTTCTTTCCAACGTACACGTGGAAATATTGACCAAGAAAAAGATTTAGATGCAAAAATTCAGGATACAAACAATTTAATGGATGAAATTCAATTTAATGAGAATGACTCTTATATGGTAAGTACCATGGCGGTTGCGTATGCTGACTCAAAGAAAGAATTAGATGTTTTATGTGAGTATATCGAAGATGAAATGCAAGCATCTCACTTTAAAATAGCGAGTACTTGGAATCGTGTGAAGAGTGGCTTGAAAGCAGTTATGCCACTAGGTGCACCAAATACTCTGCAAGATACATATCGCAATATCGATAGACGTGCTCTATGTACATTTGCTCCCTTTGTATCAGGTTCCGGAAGATTTAACGGTGGTATACCAATAGGAAAGAACAAAATTACTGGCCAAGTAGAATTTTTAAATTCATTTGGTAACGCAGATTATCGTCCACCAAACTATAACATTGGTGTGACAGGGATTTCAGGTTCCGGTAAAAGTTTACTCTTAAAAATGAAGCTAGCTCGTGAAACATCACTTGCAGATACACATGCGATGATCATAGATCCCGAGGGTGGTGCGACACGTTCCTAAGTGAAAAGCTTAGGCATTGTCGAACTTACAGTTCAACAGTGAACTGTCATTCCAAGAAGTCAAATGATAGGGTAACGCCTTGAAGGGCTTCCTTTAATACTCCGACATGCAGTGAAGTTAGCAAGAACTGAACTGTATGAAGCTCGGTGAAGTCGGTTGAGAGTTACCGTAATCCTATAGGATACGAAAGTCACTCAGAGGTGGGTGGTGTAACCTATAAACCGGAAGTCTATAAATTACCTATGGTTAGTATGCACTATGAACCAATAGAGTATGGTATGTGCGGACGAATCTCTGATGGTACGGGTCTATATCGGAAGTAAGTCGAAAGGCTTACTGACACAATTAGTGTCGCTACTGTGGATGAGTAAAACTCGCCTTTATGAAAGTCCATATATTGTTACAGGCAATATCAAGGTAGCAGGCTCATAGGAGAAACCTAACGGTATATGCACAGATAGGAATGACGGAACGTGGTAAGCTGTCAACACTGAGGGCTTGCTTCCGATGAAGTGGTTCTAGGGAAAACAATTGTAAATTGTATAACCTAGGTTTATGACAGTGAAAGTGGTGGCACAGTACCTATGAAACGTGTAATGAACGTGGAGGGATAGCCACTAGTCGATTGAAAACTGACTGTTACTTATGGTTGACATGGTTTCGAGTAAGACTAAAGAGATGTAAACCTCCAGTAAATAAGGGGAGGTTACAGCCCATGTTAAAGAAAACTAAACTAAGGCACAGTGAATATTACGACATGCAAAGAAAGTATGATGAGTTATATTCTAATAGCCTTAATGGTAACAATTTCTATAAATTAATTGATATTATCGGTTCGGAAGAAAATATTAGATTAGCATACCGCAACATCAAAACTAATAAGGGGAGTAACACGGCTGGAGTTGACAATTTAACCATTAAAGATATTTGGCACCTAAACGATACAAAGATTATTCATGAAGTTAGGAAACGATTAAATAACTATCAACCACAAGCAGTTAAAAGAGTCCTTATCCCAAAAGAGGGCAGTGATAAGAAGCGACCCCTGGGGATTCCAACAATTTGGGACAGATTAGTACAACAATCTATCCTCCAAGTATTGGAACCTATTTGTGAAGCTAAGTTTCATAACCATAGTTATGGATTTAGACCGAACAGAAGTACACACCATGCACTAAGTAGAGTTGTAAGTCTTATTAACATAGGTCACCAACACTACTGTGTTGATATTGACATTAAGGGGTTCTTTGATAATGTATGCCACAAAAAGCTATTAAGGCAAATGTGGACTCTGGGAATAAGAGACAAATCACTTCTATGTGTTATTTCAAAAATCCTTAAATCTGAGATAGAAGGAGAGGGTATTCCCAATAAGGGTACTCCGCAAGGAGGAATTATTTCTCCTTTACTTTCCAACATTGTTCTAAATGAACTTGATTGGTGGATAAGTAGCCAATGGGAAACCTACAAACCTCACAGAATCTCTACTCGGCATTTAGGGTTTCGACAATATGCTAGGAAGTACACGAATCTAAAATGTGGTTATGTAGTGAGATACGCGGATGACTTCAAAATAATGTGTCGGACTTATGATGAAGCACAACGCTTTTATCATGCGACAGTTGATTTTCTCAAATCCCGCTTGGGATTAGAAATTAACCCCAAAAAGTCCAAAGTGGTTAATCTCAAGAAAAACTCGTCAGTTTTCCTTGGATTCAAAATCAAAGTGGTTAAACAAGGTAAAGCTAAATTTGGATATATTGCAAAAACCAGTATGTCCGACAAAGCTATTACAAAAGCTAAAAGACAACTAAAAGAACGAATCAAAGGAATTCAAAAGGAGCCCACTTCAGAGAAAGTTACTCAATTTAATTCAACCCTTCTTGGTATACAAAATTACTTTAAATATGCGGTTACAATTTACATGGATTTAACGGAGGTAAATTACTCTCTGCGAAGAGTCATAAGAACCAGACTTAGAAACAATATGAAGCACATGAAGTTCTGTGAAACATCTGTGAATTTTAAAAGGAAGACCAAAGGAATACAACCTAACACTAAGATTTACGTTGTACAGAACACTCCACTCTTACCAGTTACAGGAATACATCATAAAAACCCGTGGAATTTTTCGCAGGTTATCTGTAACTATACGGAAACGGGGCGTAATAAAGTACATAGTAATCTTAAGGCAATACCTAAGGATGTTCTCAACCAAGTTATGAGGACTTATTCGAAGAATAAAAGTATTGAGTACAACGATAATAGGATATCAAAATACGTTGCTCAATATGGTAAGTGTTATGTAACTGGTGAGGAAATTGGTATTGAACGTGTTCATTGTCATCACATTGTTCCCATTAAACAAGGTGGGGATGACAAGTACAACAACTTGGTAATTGTAGATTGGTTTATACACAAACTGATTCACATGACGAATCTTAATAAGATTACACATTACCTTCGGTCTTTTAAACTTAACAAGAAACAAATGGATAAACTGAATGTGCTAAGAACTAAAGCTGGAAATGAACCGATAGTAACATAATTTGATTTTAAAGTCAGTTGGAAACGATGGAACGCCGTATGCTAGGAAACTAGCACGTACGGTGTGAGGTGGGGGAAAAGGTGGAGATTACATCAAAGCCTTACCTATCATCATAATTCGTAAAAATCACCAAACGATTAGGTGGTATTAACTTAAATATTTCACCAGAAAGTAATATCATTATTAATCCTTGTGCAATTGCAGTAACAGAACTTCAGATTACGGATAAAGATGAAGAGCTAGAAGCGCTTGAACAATATGACAAGAAAGAACTCGTAGAGCGTGATGGCGTGAAGTATGTAAGATTTGTGCCTATTTTAGAGAAAATCAATGAAATACTAGGATTCTTTGACATTATTATTCGCGGACAAGATTTTGATCAACCAGGATTAAATGTATTCCAGCGCACAATGTTAGAAGATGCAATTCGTGAAGTATTCGATAAACATGGTATTACTTCTCATCCCTCATCTTTATATAAAGATGAAGTGAAGAAGGTGGATGGACAATTAATTCAGTCTCAAGTGAGAAAGCCGGAGCCAGAGTTAAAAGAAATTTATGATGTAATAGTAGAAAACCATGGAGACGATGTGAAAGCAGAAGAGTTAATTGCTGCGATTCGTCCGTTTTTACGTGATGGCTCAAAACCATTATTTGATGGACAAAGTAATTTTGGACGCGGTGTAGAAACACAGTTAAATGAATCACGTGTTGTTAACTTTAATATTAGTCATTTAGAAGAGGGCTTCTTAAAACCGATCGCCTTCCACGTTATCTTGAACTATATTTGGGAGCATTGGATTAAGAGTCCAGAACACGCTATCAAACGAAAAGTGTTATATGTGGATGAGATGTGGCAGTTTATCGATTATGAACAAACTGTTAACTTCTTAGAAAAAGTAGCACGTCGTTCACGTAAAAGAAATGCCGGTATGTGTTGGGCAAGTCAGGACTTTGTTCGTATTTTGGAAAATGTGAAAGCGCGTGGTATCTTGCAATCTACTTTCTCTTATTTCTTCTTAGAGCAAAATAAGATTGATAAGAAAAAAATCCAAGAGAACTTTAACTTAACTGCTGGGGAGCTTGACATTATTCTCAACAATCCAGGGAAAGGTGAAGGGATTTTCCGCATAGGAGATAGTTCAGTTTGGATTCAAACAGATCCATCAGATAAAGAAATGATGTTCATTGAATCCAATGAAGCCGTACTGCAAGAGCTTTTAAATAACATGAAGAAAGTACAAGGGTACGCAGGATAATAGCGTACCTTTGAAAAGGAAGGTGAAATTATGCTTGATAAGATAATAGGATGGGTCGGCGGCTTAATTGTTTCTATGGTCAAGACCTTTCTTTCTCCAATCTATAAATTAATTGATACTATCCCCGATTTAATTTTTGGTGGGGATAGTGCAAAATTAAATTTTTTATTTAAAGACGACACAGCTGGGAGTGTATTAAATACGGGATTACCAGTCATGTTTAAATTTGCAGCCTTTTTAGTCTTAGTCAGTGCTGTAATTGCTGGTGCAAAGTATTCAGCTGCTGCTATTAATCCAACAAATCGAACATATATCATTGAATATGCGAAGGATTTAATGATCGTTTCTATTTGTATATGGCATCTAGATTTCTTCTATAACATTATATTTGATATGAATACTTGGGTAGCATCGGAGTTTAAAAGAGCAATAGGAGAACAATCGCTAGATGTTTTTAAACCAGGTCAGACAATTGCCGAATTGTCTATGGATAAAAATAAGGATGATTATTTATTTCAAATTTTTGCGATGTTGATTGAAGTTGGATTGTCACTTTGGGCAAACTTCTTCTATTTAATGCGAGCGGTATCTCTATATATTTTGATGTTAATGGGACCGATTATGGTTGGTATGTGGTTATTTCCTCAAAAGAAACAACAAACTCTATATTGGATGCGTGAATTTGTTGGTACAGTACTCATCCAAGGTATCCATGCGATTACTATATGGTTGATTTTTGTACTAGTAGGCAAATCAGATAATACCATTATTAAATTAATCTTATTTGCTATGTTTATTCCTATAGGTGAAATTGTAAAAGGGTTCATTGGTTTAAGTACAAATACGGCGGGAGCGGTAAATAGAGCAGGTACGATGCTTGGAATGGGAGCCTTAGCAAGTATGGCAGGTATCGTTAAAGGGATACGTGATGACCATCGTAGTAATAAAGAGAAGACAAAAGCTAGAAAAGAAGGTGAGGAAGATAAAAAAGAAGATGCTGATAACCCTAAAAACGCGTTGGGAGCCAATTTAGGGACAGATGTAGGTACAACATCTCGTGCAGCTCGTATGTTAAAAGCAGGTCAAATTGGAAGCATGGTTGGAAAAGCAACGGGCGGACTCGCGGGGTTAGCAATGGGTGCAGGACTTGGACCAGAAGGAATGGCAGTAGGAACATTTGCTGGAAGTAAAGCAGGTGGAGTTCCTGGTGCAGTAACAGGAAGAACATTGGCAGCTGGACTTGAAGGAGTTACTAGTGCTGGGAAGCATATTGGTTCTAGTGTGAAGAAAGGTCTAGATACGTATAAAGGGTTAAATGGAGAACAATATCCAGAGTTAACAGATGAAGATATTGCACAAGACTTAGCTACGAAAGATTTTGAAAATTGGAAAGCTGATAATCCTGATTCTGCAGTTGCGAGCCGTTTAAAACAAGCATTCCCTGGTGCATCTGATGCAGAGATTGCAAAAAAAGTAGCAAAAACAAATAGTGATCAAATGTCTCATTTCAAAAATCAGCGAAAACAAGATTTACAAAATATGAAGAAAAATGCTACACCATATGGAAACGCTAGAGATTTAGTTAACGCTGCAACTAACGCATTCCAAAAAGGATATGAGGCAGACCATAAAGATGCGTTTATGAGTCAATTACCAGAAAACATGTCAGCGGAAGAGAAAGAGAAAAAATGGAATGACCATCTAAACTCAAAAGTTCAGGGATTTAGAAATCATGCAGAACAAGCGGCAATAAAAGCTGGAGCAATGCCAGTTGATGCGAAAGATAAGCAAGGCAACAACCTGTTTGATAAGTCTTATGTAAATAAAGATGCCTTTGCTTCTCAACTTGCACTTGGAAAAGTTGGGAAAGCGGTTGAAGGAGTAAAGGGAGAAACACTAGAGAGTGGCCATCAAAATATGGGACAAGTAGACTCACTTGTGGGTGCGTCCACTGCTGCATTTAAAAAGGCATATACAGCAGATCATAAGGCTGGATTCATGAAGCAATTCCCTGCAGATGTACCACAACAAGAAAAAGAGGCTGCATGGAACAAACACTTGAGTCAAAAAGTGCAAGGATTTAAAAATCATGCACAGAAAGCTGCAGAACAAGCAGGGATTGTGCAACAAAAAGATGGGACTAGCTATGCTAATAAGGAAGCTTTTGCTTCTCAGCTATCGCAACAATTACAAAACAATCCAAATATAAATGCAATGGGTGTATCTAGTGTATCTGGCATTCAAAAAGCGGTAAATGGTGTAAAAACACATAGTTTAGCAAATGGATATGGAAACCAGAAACAAAAAGGTGTAAGTAATGTTGGGAATTTAGTACAAGCATCTACAGAATCCTTTAAACAAGGATATGCAGCAGAGAACAAAGCAAACTTTATGAAAAACTTGTCTCCAACTATGTCTCAAGCGCAAAAAGTAGAAGCTTGGCAGTCTCACTTGAATGATAAAGGGAATGAATTTAAAGCAGTCGCTCAGCAAGCAGCGGTACAAGCGGGTGCGATGCCCGTACAGGCAAAAGATACGAGTGGTAAGAGTCTACATAATCAATCGTATATTAATAAAGATGCCTTTGCTTCGCAATTGACGAAAGGTTTACAAAGTCATGCTAGTCTTGGAACAGTGAGTCAACAAGTAGGTTCTGGAATTACTAGTGCGATTCAAAGTGTTCGTTCACACGGTGTTGCGACAGGTGGTGCAATCAATAAAGCTGTGTTTGCAGCTACGCAAACGCAAGCGAGTATGGCACGTGCTGGAAATCTGTCTGTTTCTGAAATTGAGCGCTCGTATGCGGATGCATCAGCTAGTGTAGCAAATATTTCGCAAAGTGCTGGGAAAATGACGATTCCAACTTCAGCAGTGGGACGTATGACACAGCAAAGTAAGATGATTGGTGTAAGTATGATGGAAGGTGCCAAACATCTCGTGCATACAAAAGGTATGGAAAATATATCACAAGCATACTTTAATGCATCTAGTGCTGTTCAGCAGGCTGGTGGAAATGCAGTACAAAGAGTGATGAGTGGAACTGCAGCTGCCGTTCATACTTCATTAGGAGGTAATGCAGCAGAACGCCATTACAATGTGACAAAAGGATTAAGCTATGCAGCAGGTGTAATTGGTGGTGCAGGTGCTTACCAAGCTACTGCACGTATGGTAAGTAAACATAATCCATATAATAAAGCAGTTCAAACAGAAGCAAAAGAAATTCAAGAGATTAAGGGAATGGTACCAACAATAACAGATGCGACTGGAAGACAATCAGTTGCTCAAGGTGCAGTACGTCTTGTTACGACAAATAATAAATCATGGATTGAAGCGAAAGATTCCAGTGGAATGACACAAGTTGTATCTCGTTATGGTAGTGGTGATAGTAGCATTCGTTCGGGACAAGTTGTATATCAAGACTTAAATATTTCGGATGGACAATTAACGCAGTACCGTAATGGTATGAAAGCAACACCAGCATATATTCAAGATTCTAGTGGTGGGAAAATTAGTATCAATCGTTCTATCAATATTAATCCAAACCAATTAGTAGGAAATCAAAATCAAAGACCTTTACAACAAAAACCAGTATTTAGTGAACCGCCACTTACAGTAAGTCATAAGGTAGACAATGGTCACTTCTATATGTCTGATTTAGACCAGGGGGGATACCAGAATGTGCAAATGGTGGTAGAAAGAGATCGTAGTTATATGGTTGCGACAACTACAGACGGTACAGTGTCACGTATTTCTCCGTTCGGAAAAGGAGATACACGATTACAAGCAAACCAAAGAATTGAAAGGGTTTGTGAAGTGAAAGATAGCAGTATTAAACCGAGAGAAGAAATCCTAGTAACTCATACACAGGACGAAGTTGTACGTACAGAGACACATTTGAATTTATCAGAACATGACCCACAAAACCTGATTCCATTTGCGCCAAACCCTCGCTTAGCACAGCGAAGAAGTAGAAATAATGAAAATGGAAAGTATGGAGTGACAAGTCTATGAGTCAAAATCCTAACGATCCAAATAACCAGAAGAAAAGTAACCCTTTAAAAGATGCGACATCTCACTTTATTAAGAAAAAAGGGATGCAGGCAAGCGGGAAAATGGCAAAAATGGCAGGAAAAGCAGGAAGAGCGGCAGCGAAAGCTGCTGCCAAACTGCTAAGAGCTGGTATAGTGAAAATTGTCGGAGCTATCGTGGGAGCAGTAGGATTGCCTGTTGCTCTCATTATGGCTCTTATTATTACTGTATGTGTGATTCTAGCATCTTTTGTACCATTTACCGATGATGAGAGTAAAACAGAAGAGCAAGTCAAAAAGTATATGGAAATTTCAATGGCACTAAACGTAGACTGGAAAGAGGTCGTCGCTTTTGACATGGCTCGGTATGATAATGATTTGACTGGAAAAGATCCGCATGATGCTATATCATATTTCTTGGATATCCAATATGAAGAATATACGGAAAAAGAGGTATGTGAGGCAGGGCCGAATGGTCCTTGTGAAAAAAAGAAAAAGGAGATGCAAAAAACCAAATCTGAAAGTTATTCCGGACCAGATGTAAAAAAGATATTGGGAGATACAGATTTTAAGAAAAAAATAGATGAAATTAATGCAAGTGGTAGTAAAAAAGTAACAGTTTCTTCTCATGGATTAGAAAAAGCGATGGAGCTTGCAAAATTTAGTGAGAGTCAAAAAGATCGTGCGCGTGAGATATTAGCAGCAGGAATGTTAGAAGGAATGTATGGACATCTGGCACCTTCTAGTAATTTTGTTGGTGGTATGTGTGTAGGTAATGTGAGCCCTGGCGGAGAACCTGTTAACCTTAATGCAAAAGTTACAGGATACCTTCCTAAAATTAAAGAAATGGCAGAAAAACATGGTGTAGCTCAATATGTTGGTGTTTTGGCTGCCCAAATGATGCAGGAATCACAAGGAGAGGGAAGTGACCCGATGCAAGCTGCAGAAGGGCATTATGGAGACTTAAGTTCATCTTGTATAGGTCTAAAAGGAAGTGCTCGTATAGGGTGTATTAAAGACCCCAATATTTCTATTGAAGCAGGCGTACAAGAATTTAAAGATGTTTTAGCGAAGGCAAATGGAGATATAGCACTTGCCTTACAGAGTTATAATTACGGTCCTGGATTCATTAGTTATGCATTAGCAAAAGGTGGATATTCAGAAGAAACAGCTATTGCGTTTTCTAGGGAGCATGCTGGTGAAAATCCAGCAGGTTGTTCTGATCCTAATAACTTCCGAACCAAAGTTGGAGCGTGTTATGGAGATTACACTTACGTTTCCAAAGTTTTGAAATATTATAAAGATTTAGGTTGTGTAGAATCTGGAGATGGAGAATGGATTTCCGATAAAGGTTGGAAATGGCCAACGAAATCAGGGCGTATTACAGATACATTTGATGCAGTTCGTGGTGGAAAGCAACATAATGCTGTAGATATTGGAGCTATGACCGCTGGAAAAGCTGGAGACCCCGTGTGGTCAATGGAAGCAGGTATTGTAGTCCAAGCAGGTAATGTAAATGGTGGAGGTCTAGGTGTTTATGTAGACCATGGAAATGGTATTGTATCTCGTTACTTACATTTGAGTAAAATATCAATTGCACAAGGAACCATGGTGACGAAAGGACAAATTATTGGAGAGATGGGTGGTTCTAACTATGATAAAAACACTGGTTTCCTTAATATGAATGGCTACGCTGTTCATTTAGATTTCCAAATTCGTATTAACGACCAACCAACGGATCCAATGAAATTCTTTAAGAAAAATGATGATCCAGGACTATCATCTGGTGGTTCTCCTATTATGACGAATGACAAACGACAAAAAGTATTAGCAGAAGCGAAAAAATGGCTTGGTCAAGGAAAAGTGAGATATGTCTTAGGGGATCGTAATCCGCCAGGAGGTACTTCAGATTGCTCAGGATTTACTCAGTATGTATTTAGAACAAGTATAGGTGTACAACTTGGAGATTGGACTGGTGCTCAAGTCGGACAAGGAAAACAAGTGCCAGACATCAATCATGCGCAACCAGGGGATCTAATTTTCTATGAAAATCCAGGGCATGTTGCGATTTATATGGGGAATCAAAAAATGATTCATATTGGTGATAATAAGGGTGTACAAATTACAGGTCTAAACTATACGGCAAGAGGACAACATATGACACAAATCCGTAATGTTATAGACTGATAAGGGATGAGAGTAGATGCAGAAAATAATCAACATTTTATCTAATATGCCTCGTAAATACTTGGTCATATTGGGGATTATCGTACTAGTGGCAGGTGTTGCCACCTATAATACCATTCATGATTATATGCTGAAATCACAAGTGCAAGAGGAAGAGCAAGTAAATCAAGATGAAATCGAGATGCTTGGAGATAAACCAAAGAGATTTGATACAAAAGAAGAAGAATATATTGCAAAAACAAAAACAGTAGAGGATTTACTACGAAAAATTTCTAATAGTAGTTATGATGTTCCATATTTGTTTACAAAGGCTGGATTTGGTATTGAACCAATGAAAATGACAAGTAATGAACGTATGCTTGCTACAGAAGCTGTTCAAAGATATTTCCTAAATGGAGATAAGTTTTACAATGCACGTATTACCAAAATTGACCGCGGGAAAAAAGTAGATACATTTCATATAGAGGTTTTAATACAACAGGTAAACTTCTTGGAACCACGACAATTTAAAATTCAGGTAAATCAATATGCGCAAATTGTAACACCAATTGAACAAATACCGCATGGACAAGAAGAAGTTCCTGTGGATTAACTGAAAGATAAGGGTTGTGAATAAAAATCACAGCCCTTATTAAAAAATATAAAGAGTACCTAAAAATATTTATTGAATATTCTTAATTTTCTGATATAATAAAGTTATGGTTAAATGGAATTTGTATATATTAGTGAAATGATATAGATGTGGAGGTAAAAAGAATGAGATTATTATTTGGAACCGCAGCAAACTATTTTGCAGGATATTCTTCTGGAAGAGGCTCGGGACTTTTAGGGACAATATTTGGGTGGGCTTTATTAGTAGGTAGTGGATACCTGTTGATAACAAATTGGGATAGTATCACAGTTTGGATGCACAGTTTAGATATTGTAACAGGATTAGATGGTTATGAAGACATGAGCAATGGATTTATATTCATCTGCTTGCTTGTAAGTGGTTTTATTTTCATGCTATTGTTACCAGTCTTTGCAATTGTATTAATAGTGGGTGTGGTATTCCTGAATATTGTCATTTGTACAATTGTATTATTAGTATCACCAAGTACATATAAAAAAAATAAAGATGTGGAGAGTGAATGGAAATGAGTACAATTCTAGTTTTAGGTGGTTCAAATGGTAGAACATTAGAGAAGTTAGCGAAAAAAAGAGATTGTCAGGTGATTTTTCACGACGGAAAAAATCATGGTGGTGTAAAGAAAACATTTCGTAGTGTTATAAAAAAATGTGATGTTATTGTAGTGCAGAAAGGTGCATGTGGTCATGTGTCTATTGATGTAGCAAAAGAGTACGCAAAGAAGTATGATGTCCCGCTTTTATTTAATCAGGGTTTTGGAGGAACAGGCGCGTTAGAGATTGGGTTAAAGCATTTGCAAGTAGCATAAGTTTAAGTGGTATAGGGATTTATTTAGATTGTATAATCATATAATCCTTATATAAAATTATAAAGTTGATATTGGAGGAATCGAAATGCTATCAATACCAGAACAAAGTGTTAAATGCTTTTTGAATGCTGATTTAAATGGACAATTAGAATTAGATACGAAAGAATCACAAGTTGCTCTCTATATGTTTTCTGTCGAGGGGATTTACTATCCTGTTAATAAAGATAATATACTAGCCTACTTTTATGATGAGTTTTTTGACGAATACTTAGTAATAAAAAAGGGGTTTTATAGTGATTGTAATTGGAAACATCCTGATAAAAAATTTTGGGAAGTTCAACATGAATGGGATTTAATTAATCCTTTATAAGTTAAACAAGTATAGGACAAGATTTAATGTATTTATAACTATATATGGTTAGTGATAATGATGGCAGCAGAGAATCTTGAAAAGCAAAGGTGCTACTGTAATTGATTTTGAACTCACCATACGGATGAAAAATATAGGAGGCTCTTTAGTTATGAAAATGAGTAATAAAAAATTTATGAAAATCGCGGCAAACCTTGGAATTTCAACAGTTTTATTAACGGGATGTGTAGGAGATCTCGAAGAAGATAATTCACTAGCAATTGACCAAGACACAACTGATAAAGAGGAGACGCAAAAACAATGTACTTCTAATCAAATAAATGATAATGAGTGTTTTGAAGAGATGCCAACTACAGGACCAATTAAGCACGAAGACAAACAGGATAATCCAAGTGTAGAGCATGATAATGGTTGGAGTTCGGCTTTAGTTCCGTTTGCTGCAGGGGCAGCTGGCATGATGTTGATTAATTCATTAAATAAGAAAAATCCAGGACAAATTAATAATAATACCAACCATACATATAGACCACCAATGACACAAAGACCGTTACCAGAAGTTCCAAAAGAAAAAGAGAAGGAAAAAGGGAGAGGGACAAGTACAAGTACTACTACCACAAGTGGTGGAGGTGCAAATAAGCAAACAAATAATTCTGCTTCTACAAATAAAAATGAATCAAAAGATAAAGTTAATTTAAATAAAAGTGACTCGAATAAAAGTAACGTACCATCTCCGAAAACAAGTAATCCAACACAATCATCAAAACCATCTTCAACAAGTAAGGTTACCAGTGGATCTAGTGGCATCGGAAATGCAAAAGCACCAGCTGGATCTTAATTTATAGGAGGAGAAAAAATGTTAGACAATCAACAGCAACAAGAATATATGAAAAAATGGTTTGCTTTATCTGAGCAAGCTTGTACACGTGGTTTTACTTGGTCAAGCTTATTAGAGAATAATGAATGGTGTCAGTATATGTCTACTGGTATCAAAAGAATCAGAAAAGAGGAATATAATAATATTATAGAAGCAACTGAATTAGTAAAAATCATTTTTCAAAAGGTTTATAAATATTTACTAGAAAGTCACGAGGGTTTTTTACAATTAAAATTACCCACCGAATTATGGGAAGTGACTAGAACAAATTATGATGTTTTATTTTCATATTTCACTAGGTTTGATTTCATTGTTGCAAACGATGAAATCAAACTAATAGAAATTAATGCAGACACACCCACCGGCTATTTGGAGCCATCTGTAGCTAATCAAGTTTTATGTGATCATCATCAAGTTATAAATCCAAACTGCATAGAAGAGAAGCTAGAAACAACGTGGCATAAAATCATTTCTGATTATGAATTGAATCCTCATGATGTTATACATTTCACTAGTTATGATTGGCATGAAGAAGATTATCAAACGGTAAAATTTATTCAACAATATTGTCCGCAGCCAAGTGATTATGTGGGGATACAAAGTATTATCGTTGCAGACGATGGGTTATATACACCAGATGGCGTTAAAATAGAATATTTGTATCGATTATATCCACTAGAGTACTTATTAGAAGATAAGGACTATAGCGGAAAATCAATTGGCCTTATGTTTTTAGACCATATTGCACAGGGGAGAGTGAAAATTATTAATCCTCCTTCAGCATTCTTAATTCAAAATAAAGGTGTACTAGCTCTTATATGGCAACTTCACGAGCAAAATAAATGGTTTACAGAAAAAGAACATAAAATTATCGAAAAGTACTTTTTACCAACTTATTTCTCAAAGGACAAATTTGAAGAAAATGATATAGATTATGTGAAAAAAGCGACATTTGGAAGGGAAGGCGGTGGGGTTTCCATCATCAATGAAGGGAAAGAAGTAGCTGCAGATAAAACGCCTTACTACGAGCAACAACATAAAATTTATCAAAAGTATATTGAAATGCCGGACTGCACTATAGATACGTGGGATGGAGATTATACAGGTAAATTATTAATAGGGTCACATTTAATTGGTGGAGAACCAGCGGGATTATTTTTAAGAGTAGGTGAAAGGATTACCGGTAATTTATCAATGTTTATTGGAATTTCCACAGAATAAATTCAATTTAATACAATTTGAGTTTTGTGTAGAAAGGGAGGTGAAGAAAAGTGATCATATTCCTCTGTACGAGGATTTAAAAGAAGTTTAAAAAAGCATTATTTGAGAAGAAAAAATGGAGGGATGAATTATGAATAAATTTCAAACTATGAAAGACTTGAAAGAAGAATTTGGGAGCAATGTTTTATCTTCGTTTCTTATTTTAATTGGTGCAATTATCAGTATTATTTTTGGTAATGTAACTAAGGATTTGTTTGATACTAATGTCTCTGTGTGGCTATATATTATAGCATGTTATGTAGTTCCTTTTATTTTCATGGTATTAGAATTTTGGTTAGTTGCAAGAACGAAACGAATTGTTAAGGAAATGAACAATTTACAATAAAAAAACATTTAAAGATGGTAGGGAGAATGACAATGACTAAAGGTTTTACAGTAGAAGAAACGTTAATGGCTATTAGTAATTTAACGATTTTTCTATATATAGCAGTAGTTATATATTGTTTCTCTCGGTTATCGCACCTTAAACAATAATAAAATGGTTTCGTATTATTAGGAAGTGAAAGGATTTGATGTTATGGAAATGGAAAAGTTCAATGCAAAAGCATTCTTTATATTTATTGGCATAATCTTAATACTCAGTATCGGTGCTAGATTTGCTCAGGAATTTAGGGCGGAACAAGATAAGAATCATGAGATAAGGATGGAACAAACTAGGAGTAACGTGAAAGTTGCAGAGGAAATGGTTGCGAAAAAATTAAATACAGATAATAAATATTCTCGAATGACTGCTGTACCAGGAGATCTGCTGAATCGAAATTACTGGATAACTAAAGAGTTAGTATCAGAAATAAAAAAAGATGGGGAAGAATACCGAATCTACTTTGAAACAAAAAGAGTCAGCAATAGTGAAGGGGATTTTGTTATGTATAAACCTACAGGTATAAATAAAATTCTTAAAGAAGAGTAGATAATACTATTTCGATTTAAAATTCGAATAATATAAAATTTGCAGGTAAATGAAAGGTGAATATAGTAAAATGAATCATAGTAATTTACATAAATCAGGTTATGTTATACTCATCTACTTTGTAATGACTCAACTTGTTGGGATTATAGGAGTACAATTGCTAGCTAAGACAGGTTGGTATGATATTAAGGGAAATCAACAGCAAGCAATTCAGCAACTACTTGTTCATTGGGAACTAATAGGGTTTTCACTCATATTAATATTCATTTATCTTATATATAAGAAAGAAACGATGAATGATTCAAAGTTATCGATTAAATTATCAAGAGTATTATTCGGTTGGATTTTAATAGGAATAGTTGCAGTATTCTTTGCACAGACAATTGGTAGTATTTTGGATACGAGTATATTTCACTTAACTACACAATCAGTAAATACATCAAGTAATATTGAATCTGTAGCAATTTCTCCTCTTGCTCTTTTATCAATTGTAATTCTTGCTCCACTAGTTGAGGAGCTTGTATTTCGTTACGCGGCCATAAATATATTAAGCCGTAAATTCAATAAAATTGTGTGTATATTAGTTAGTGCATTGTTTTTCTCTATCATGCATTTTGATTTTCCTTTTGTATTTGGATATTTTCTAATTGGACTTGTACTTGCGGCAATATATGTACGTACTAATAGGTTACTAGTATCATTTGTCGTTCATGCTACTATGAACTTAATAATTGTTATACTTCAGATTTTTTAATAGAAAATTTGTAGGTAAGGAGAGAGTAACTTGGCTAAAAAAAAGGCAATATTTTTAGACCGTGATGGGGTCATTAATCAAGTACTTACAGATCGTGTTAGATTTGTAAATAAACCAGAAGATATTTACCTGCTACCTGGTGCAGCTGACGCAATTGCTATATTTAATAGAAAGGGATATATGGTCCTAGTAACAACAAATCAAGCGGGCGTCGGATTGGGTTATATGACTCAAGAAGAGCTCTTAGAAATACATGAACATATGCAAGAAAAATTAATTAATGAAAACGTCGATGCTCATATACATGAATTTGTTGCCTGTATCCATCGGCCAAAAGATGGGTGTCCCTGTAGAAAACCAGAGGCTGGTATGCTGCTGCAGTTAGCTCAAAGGCACGATATTGATTTAGCGAGTAGTTATATGATTGGTGACCAAGAAACCGATATATGTGCAGGGAAGAAGGCTGGAACAAGAACAATTCGAATTGCTGATTCTTTGGAGGAAACACAAGCGAATTATAAATTTCCTTCTTTGCTTAATGTAGCACTTGAAAACATTTTTTAATATTTTTTATGAAGGTAAAATTTTAACAAGTGGTGATTAGTAACAATAAAGATGTTTAATTCCACTGGTCGAAAAATAAAGCAATGCATTAAAATAATAATTTTAGATATATAAATAGATATAAGGAGGTATTTTACAATGAGTGAATTTCAATCAGGAAAAAGAGAAGGGTATATTTATGGTTATATATTTCTTTCGGGAAATAAAGGGTTGGTTTTAGATGAAGGTTCAAACGAGTATCCAATAGAATTAGCAGAATTACTAATCAATGGAGAATTTGTTTTAATGGAAAACTTAACGGTAGATTTATTGAGAAGAAAAAATCTATACGGTTCTAAAGCAAGGATTAAGGAAAGTTTTATTTCATAGTTCGTAAAGTACTATATTATTTTTAAACATTTTTTGCATGAAGTTAGCTCTCATTTTAATTGTGGGAGCTTTTTCTATAGGGTTCTGCTGGGACAAACATCCTTTAAAAAATAAAAAGCATCCACTATGCGGACACTTCGTGTTATTATGGTTTAGCTATACTAATTCAAATTGCTATGTGGGTGAAACGAATGGAAAATAAACAACCTGAACAACACTACGATCTAAGTAAAATATACACATACAAAGAGCTGCCAGATAAGATTAGCGGCCGTTGCGATAACTGTGGCAATACCGCGTTCAAGAGTTCCGTTAAAGATTTCATCTTTCTAAGAGAATGTCGTCAATGTGGTATGAAGAAAATTATTTAGCCCTGTTAGGGCTTTTTTTATTGGCTCTTATATCCAAAAATGCCGTTTACTAAATAATATTATTATCTAATACATAAGTATTAAAGCTTTGTTAAAATACATATTTTAATAAAGAAAAGACACCTAAGGTGCCTTCCTCTGACTTGAACCACTTTAATTTTAATAACATCATTTTACAATCACAAATATATCTTTAATCTTTCATATGATATTTTATCATTTTTTTCAGTCAATTGCATGAAACTGGTGAAAAATAGGTTATTTTTTGTAAATGCCTTTTCTCCATATCCATTCAATGGGACCATAGCGAAAATATTTACTCCAAATTTTGCTGAATATAATTTGCGCAAAGATAATTAAAATCCCGAAGATACATAATTGCCAGTAATATACCTGTGAGACATCTTTAAAGTTCAACGAAAGAATGACAAGAGTTAGTATACTTTGGCTAATGTAATTCGTTAAAGCATACTTGCCTACGTTCATAAAGGGTTGCAGCTGCTCTATATATTTTTTATTCTCACAAACCCTAAGTAGAGTACAAACATAGAATATAGCTAGCGTTTTCCCTCCAAATAGAATCCATAGTTTAATATCCTGAGAGTAATAGACATCCGTTTTTATAAAATAGTAGATAATAGGACAAGAGAGAAGACATGAAATGCATAACGAACTCCACTGGATAAATCTAATTTCCTTTATTAATTCCGGTACCCTTTTAAAAATATCTTTCTTACCAGCCCATAAACCAATTAAGAACAAGCCTATATATTCCGGAATTCCTATTAGTAATTGTTGAAATTCCTCGATTATTAAAAAGAACAGACGAGCTTTTACTTGTTGTGAATAATGTGTAAATAGATTTACAGTGTGATTGGTAGTGTTGCCTGTAAACATATATTGATAGTAACTAGGTACGGCAGAAATAGAAGAACTTGCTTGTATAAATAAAATAGCATGTAGTGTATAGCTAACAAATAGAGAGATGCAGCCAACTATAAAGATAAGCTTTGTAGATCGCTTATAAAAGAACAATAGGATAAAACCAGCTAAGGCATATGCGTGTAGAATATCTCCATACCATAGAAAGATAAAGTGGAGTAAACCAAAGAGTAGCAAAATACACAATCTACGGCTAAATAGCTTATATATAGAATATCCTTTTGCTTCCGCGTTTTTTATAAAGATAAAAAATCCTACCCCAAATAAGAATGCAAAAATAGTATAGAATTTTGCTTGTATAAACAAATCTATTAAAAAACGAATCCCTTTATCTGTACCGGAATAACCGGCCTGGTTAAAGGGATCTAGTCCCGTCATAGTAGGTAGATTAGAAAATAGGATACATAGTATGGCTATACCTCTTATTGCGTCTAAAGAATAAATACGGGCGTTTTGTTGCATGTAAATTCCCCTTTCTTAAAAAGAAAAACGAGCACTATATTAACTAGCGCTCGAATTACGTCTCGCAAAGAATCCGTCATATGTAGCAGCTGACACTGCACCTTCTAGGCGTTCAATTTCTTCACCTCTGTTATAAGCTACAACAACTGGAGTGCCAGGAATATCGAACTCTTGAAAGGCACTTTGATTTTCTGGCGTAGAGATATCAATACGATAGATGGTTCTATCATGCTTTTTTGACATACTATTGATATCTGGTGCTGCCTTTTTACAATAATGACAAGTTGGTTGATAGTAGTACGCAATAAACTCTTCATGGGATTGTATTTTTTGCTTTAATTCTTCTTTTGAAATATCTTTAATATTTTCGGGCGATCCTTTTGTTTCTGCAGCTGATACAATTGTTTTGTTTGGTGTTACAGTCTCTGGGTTAACAGATTCATTTTTAGTTAAAGTAAAGATAGCGATACAAGCAACGCATAATGTAGTAACAATTGCTCCAATTTTGTAGACTTTATTCATAGTAAATTCCTCCTTAAAGTAAAAAAAAGGACAAACCTCGCCCGAGTTAACTGGGCGTAAGGTTTGTCCTTCACGCTACGTACAATAGAGTATAAACAATGGAAACAAATTTTCTACTTATATTTTAACATATAATCCATATAAAATACTATATAAATTTTCAACAAAAGCACTAGATTATAAAATTTCACGTACCATATTATTTTTAAACCTATTTACAAAGTAAACAGTACATAGTACAATTCAGTAAGCATCTATTTACTTTGTAAACGGGAGGGTCTGTAATGACAAATTTTATTGATCTGGAAGAACTTGCATTAATCCTAAAAATTAATAGCTCAGAGATTGTAGAAAGAATCGTTAAACAATATACGATGGATTCAAAAGATATTATGGATAGATTTGAAATTAGTAAACAAAGATTGTTAGCTTTAAAAAAGCAAGGTGTACTTAAAGAAATAAAAAAAGGTATATTTATAATACCGGATGCTGAGGAAATGCGAAAAAAACAAGTTGAAGAAAAAAGATTACAGAAGTATTCTAACTACGATTTAACGCCAGCATATAAAAAAATAGAGGAAGATATCTTGATAGTGAATAAACTACGCTTCTTTGATTGCCTAACAATGGTAAATAAAAGTGAAGATTCCATGAAATATAATAAGCACTTAGAAAGTACCTTACACTCAATTTATGAAATCTTTAAAGATGGTGGAGTCCTTTACTTTACATTACATAAAGGATTTGATGAGGTCGAAAATTTGCAAGAGCTAAAAGAGTTAGAAATTATACAAAGGAAGTTTACTAAGAATGAATTTATAAAATTTCTAGAATCGGTTGAAATGAGGATTTTGGGAATACAAAAAGTCTTAGGATTCGTTTCTATCTTAAATAATTTAAAAACATTAAAGTAATATTATAATGCATATCATGCTTCCGTTGAGTATTAAACAATTGATGGTTTACAAAAAAATATAGTATGTAAAGTAACTGGTACAGGATCTGTCTTTAGTGATATGTACTTAAAATAAGGATATTTATATAACAATAAATAGAAGGTGAATTAAGTGACGACAAATTATGTATTTACTGGCCACAAGTTTTTGGAATTTGTAGACTCTTCTAAGATTATAGAAGAAGCGAATGAAAAATTAAGTTCTTCTATAAAAATTGAAGATAAAAAGAAATTGAGTACGTATTTTGAAGAAGTAATTAGAAATAATCCTAAAGATAGGTATTTACTTAACACTATATTTTTTGAGCATATAATGTACAGTAGATTAAGAAATATTTTTGTAGATAGATTTAATGTTACAGATAACACGTTAGAGGTTTCGACTTTTAACATGAAAGTAAAGCGAATTCTAGAAAGTTTTAATAACGAAACAAGAATACCGCAAGCACTACTCTCTAAAATGAATGATGGTAAGTATTATTTAATGGATATGTTAGACATAAAGGCTTTAGGTACTAAATTTATTGCAGGCTATGACTATACTACTAATGGAGATAAGGTGAAAACTGCTAGATTTATATTTGTTCAAGTTGTACCTAGAGGAACAAGGATAGGATACTTTATAGCGGGAATAGATATTAATTTCGAAAATGGTACTTGTTTAACAATGATTCGAAATTTAACTGACATAAAAGATATTGAGAATGAAAAAGAGGCAGAATCTAAAAAAAATGATGAGAATAATCAATATGATGATTATCCAAAATCTTTTAATCGCTTGTATTCAACTGTTAAAAATTTGATAGTTGAACCTTTAATTAATTTAGAAAGTATAGATGTGAAGTCAGATAGGAAAGGAATGTATAATTTATGTTCCAATCTTTTACATAATCTATTAGGAGACATCCATGAAGAAGTTTTAAAAGCTACAGAAGAAGAGGTAAAGGATAGCGTCCAAACTATTCTTAGAAAACTATTCCCAAATGATAGTGCATTTATTAAAACTAATACTGCTCCGCTTGGAATGAAAATACAATCGATGTTATGTTCTGCGTTTATAAGCAAAAAGTATAAAACAAAGGATATAGTAAAAATAGCAAAACAGATACCTCTAAAAGGGTATCCAACAAGAATAAAATTTATTTCCAGTAAATTTAGTAAAGGGGCTGCACAATCCGGAGGATCTAAAATTCCTGTTGCCTATACAGATTTATTTCATAGCCTCTATACTGAATTTGAAAAATCATCTGATTTAGAAGAATGGTCTATTTCTTGGTTTTTAGATTTTAGAAATACTAACCCAGATAATTGTTTGGTTTCACAGACTACAATTTATGCTAAGCAGACATCCTTTAGAATAGTATTTTTACAGAAAAAATCACTAGGCAAGGAGTTTATATATCATGTCATTGGAGAACTTAATCATTACCGCTAAACAGGAATTACTCAAGTCGCAAGAAGAGGTTTTAAGTTTACTTGAAACTTTAATTAACACAGTTAATATGCAACCTTTCTCAAAAGAAGATCTTTATCATGCAAAATTAAACGAAAAAGAAATAAACTTTCTTGTGAAACACTTATTACAAGAAAGTTTATTTGAAAAAAGTTATGCCTATGAATGTCTAAAACATGAAGAACATGATGTTGTAGAAGATTTAAACGAAGATTGTGAGTTCTGTGAGCAGAAAATCCATGAAAGTCCATCCCATTTTATTAAAGAAATATTTGAATTAAGAGAGGAGTTTATACAGATGGTAAATTCTAAACAAGAGGAAATGCTAACAAAGTATTTGCAAGAGGAATATATGGATAACTACTTGTTATTGAAAGAAAATGTCGATAAGATAGTCCCATTTTTAGGAGCAGGCGTCTCAAAGCCACTTGGTCTTCCGGATTGGTATGGATTAATTTGGGGTATGAAAGAAAAGCTTCATACAGCAATAGATAAAGAGTACTGTGAAGGTTTAATTAATAGTGGTGATTTCCTAGGTGCTGTAGATACAATACTTGAGTATTCACCAACTTTAAATACTGAGGATAAAATAAAAACATATATAACGAATAAAATAGACAGCGATTTTAATAATCAAGTAGATGAAAGTAAGCATAACATTAGGGATATTATGAATTTGGCTTCTAGTTTTATACTGACTACAAATTATGATAATGCATTAGATGTATATAGGAATAAAGAGAAGGACGGTTATAGTTCTCCTAAGATAATCGAAGATATAGAAAATCTACAGAATCATTTAAATAAAGGTAAAAAGCAAGTTGTTCATTTTCACGGTATGGCAGAAAGGCCTAAAACAATGGTTGTTACGAAAAATGATTATAATGATTTGTATACGGATCGAAAAACAAAAGACTTCCTAAATGGAATTATGTCTGGTAAATTCTTGTTGTTTATTGGATTTTCTTTTAAAGATGTATATTTTAAGGAAATATATAGGGACATTCACAATAGCATAGGCGGTCAGCACTTTATTATTGTGCCTAATTTACATCCCCGTGAGAATAAACAATTATCTCATAGGGGATTAACACCAATTGGTATAAAAGTTCCAACCGAAAGTGATAAGTTTCAGCAAGGCATGGTGGATGCTATTAAATATATAATAAATAGCATCATATAATATATGATAAAAAATCGCCAAATATAAGTTGTAATCCATCTATTCATCTAGTAACGTAAAAAAAGACACTATAGAAAGTGTCTTTTTTTACGTTGACATACTATGAAAGAAAATGTAGTGATTAATCATAATTTGTTGGATGCTTCTTGGTTAAATCTAGTATAACATTAAAACAAACATTTATACATGCAAATTTACATATATTAAGATTTTATCAAATCAGGAGAGTCATCTCAAATACTATTAGGAAAATTAAATTTTTCTATATCTAAAACTAAGTTAGTCTCATTAGGGTCTGATATGAATATCAAACCCTTTTCATTATATGTAATTATTTCACTGCATCTTTTAATTCTTTTCCAGCCTTAAAAGCAGGTACTTTTGAAGCAGCGATTTGCATTTCTTCACCTGTTTGTGGGTTACGTCCTGTACGTGCAGATCTTTCGCGAACCTCAAATGTACCAAATCCAAGAATCTGAACTTTCTCCTCACTTGCTAGTGCCGTTGTAATTGTATCTAATACAGCTTGTGTTGCTGCAGCTGCATCTTTTTGTGTAAGTTCTGCTTTTTCTGCTACTACTTTTGTTAATTCAGTCTTATTCATTTTCTACACCTCGTTATATGTAATTAGGTGACTATTATAACGTGCCTATACTTTTGATGCAATTAGTACTATACCCATAGATTGTTTCTTAGCAGTCTAGATAAAACCATGTTAGTCCTTCTTTAGACTATTTAAAATATAATCTGTGAGTTCACTACTATTAAGCCCTTTTTGCTCTTTTAATTCGTTCATTTCACTAATGAAAGCATTAGTAGAATTAGACTGAAAGAGTAATAACAGTGAAACTGCCTGGTCTAATAGTCTTGTTTTAGGTATATTTGTATCCTCTTTAAGTTTTTCTAATCTTTCATTCAAATCATTGGCTAATGTTGTAGATAATTGTTTTCTATTCACTACTTTATAATGTTTCTTTTTAGTCATATTGAACACCCTTTAACTTTTTCATATTTATATAATAGCATTACTATAGAGTTTCTATCAATTTAATTAAACAACAATAAACTT
>NZ_BOQB01000017.1 GCF_018332475.1 Bacillus sanguinis | reverse complement strand
GTTAATGCGGGATAAAACTACATTTTAAATGACTTCTTTATTAACAACATAAACCAAACTAAAGTAACTGCCATTAACGAATGAGAAAACCCTACAATATAAGTTAACCCTTTAAAGTCCGCTCCATTTAGCTGAAGAAGCCCTCTCGCCGCTAACGAACCTAACATTAAAGTTAATGCAATGTTAGGTAAAACAAACCACTTGTTAAAACTTTTCGTTTCATGAAACGCGAATACTTTTGCTAATCCTAAAGCAATTAAAAAGAAGAAAAAGCCGAGTACAAGTGTATGTGTATGCAAAAGATTTAACAAAGTAGATCCCACAATCCCCTTATACTTTCCATACTCCCTAGCGAAAATTCCTGATAATAAACCGATAATCAAATACGTAAACGATGCATTATATAATTTTTTCATTATGTACCTCCTTGAGTAGAATGTGTAGTGTGTCATATTTAGTAATAATGATAGTTATATAGTAAAAACTCCTAGTTACCTAGGAGTCATTGTATAAGTATCTCACTCTTTACAATCAATCCTAATTATAAAATATCCCTTTATACAAAACAAACGAACTTTATGTGAACAAGTAGAGCATAATTAAAATATGTTGCACTTTTATATTTCGCAACCCATACTAATTGTTATAACTATTAAAGGTGGTGCAATGGATTGATAGTTCTTGAAACTGAACGACTCATTCTTCGCTGGTTTGATATAAAAGACGCTCCATTTATTCTTGAATTAGTAAATGATCCTGCATGGATTCAGTTTATTGGTGATAAAAGGATTAAAAACTTAGACGATGCAAAAAAATACATCTTAAACGGACCAGTTGATATGTATAATAAGATGGGCTTTGGTCTTTACTTAGTAGAGCGAAAAGAAGATTTCACTCCACTTGGTATGTGCGGACTTATTAAAAGAGATTCATTAGAAGATGTTGATATCGGCTTTGCCTTTTTAGAGAAATTCCGTTCAAAGGGGTATGGCTTTGAATCTGCTTCTGCTGTAATAGACTACGGTGTACAGAACCTAGGTATGAAACGAATTGTAGCAATTACTACCATTGATAACATCAATTCAGGAAAGCTTTTAGAAAAAGTAGGATTGCAGTTCGAAAAGATAATTTCAGACTCAGGAGAAGATTTAAAATTATTCGGGTATAACGCGTAGAAAAAAGGTCGCCATTCATGGCGCCCTTTTTTACTGATTTCGGAATAATATCTTGAGTTATATTATGGTTTGCATCAATTATTAAAATTACCAACGTACCTTTTGGCATCACGATTTGGAACTTTATAGAAATAAACCCTTTACTTTCAAATTAATTATATTAATATATTAAATAAAGGAAGTGATAATAAATGGAACAACCACTATTTTTGTTAGTTCTTCAATTCATTGCATTTATATTAATCATTTGTATCGTATATGGAATCTTGTACAATACAGTATTGAAATTAAATATGCCTAAATGGACTGCACATATGATAGCTACCGTATTTTCCCTTGGTATCGCCTATCAAGCTTTTATAAATTTCATTTGAAATTTTTGTATTATACGTAAAAAAGGTCGCCACTCACGGCGACCTTCTTACTATTTCACTTCTACCGTATAACTTCCTGTTCCCCCGCCATACTGATACACATGTAAATAGTATTTCCCTGGATACGTGTAGTAACTTCCTACTAACTTATTCCCCTCTTGCTGGGCATACGTAACATAATTATTTAAATCTGCTTCTGAATAAAGAACCCAGTTTACTCCGATATTATTTTCCTTCGTTACATTAATTTGTAGGTTTTTCGCTGTTTCTATATTAATTTCAAAGTAATCACTCGTATCACCATTTCCTAAACTAGCACGTAAAACTTGATTTAATTGCAGTTTATTCGCTGTCTGGAATGAGTTATTTTGCTCTTTTTCTACACTGTTATCTTCTTTCTTTTGAACCGTTACATTCGTTGTAACCGTATTTGTTAATCCTTTGTCATCTGTTACTGTTAATTTTGCCGTATATGTTCCTTCTTTTGTGTATACATGGATCGGATTTTGTTCATTACTTACAGTACCATCACCAAACTCCCATTTATAAGCAACAATTTTTCCATCTTCATCTTTCGATCCATCGCTTTTAAACGAAATTGCTGCATTTATATTCCCGCTATATGGACCGTTTATAACGGCAACTGGTGCTTTATTCACAGCACCTTCTTCTGTATTAATACCATGGAATACAACATCATATTCAAATTGTCCTGATGCATTCACACGATAATTCACGAAGTACGATGTTACTGTTTTATAGCCTGTCCATTCTTTTGCACTTAAACGCTTTAACGTATCATTCACGTTTTGTGTAATTGTTTTCCAGTCTTCATATTCCCCTTTTGCAGTCGTACCTGTATACGTTCCTTGTAGTGTAAATGTATTAAAGAACTGTGATTTGTTTTTCTTAACTGATACATTACTTAATTTTGCTTCTGCTGTAATTTCTGCCGCAATATCTGAAACTGGTTTCGGTGCGTGCGTCGCTAAATAATCATTTGATACTAATGGTACATTATATTTCTCACGGTTATCAACTAACATTTGCATATAGTCTTGATACTCTTTATTTAAATTCGCATCTTTACTTAATACAGAGCGGTATGCGTCATATGCTGTTACATCATTTTTTCTAATAAGATCATGAATTTTGTCAAACATATCATACCTCTTATTGTACATGTACGATTGTAAAGCGAAGGAATAATTATAGAAATCCCACGTCCCATACTTTGCATTTAACGTTCGCTCTGCCGTATAACGCTCTGCTGGATTTGAAGATATCCCCCCTATAATACTCTTTCTCGGTACAACATTATCTGTTCTCGTTGCCCCTGCAAAGAACTCAGCATTTCCTTCTTCAAACCAAGATAATCTCTCATTCTCATACATCTTACCTTGTCCCCAAAGCCCCGGTACTTCATATCTCCCTTGCAAATAATGCGTGAACTCGTGTCGGAACAATTCTTCTAAACTATAAATACTTTCTTCTGGTGTACGCTCATAAGTAAAGAACGTACCTGTTCCTTCTATATAAAGACCACCGTTATTCGTTTCATATCCGTATAATTGACGATTAAATTGATACTCAGCTGGACTATTATAAATAACCATCGTTAATACATCATCAGGATTTCCTTTTTCTAAAGGTTGATCACTTTCAACCGTACGATGGAATTGTGCCTTCACTTCTTTTGCCGCCCAATATAGACGCTTTACTTTTTCTTCTGTCACTTTATCTCCAGCTTTTAAAACAATTGCACCATCATCAAACGTATACGTTTTCGGCAAATACTTTTTCTTTCCATCTTCTCGTATTTGATCTAAATTCACAACATTTCCATTTGCATCTTTCCCGCCATAATTCGTCGTGATTTGCTCAGCCGCTACGAAATATTGCTCTCCTAAATACGGATACATTTTCATCGCGTCTGTTACAACTTGCAATCCTTTCGTTCCTGTACTATGGAACGTACCAAGTCTACCTGTATAATAAATACCATTATTAATTAACCAACCATTCTTCACCGTCACCGTTCCAATTAAGGCAAAACGACTTAATTCATTAATATAGCTATCAATTTTTTGGTACCATACTGTATCTTTCGGTGCTTTTCTCGTATCGTACAAATACGATTGAATGTCGTAATCCACACCTTGCATAATATCGTAAATCGCATTTCCAGCTGATAGATTGTCTACCAGTGTAGAAAAATTATCGTTATATTGTTTAAAGATCTTTGCAGCTGATGTTATCGTTTCCACATCACTCGAAGCATTTCCTATTAATTTTCCGTATGATGATACAACTCTATTTTGTTCTAACGTACCGAGTTTGAAATTCGGGTTATTCGCAATCGTTTTTAATGCAGGTAAGCATTTATCATGATAGCTCCGCTCATTTAGTTTACTTAATTCTGCATTATAAAAACCTAAATAAAAACCAGATCGTAATACCTCCACTAAAGTTTCAATCCCTTTGGAATCATCTTTCGTATAATCTTGTCCTTGCTGCTTCAGTTTATCAATAATTGCCTGCATCCTACTATCATTTTGATAGAATGCAAGGCTATCCTTATTAAATTGAAATAGACCTGTAATTTGCTCCCAATCAATTGTTACAAGTAAATCTACTAACTGCTGATTGCTTAATTGATTTAATTCAGCGATTGTATAAGTTTTCACTGCAACTAATTGCTTACTTTCTTTTTTTACTTCAGGCGGTCTTTGTGACAAATCAGCAAATTGTAGCCTTTTCTCAAAAGACTTATTTTCAAGCACTTTTGATGAATGAGCTAATTCTTGAACTGGTAATTGTGCACCAACTGGCTCCATTTTGAGCACATTCCGATAAGAAACTTGCTCTCCCTTTGTACTTTCTGCCAATGCGCTCCCTTGGAAACTCCCTAGCATCAAACTAGCAAAACTTACCCCTACTAACACTTTTTTTGAATAGCCTTTCATGCTCTCCCCTACCTTACATTTTTTAGTGTCCCGCACCATTATTTTACTATTCTTACTTTTTATTCTGTATTGAGAAAAAACAAGGGAACGTTCACACATGTATCCATGCCTAGTAAAATTAACACTTGACTTTATGTGCATTTTATATCAAAAAAAGATAGATAATAGCGAAATTCCTGCTACATCTATCCTCGTTCTCAACGCTATGATTTTAACTTTATAAACGTAACTTCCGGTAATGTTTGCATGTGCTGAATAAATTTATTCTTTTCTTCTGACGATATGTTTTTCAGCTGCATCCTTACCTTATAAACTATTTCTGCTTCTTGCTGTAAAGCTTCCACTTCATATGAAAGTATTGGAATGCCTTTCACTTGTAGCGTTTCTACTATTTGTTGTACCGCCTCATGTTTATTTATATACATTTGCACTGTTATATTTTGCGGAAATAAAAATTGCACCTTAAAAATACGACTCACAATCTCTAAACCAATTAAAACGAGAATCGTCGCTCCAATCCCTACTACATACATGCCAGCGCCAATTGCTAATCCAAGTCCGGCTGTGGCCCATAAACCAGCCGCTGTCGTTAGTCCTTTCACCGCCTGCTTTTGAATAATAATTGTACCTGCACCTAAAAACCCTACACCACTAACAACTTGCGCTGCAATACGGCTCGGATCAAGAGCCATATGTTCTTCATTCATAATATCTGAAAAGGCATATTTTGAAACAACCATTATTAAAGCACTTCCTACCGCTACTAGGAAATGTGTTTTTAATCCCGCCTCTTTTGATCGAATTTCCCTTTCAATACCGATTATTGCTCCTAACAAACCCGCAACACCGATTCGTATAATTAAATCAATATTTACACTCACGAGCCCTTCCCCCTTTCGTTCATTATAGATAGATAAAACAAAAATTATCACACACATCCACTTATCGATATGAAGGAATTTTACTAAAATACACTTAATACCCAGGCCGTTTTATGTTAATATTTTAAATATTAACATAAAATAAATAACTTCTAATTTTAAAACTCCACTAATTTTCTTAAAAGACAAAGGTGGATTACATAAAATGAGGTTGAGAAAGTTTAGAAAACGCTTTCATTTTATGTCGTAATTTTTTATACATACTACATAAATAAAGGAGCTTACCAACAATGAACGTCTCTTTGCTTACACCTACTACCGATTTACAAGAAGAATACTTAGATTTTTATAACGAATGGAAAGATAGCGGTGAAACGATGATTCCGTGGGTTATTTCAAAAGATCCTTCTAATTTCACGGCAATGATTCAAGAACTTCACGATGCGCATAACGGAATAAACCTTCCTGAATCTTGGGTACCAGACTCTACGTATTGGCTCGTTACAGATAATAATAGAATTGTAGGAGCTGTTAATATACGTCATAGTTTAACCGAGCATTTATTTAACGCTGGCGGTCATATCGGTTATGGCATTCGTCCTTCTGAAAGAAGAAAAGGTTATGCTACGAAATTACTAGCATTATCACTGGAAAAAGCGCAGGAATTAAACATCACGAAAGCACTTGTCGTTTGCGATGAAGTAAATACTGCTTCAGAAAAAACAATTTTACATAACGGTGGGCTTCGTGATGATGATTTCACTGAGGAAGATGGGAATGTAGTAAGAAGATTTTGGATTGAGCTATGAAGAAGTCTTCCCATAAACATACTCTTGTTATAGAAAAATATAGTAGCAGCCATGAGCTACAATTAAAACAACTTATTGATTTATACAATGAAGAATCGTATCTATTTCACTTATTACTAAATAATAAAACAAGATGTGCGTATGTTGCCTACCATAAAAAAGATGTAGTAGGCATCTTTTTCGCCTGGGGCAATAACTTCCATCCATACTGCACATACTTTCGAATATATACGAACCCTTTCTATTCAGAGCTACACATTGAACAGTTTTTATTAAACGAGATTCAAAAGCTAGAAAACTTTACACTCCCATTGCAAACTTCTATATGGGATACGTCAGCTCATTTAAAAGCCTTTTATGAAGAACATAACTTTACGGAAATCCGAAGAACATATATGCCAATATTAGACGTACAAAAAATCATAGCTATCGATACAATGCTTCATTCAAATTATGATGTACAAATCTTATCAAACATTTTATCCAATAATAGCCTCTTAAAAAAACTAGCTCACTTAGTAAAAACGAATTATGAAGATACTCACTTAGCAAATCCCGTTGCCCCATTCCCACTACAAACTTGGAAAGAAATGATCTTAGCTGATGATGTGTTACTAGATGGAAGCTTTCTAATTATAGATGAAGAGAACGAAATTATTGGGTACTCTTTCCTACATACATCAGAAAAGGATAATACGTTAGAACTAGGATGGTGCGGGACTCACACTACGGACAATTTACCATTACTAAAACTACTCGTTTTCGAACAAGCTATGTTTGCAAATAAACACGGTTATTCTTTCGTTCAAGGTGAATTCGATTCAACAAGTATATATGCAATGGAAATATTAAAATCCTTTCCTTTCAATCCTTGTGCTACTTGGATTACATATCAAAAAGAAGCCGGAAAGTGATTATACACCTTCCGACTTCTTTTATGCTGTTTCTATTTCAAACTGCACTGTAATACCACTAGGATCTACTACTGTGAATCCGTTTGTACTTTCGTTCACTTTATGTTGTTTTTCTATTAATCTTTCTTTCACTTCATCTAACGCTTCTTTGTGCGGTAATACAATCGTATATATCTTAAGTCCAGTTGCATGTGCTGGTGGATGCGGGTTATTTACTCCGTTCCACGTATTTGCACCGATATGATGATGATATCCTCCTGCAGAAATGAATAAGCAGTCATCTTCGCGTTGTTGCACTTCAAACCCTACTGTCTCTACATAAAACTCGTGTGACTTCTCTATATCAGCTATTCGTAAATGTACGTGCCCAACGACAGTATTAGCAGGTAATCCATCAACCTCATAATCAACGAGTGTTGCCAGTTCTTTTAAATCTAGCGGCGTACTTCCTCCTGGTCCTTCTCCCCATTGATCACGCGGACGGTCTGCATAAATTTCAATACCATTTCCCTCTAAATCTTGCAAATAAAACGCTTCGCTATATGTATGATCACTTGCACTATTGAACCTTGAGATTGGTAAAATTTCATTTGAATATGTATAACGCCCTTCTTGCTCAGCTGGGCTATCAATTACGTTCTTATTACGAATCACCCCAAATAATGCCGAAGCAAAGGCTTCACGAGTCGGAACTAAAAAGGCTACATGATATATACCAGTCGTACGCGGCTCTTGCAGTACCCCGTCCTCTAACTTTTCAAGAACAAGTAACGTGCTCTTTCCACCTTTGCCTGATAAATATACTTTATTCCCCTCTTGCTTAATTACTTCTAATCCTACTACATTCTCATAAAAAGAGATTTGGTGCTCTAAATCTTGCACTTTAAATTCAACATGACCAATACGTGTTTTTGGATGAATTTGTACCATGAATAACTCCATCTCCTTATCCCAATATTTTCCCATTACATATTACCGTTACTTTGAAGGATACAACTAAAATCACCCTATGTAAATAAGAAAAGTCAGAATTCATAAACATTTTTATTTTCACAATAAAAAAGCCACCTCTTCTCGTTTTTAGAAAAGGTGACTTTATAACTCTTATCTCATTTTATGTACTTCAGCAACTAACTTTCCGCCCTGAATGCCCATATAAAGTTTCACAGGTGCATCATTCGTGTTTTCAAACACTAAGTCTAAGTATGGATATGCAATTGTAGCATCTCTTCCTTGTGGAACGTAACCTACCGTTTTAGAATGTGTCGTTCTCTCTACCATTTTCAAACCAGCTTGATCTGCTGCATTGTATAAAGTTGATGAAGTTTGACAAACACCACCACCGTATCCATCTACTAATTTACCATCTACAATTTCTTTTCCTAATTGGTATCCTTTATCTGGCGTTGTATCACCTATTAATGCATTGAAAGAGAAACTGTCCCCTTTTGCTAATACAACTCCATTTATGCTTGCTGCTGACAAACGAATATTCTCAATACGTCCACCTGCTGAGCCACCTAAATTCGTTTCATATCTACCAATTACCGTGCCACTTCCTTGCGCATCACTTAATGTAGCCGTAGGTTTTTTCTCAACAATAGGTAACTGATATGAAGAATCCCACATACCTACGTTTAATAATTTATTTACTAACTCTTTTTCCATTAATTCAAAAGAAGGCTTTCCTTCTTGCCAACTTCCGTCAGGTCCTAAACGTGAAGGGACCATCTTTTTGTCAACATTTTTCCCAACTTCCCTAGCAACCTTCTCAACTGATTTTTTAAATTTCGCTTCATCTTCGAAATAACCTAGACTCGATAAATCTAGCTTTTTCACTTCCGTACCTGTACGACCATCTACTAAACTAATAGAATCCTGTACTTCTGCTTTAGCCTCTACCGTGTGGCCACCAATATCACTTACTAATGCAACATCACTGACTTTTGTACCACAGCCACTCACTACAGCTACACACAACACCCCAACTAATATACCCTTTACTTTACGGAACAATAGACTCTCCCCTTTTTCCCAATATTACTTTTATGTATTATTTCATTTTTATGTATGTTTTGTTACAATCATTTTACAATATATTTATAAAATGTTACAAGTTATTTTTTACTCTATATAAATTACTCTTTTCTTTTCCAAATGTCTATACATATTTACATAAAAGTTTGAGTTTGATAGAATTGTAACCTTTACGTAACCTCTCCCATTATCCAGTATATACCATAAAACGAACAGAATACAAATGTAAAAACTCCATATTCTTATTTATAAAGAAACATCCTGTGAACATAAATAGGTATTTGCCGTGCCACACTCCGCTTTTACACATACATTATGGTGAATTAACCTATTTTAAAGAAATGGAGGATGTTTTTATGTACCCCTACAATCCATACGATCCATATAACCAAAATGTTTATCAGCCTCAATATGATTTACAAGCACAATACCAACAATATATAGATCCAACAGAACAAGTTAATCCATATGATCAAACTCGACAATTTCAACTTCCAATCTCTTTTCCTGGTGCTGGAAACCGTCAACTAGAAAGACGAGTAAATGAGCTTGAACAAAGAGTACGTCAATTAGAAAACACGGTTGAGCGTCATACACGTAGATTAAACCGCTTAAACCAACGTTTACGTACAATAGAAAACAGACTAAACATTCCATTTTCAGCATTAGAAGACGGATTTTAATTTCAAAAATAAAAAATATATAAGGAAGGGGCTCCCCCTTCCTTATATAAATTGACGAAAGTTTTTTCCATCTCTATACTGGTAAGAGTTAATGAAATGAAACAAGGTGATAAATATGGATTTTGAAATAAATTATCTTTCCTTTTATGTTGTACAAGTAGAAGGAAAAGGTGAAGCTGTTGATAAACGCTACAAACATTTTCAAACATTAGACGCTGAAGAGTATGAAGATAGCTCCTTAAAAGAATTTTTGAATGGTGAATTATTAAAAATTTCAAAGCGGAAAGTAGAACGTCATGCGAAAACAGAACAAGCCCCGACAAAGATCGGTCGCTTCATTGTAGAAGAAGGGCACGAACTTGATTCAAACCCTCATTACAACCTATTTAATCGCATTCGCTTCGCAGAAACTAAGGAGAACTTCAAAGATATGAGCGAACCACTCGTTTATACATACCTTGACACAAGTGCTGTACGCGGTGGTGTATTTTTAATTGCGCAAGCAAAACTACGTAAATATTTTGATGATCCATTCGTTTTTGTTATGAAATGTGACTTCGAACCGAAAGTTGCTTCTATTTCAGATGAATCCACACTGATTCGTAACGTTGAGATGGCCATCACAACAAAAAACATGAAATCTATCCAATATCCGTACATGCCTGAAGAAGGTATGGTCGAAGTGGGCGAACTAAAAATTCACCAAGCATCACACGCCCGCTACTTTGAAGACTTCTTAAAATTCGTCGAGTACGAACGCTCTATGCCTGAAATTATGAAAACACAAGTAATGGACATGGTATACGACCAAATTGAAGATGTATTTGAAGAAGGTACGGAAGAACGCGAACAATTCGACCAAGCAATGGAAGTATGGGCTGCCAGTCCAAAACGCGAGATTATGGAACAATTTTCAACCGAAGAAGTAATGGAAGCTACTGCTCAAATCGTCGAGCATGCTCCTGAAGTGGAATTAAAGCTAAAAGCGGATCATATCTCTGTAAAGGCCCTACTTGCTGACTTCGGGGATCAAATACATATCGCAAAGGTAAATGACCGATACGTATTAATGATTGAGGCTGATACACTTACGTTTGAGAAAGGCTTCTCTCCAATTGAGTTTCTGAAGCCAGATGAGTTGCAAGATGTCATTGAGCGGATTGAGAATAAGCAGCAATATTCTTATGATCCGAACGGGATTGAATAAATCCTTCCATATAACTATTTTTACCGAGCGCTTTTAATAAGCGCTCTTTTATTTTGGACATAGTTGACAGTTATATAAAAAACCGATTCTACTAAGAATCAGTTTTTCTGCTTTATAACAAAATATTTATTTTTAATCCAAGATAACAATTGTTGCAGAATCCAGTAGATTCCTTCCTTGTTGTACAAACGTATTTCCATTAAAGTAGTCACTATGTATGTTGGTAAAATGAAAATTTCACTTCACTACCTCAAATTTATTGTACTCGTAAAAAGATAATTGAAAACGATATTCTGGATGCTCTCTTACCCAATCATAGGCTTCTTCTAAAATATCCATTTTGTTTTGCAAGTCATTCAGTTCACTACATTCGTCCCTTTTCTGTTTGCACAGAGGGCAGAATCCATTCACTATTTCGGCACTCGTCGCCCTAATAGTTTTACTTTCTAAGTCAACTACTAGATGAAGAAGAAGAGAATACTCTTCTTTTGTAGTCACCGTCATTTCAGCAAGCCCATCCTCATTCCAAAAGACACCGTTTAATTCCATCTGTACGGTGACGTCTTTAATATCCAAGTCTATCACTATCACACCTCCCTTGTATAAAAATCATATTTTACTCTTCGATTTTAATCTTTAATACACCACGCTTTAAAGATATATTAAGCTTTTTCCAATTCTTCTTCTTTGCTATGAAAGGAAGTGTAATTACTGCTAATAGCGCGGTAAATATTATCCCAAAAACGAAAACTGTTACAATGTTAAAGATTGCTTCCATTTAACTCTACCCTCTTTCATTTCTATGGGCTCTAAATTTATAAGTATATTTTAAAATGCTTACCACACCTTAATTTTCAAAGCATTTATAATGGCCCAATCACAACAAATCAATTCCTATTTAATATGAATACTTTATTCATCCATCAATACAATGACGTTAAATTTATGTAGTTAGAAATAGAGGAGAATGTCATTTAACCTCTACATTCTCCTCCATCTCAGCCAAATACCTAATCTGTCTTTCCGCTTTTCTAACCGCCGTACGAAAATGCTTTTTCAGAAGTTCTATTGTAGCTTCACTAATATAATATCTTTCCGTTATATTTTCCCACGTGTCACTACTTTCAAATGTACTCCAAACGAAAGGACGCTCTGTATTTTTTCTCATTTCTTTAAATACCCATTTTCGCATCTTTTTTTTCGCTTTTTCTGTTAGTTTTCCGTTCTCTACAAGTTCAAGCTCACCGTGTCTTTTGTACCGTTTATGAATATCTCTCTCGCTATATACTTTAAGAAGTATCTTGGCTGTATTCTCGGCATCTGCTAAAGCTCGGTGCTGCTTCCCTTCCCATGTTAAACCGAGCTGTTCTACTGCAAATTGTAAACTGGGTGTATGCTCAAATAATTCTTCATACGCTTGGAAAACAAATTTCTGCAAATCAAATTTTCTCTCTTTTTCCATACATGGGCATTTTACACCGTGTAACGTACAATCATGAGATAGAAAACGATAATCTTCTCTTCCCCATGAAACAAATATGGAATCTTCTCCGATAAACTGAATAAATTTCTCTATAATTTGCGGGAATTTCTCCACACCAATTAAATCTTTTTTTGTAATTCCCGTTAATTTTGTCGTATGACGAGTAAGACGTGCACCTGGTTTTACTAACTCTGAAAATTCTCCAATTATCTTCATTGTACTTGCTTCTATTTTTACAGCCCCGATATCAACTATCTCTGACGGATCGTCTGATTTATACGGCCTGAAATTTCTCTCTATATCAAACACAATAAAATGTGTAGCGTTTTCCAATTTATTTACCTCTTTCTACATTCCTTTTCACATACATACTTTATTTTCAGTATTTATTTATTCATGCACTTTATGCATGTAATGCTCCGTCTAAAAACGAAAATTCAATCTCATTATGCTATGTACATAGGAGGCTTTTCAACAAAAATGCAAAAAAAAAGAAGGGCAAGCCCTTCTTTTTTCCGTAATTACTTCTTGTTAACGTTAGTAGCTTGAGGTCCACGGTTACCTTGTTCTACTTCGAAAGTAACTTCTTGACCTTCTTCTAAAGTTTTGAAGCCTTCGCCTTGGATAGCTGAGAAATGTACGAATACGTCTTCTCCGCCTTCAACTTCGATGAATCCGAAACCTTTTTCTGAGTTAAACCATTTTACTTTACCGTTTTGCATGTAAAAAATCCTCCTACAATGTACCTATATGTACATATTCATTTTCAACCACTTTACAAAAATAAGTCAGACATTAAAAAAACTGCAACTCTGAGGAGATTTAACATTGCTATCCTCCTCGGAAGTTACAGCTCATTTAAATCTCTATATTATTAAAAGTAAAATGGTTTAGATATAATATATCATATCACTATAATAAAAGCAAAGTTTTTTTTACTACACAACTTTTTTCTTCCACTGCATCGCTTTTGATTCA
Organism: Bacillus sanguinis; assembly: GCF_018332475.1. GTDB lineage: Bacteria > Bacillota > Bacilli > Bacillales > Bacillaceae_G > Bacillus_A > Bacillus_A sanguinis. The sequence continues at coordinate 21,223 of NZ_BOQB01000017.1, read as the reverse complement.
CCTGATCCAGCTACAACATAGCCTTCTTTTTCGTTCACGATGCGCCAGCCATGCCCTTTAACTGAGTCACATACTGTAACAATTCCTTCTTCTAGAAGTACACGACAAACAGTACTAACCCCCGCCTTATTTTGCGTTGATGTTGTATACAGTACGTGTTGATCTACACTTAAATCTAAATAGCTACTTGCTTTCTGCTCACTTTGACATGTGTGCCAACATGTTTTTTCACTCTCAATACTTTCATCTATTTTACAAAAAGAAATATTCCCGCTAATCCCCTTGCACGATCCACTGGCTGCTACTAAATAAGAGTTGTGTAAAGTCAACGCTGAAATCATCTGATTCATTACGATTTTAATTCTCTTTAATTTACGTGTCTCCAAATTAAAGAGCCAAACGCCACCATATTTAGCATGTATTTTCGTACCGATAAATACGTAATGTTTATATAAAAATAACGATCGAATAGATGGTGCTCCGCCACCATACTCAAGAAATGGATAAATGGTTTCCCATGTCGAACCAAAATTATTAGAATGATACAACGTTTTATCTCCATGAGCAATGACAGTCCCTTGTACATTACTACACACATTCCAACTTGTTGCTTTTGTTGGAAAACGCTGAACCGTCCAGTTCTCTCCACCATTCATACTACGAATAAAAATCCCTTCGTCACCTACACCATACACTACATGATCTTCGCTATGTAAATCCCTAATTCGTTTTTGAAAACCATTTAAAATTTGTTTCCATTCTCCGTCTTGTTCAATAAATAAGCCATTATATGTAGTAGCTAACATAAGCTTTCCATCTCTTAACTTTGTAATAGCGGTCGCACTTAACATTGTCTCCACGTTGACACTCCCATTCTTAGAACTTCTCAGCAAATGCAATTGCAAAATTACTGCATTTTTCAACATCCTCTTCATCTTCTGGAGCTAATTCAATTTTCAATCCTTCTTGTACAAGCTCTGCACCGCGTTCTACAAGTTTTTCTTCAAATATCGTTACCGCTTCACAAAACAGTTCATATGCCGTATCTCCTGATCCAAATACCGCTACTTTTTTTCCTGATAAATCTATATTATCTAAGTCATCATGGAAATCTTCCGCTTCAAATGGTAGTTCACCATCGCCCCACGTATAAGATCCTAAAATGATTCCGTCATAAGCTAATAATTCTTCCGCATCCATGCCTTCCATCTCTTGCAATACTACTTCATGATCAAAAGCATCTAAACTAACTTTAATTAAATCAGCAATACTCTCTGTATTTCCTGACATACTTGCATAAGCTATTAAAATTTTCGCCACTTCGGCATCCCCCTCTTACAATAAATGATTCTCATTCTCATTATATTAATAATGAGAATCAATTTCAATTATATTTTTTATTATTTCTGTGTACCACAAAAAAAAGCACAGATGACTATACAATCATCTGTGCTTTTTTATTACTTTTTAAAAATACCAAACGGTTTTCCAACTGGTAAAACAACTTTTCCGAAATGTGTATTTAACACTGCTGCTGCTGAACCATAGAAAGATAATAATGAAATAAGAAGTTCAGAATATGCTGCTAAATTATGCATTGCATGCGGCATAACACCTAAAGTACTTAATGAAAGACCGATAAATAAGAAATCAATAAGGACGAAAATCATAAATAATACTTTATGTGTTTCCATTGCACCAATTGTCATAAATATTGTGAAAATCAAATATCCGATAAAGGCTACCCCAAGCTGTTTTGAATCTGCAGCTTGTGCTAATTTTTCGCCAAATACTCCAAGTTGAATTAACCAAGTCATTCCAACACCTAACCAAAATAGGCCGTATGCACCGAATGCTGTTGTACCGAACGTATTATTATGCTTTGCATCGTGAATGCACGCAAAGATTTGTGCAAATCCTCCTAAAAAGATTGCCCATGGTAATACAAGTGAAACGCCATCTGTTAAGCCTAATTTTTGAGATGATGCTACAAGTGTTACCATCGCTAATCCAAATAGACCAATTCCAGATGGATCCGCTGTTGTCATTTTCACATGATGTGTAGTTGTTTGATTGCTCATATAAACCTCCTGATTATAAACATACTCGAATACAATACTTAAATCAGAAGGCTATGTCAATGGTTTTTTTTGTATGTTGTCAGACCTTACTTTTTATAATGATTGAATATACTTCCGACCACTTCATACGGTTTTATATTCACTTTTTCCAACTTGTGTATCGGCAACCATAAAGGAATATAACGCCCTCTATCTTTCAGTTCGAATTCTTCAGCTTTACCACTTCCAAAAACTCCCCCTATAATGCGGGCATTAAAATAATACTCCGTACCCTTATACTCCACCGTTGCAATTAAATGCTCCACTTCTATATGTACCCCTAATTCTTCATAAATCTCTCGCTTTGTTGCTTCTTCAGGTGTTTCCCCTTCTTCAATTCCTCCGCCTGGAAAAACATAATATGTTTCCCCTGCTCGAATACGTTTTATAAGAGCAATTTTCCCTTCCTGCACAATGATAGCCGCGCCTCGGTTTCTTATCATTTTATTACCTCAATACCAATCGCGACTGTTCCCCACTTTTTTTCTTGTTCTTTCCTATATATTTTGTATGTACTTTCTAGCATTTCCTCTAAACTATCATCTTCACAATCCAATAATTTTTTATCAATTTGTTCGTACATTGCCTTAAAGCTTTCATATCGTTTTATTTCCATTACTTTTACAGTCATCGTTTCCTCTGTCGTAAGGTTCGTAAATACAATATGATCGCCTTGTTTTATAAGTTGACGTTTTTCATCGTATAAACGTACTTCATATACTTTTTGTCCTGATTGAATTGACTGAAAAGGTTTATTATATAATCCCATTTCGTATATCATTTATTCCACTCCTTTTTTATTCGTTGCGCCTACTCCTATTTTTGTGCATTACCAATTCATCCAACACAGTACGACTCATTCCAAGTTGCATATAATGTTCCATATCCATTACTTGCTTTAGAGAGGATGATAAATCCGTTATGTTATATTTAAATCAAAAACCTGAATATAATAAATATGATATTGGTGATTATACTTATAGTAAAGTAGGACCAACCATTTTTTCTTGGAACGATGAAACAAAATTAAAAATAGGTAAGTTTTGTTCATTAGGAGAAGAAGTCGTTTTCATACTTGGCGGTGAACATCGCGCAGACTGGATAACAACTTACCCATTTAATGCACTTTTTGATGAAGGAGCACATATTACTGGTCACCCTTCTTCAAAAGGTGATATTGTAGTCGGCAATGATGTATGGATCGGTTATCAATCCTGCATTTTATCTGGTGTTACAATTGGTAACGGTGCCATTATTGGCGCAAAGAGTGTTGTTACAAAGGACGTACCGCCATATGCAATTGTAGCTGGTAATCCTGCAAAATTTGTTCGATATCGTTTCCCACAAGAAACAATTGATAAACTAGAGAATCTCGCATGGTGGGACTGGGACATTTCTGTTATAAAAGGAGCTATCCCATTTCTACTCTCCAACAAAATTAACGAGTTTTTTACCTCGTCCGAAAATGAATCTATATGAAAAAAAAAGAGCATCCTATTCTTTCTGGATGCTCTTTTTTTTATTTTTTATGTTGGTGCAACTGATTACACGGAGAACATTCAAATGGAATTTTATCTAAGCAATTAAAGTTTGTTTCACAAATTTGTTCAATTGTTGGAACGAACGGAATGACGACCATATTACTTTCTACTATTTGTGTAACAGGTGGCAATACTGTACCTACTTGATGTTCGAAACGAATACTCGCTTGATTAATATAATTTACTGAACCACTTGGCGCGCTCTGAACTACTACTTGGAACACAACTGTTCGTGCTTCACCTGGATTTAAACTTCCTATAAGAAATCCTGATAATGGATTTACATTTGGCACTGGCGTATTATCAACCGTTACACTTCCAAGGACAAATCGTACACTACTATCTAACATATCTTGAAAACGGATATTTTGCATCACTGTATCACCCGTATTTGTAATAACTGTCGTAAACGTAATGACATCTCCAATCGTTGCTGCCTGTAAATCTGCCGTTTTTACGACTGTCGTTGAGACATTTTGAGGAATAAATGGGATAACAACTGTATTGCTATCACCCTCAACCACTACTGGCGGCTCATTCGGATTTACAATTGCAAGCCCATTTGCTATAGCAGTATTTGTGACTAAGTTATTTATTTGCCCTCCTGTTATTACAACTTGGAAATTAATAATTGCCGCATCATTTGGCTGAAAATCACCTAACGGAATACCGGTATTCGGATTAGCAAATGGAAGAGGTACATCGTTTACCGTTACCGTGCCATTTATAAATAACGTATTCGGATCAATGATATCTGTTAAAACAATATTCGTCACAGGAACTGTACTATCATTTATAACGGCAATTCCGTAAGTGACGACATCTCCTACCGTTGCCACTTCAAAGTTTGCTCCTTTTGCAACAAATAAGATTGCAGTATTTACCGTTACAATAACTGTATTGCTCGTATCCATCACTGTAACTGGTGGCTCCCCTGGTACTAAAATATATTCTGCTAACGCCCCAGCAACGTTCACTACTGTACCACCATCTGGAAAGCTCGTAATCGTAGCTTCATATGTTACAATCGCCGTCTCACCGACTGGAATGTCTACAATCGTAAATCCAACCTGCGGATTTACTCCCGGACGAGCTACTCCATTTACAGTTACACTATTTGGTACAAAAACAGCTTCTGGAGATAGCACATCGATAAATTGAACATTCATCGCATCAGCAGTACCAGTATTTAATATTCGAACCGTATACGTTACCGTTTCTCCTACTCCAACAATTGAATGATCTACTTCTTTTTGCATATCTAAACTGCCTCTATTTACTGGTGTGACTGTCGTATTACTTGAATTCGTAATTGTAAACGGTGGTTCTCCTGGAATCAATTCGAAATCACCAGTTACTCTCGCTGTATTCATAATGCTACTAGAAGGCGGAACTGCGATTACATTTACTGCAAAGGTAATTAATACACTATCCCCTACTGCAAGATCAGGTAATGAAAAGCCTACAAATGGATCTAAACCTACTTGTGGAATCCCATTTATTTGTACACTTCCGGGAACGAATTCTAAACTAGGTGATGGAACATCAATAAACTGAACATTTGTCGCTGTTACCGTTCCTGTATTTGTAACTTGCACACTATACGTTAACGTATCTCCTAAACGTGTTGCTTCTTTATTTACAGATTTTATAACGCTGAATCGTCCTCTATTTATCCTTGTTATTGTCGTATTACTCGGCTCTGTTACTACAACCGGTGGCTCTCCTGGTACTAAAGTAAAGCTTCCTGTTATATTTGCAACGTTCGTAATGGTTCCTGATGACGGGATGTTTGTAACTGTCGCTTGAAACGTCACTACAACCGTTTCACCAACTGGTATATCTCCAACTCCAAAGCCAGTAATCGGATTTAAGTTTGGTTGCAGGGCTCCATTTATCGTTACACTATTTGGTACAAATGACGCTCCTGCTGAAATCGTATCAATAAACTGAACATCATTAGCTGTTACTGTTCCTGTATTCGTTATTTGAACCGTATATGTTAATACATCTCCAACTAGGGTAGCAGCCCTATTTACCTGTTTTATAACATTAAATTGTCCTCTATTTACAGTTGTAAGTGTTGTATTGCTCGGTTGATTTACTATCACCGGTGGTTCTCCTGGTACTAATACAAAGCTTCCAGTTACATTTGCTGTATTAACAATTGTTCCATTTGATGGAACACTAACCACTGTTACTTGGAATGTTACTTCTACACTTTCACCTGGATTTATATCTGGAAGCGGGAATCCATTATTAGGATTGAATCCAGGTTGTAACACACCTTCTATCGTTACACTGTTCGGCACGAATGCTATAGAGGACGGTAATACATCACTATATTGAATATTCGTCGCTACCACTGTCCCTGTATTTTGAACTACTGTTGTATATGTGATTGTATCGCCTACTGCAACAACCGGCTGACTTACTGATTTTAATACATTTAAACCAGGCTCATTGATTTCTGTTAATGTCGTATTACTTGTTGCTGTTTCTGTAATAGGCGGTTCTGTTTCACTTACAGCAAATGTTGCTGTAACGTCTACAAAGTTAACAATTGTTCCACCCTCTGGTCTGCTTGTAACCACTTCTTGATATGTGACACGTGCAAAACTATCTACAAGTATATCTGGAACTGTAAAACCAATAAAAGGATTTAATCCTGGTGCCGGTACCCCGTTTATGCTCACACTTCCCGGTACAAATGCTACTCCCGCGGAAGTCGTATCAATAAATTGAACATTCGTCGCTGGCACTGTTCCGAAATTAAAGATGAATACATCATACGTTAATATTTCTCCTACAGTCGCTACTTCTTTATCTACTAGTTTCAATGGAAAAACAAACGCTATATTAATCGTCGTAACGACTAAATTTGTTAATATCGTTTCCGTAATCGGTGGTTCTTGCGGATTTGGTTGTGAAGTAAATGTAACGTCTGCATCATTTAAGATGACTTCATTATCTGGAATTTCTGTAATCGTCACTTGGAACGTTACCTCAATACTTCCACCATTAATTAACAATGGCGTAACTGTAAATCCTATTTCTGGATTTAAACCAAGTTGCTGCACCCCACCTATTGTTACACTACCTTCTACAAATGTCGTTCCTTCTGGTATGACATCTTGGAAGAACACATCTGTAACTGGTATAATTCCTACGTTTGAAATGAGCACGGTATACGTTAATACATCCCCAACTGCTCCAGTTGCAACGTCAACTGTTTTTGTTGCGGTTACTTCACCAGGAGGAGGTAACGGTATTGTAACTACCGTTGTATTACTTGAGTTCGTTGTTGTTACAGGTGGTTGTAAAGGATTTAATAAGAAAGTGGCTGTAGCAGATGCTGTATTTAATACTGCTCCGCTTGTAGACGGTGCAATTACCGTAACTTGGAACGTTACTGTCAAGAATGTTCCAGCTGCAATAGTAGGAAGCGGGAAACCGACATTCGGGTCAAATCCAGGTTGTGACATTCCATTTATCGTTACACTATTTGCTACAAATGTTGTTTCTGGGGCAATTGGATCAATGAAAGAGACATTTGTTGCTGTTACTGTTCCATTATTCCGAATAACAACAGAATACGTGTAAGTTTCTCCAAGTGCTGCTTGTTGTACAGATGAAGATTTTTGTATATTTAACTGTGCTGTGTTTACTTGCGTCACTACAAAATTACTGTTTGTAACAGTCGTTATTGGAGGATTTGCTGGATTTATAAGAAAACTTGCAGTAATGTTCGATTGGTTTCTTATATTTCCACCGCTCGGAATACTCGTCACTGTAACTTGAAACGTAACCGTGGCCGTTTGCCCGACCGGAATATTTGGTAACGGGAATCCTACCATAGGATCCGCGCCTTGCTGAACGACTCCGTTTATCGTCACACTATTTGCTACAAATGCAGTACCAGACGGAATTGGATCTTGGAAAATAATATTCGTTGCAGGAACAGTTCCTGTATTTTGAATAAGAATCGTATACGTTAACGTATCTCCTACTCCTGCTTGCAGTGTATTTACACTCTTCATTACATTCAGTGATCCCACATTCACTCGCGTCACAACAATATTACTAATCGTTACAATTGTAATTGGTGGCTGGAGAGGACTTACTTGGAAATCAGCAGTTACATTCGCATTATTCGGAAGAACTCTATTTGGTGGTACACTCGTAATCGTCACTTGAAAAGCAACTGTTACCATCCCTCCGACTGGGATATTGGCAAGTGGAAATCCAGTTGTTGGGTTTAAACCTGGTTGAGGTGTTCCGTTTATTGTTACACTATTTGCTACAAACGTTGTTCCAGATGGAATTGGATCAAGGAATGATACATTTGTTGCTGCTACTGTTCCACTATTTTGTATACGAACTGTATACGTTAACGTATCTCCTACTCCTGCTTCAGTAGCGCTTACACTTTTCATTACATTTAACCCTGAAGAATTCACGACTGTCATAACAGTATTACTTGGTTCTGTTACAGTAATTGGTGGCTCTGTTGGATTTACTAGGAAATCTCCTGTAACATTCGCACTGTTTACAACGTTGTTTCCAAGCGGAATTTCATCAATCAATACTTCAAATGTAACAATTACACTCGCACCAGTAGGCAAATCATTTAACGGGAATCCAAGTTCTGGATCTGCCCCTTCTTGTAAGACCCCATTCACAAAGACACTGTTTTCAATAAATAATGTACCTTGTGGAATTGAATCTTGGAAAAATACATTTGTTGCTGGTACACTACCCGCGTTTATGATTTCGATTGTATATACTAAAACATCCCCTACCGTCGCAACATCTGTATTTACTGATTTCACAACTTCAAAATTCCCTGATTGTACAGTTGTATTCACAATGTTACTCGGAACATTGATTGTTACTGGTGGTTCACTCGGATTCACTTGAAAACTTGCTGTTACATTTGCTTGATTTAAAATATCTTCATTTTCTGGATCCTGTACAATTATTACGTCAAATGTGACTACAACGGTTTGAGCCGCAGGAATATTCGGAAGAGAAAATCCTGTATTCGGATTCAATCCACTTTGCGGTACTCTATTAATTGTTACAGAATTTGCAACGAAAGAAACAGCTGAAGAAATAGCGTCTTGGAAAAACACATTTGTTAACGGAACATTCCCTGTATTTTGAACGGCAATTGTGTATGTTAAAGTGTCCCCTACTGCCGCTTGTGTTGTATTCACTTCTTTTATTACATTTAAACCGCCTGTATTAACTTGTGTCACAACTGTATTCGTTTGTCTATTAATCGTAATCGGTGGCTGATTCGGAATAACGACGAAATTAGCAGTTACATTTCCGCGATTCGCAATCGTACCTCCCGATGGCGTCGATGTCACTCGGACTTGAAAAGTAACCCTCCTACTTCCGCCCGGAGATATATTAGCTACCGTAAACCCAGTCGCTGGATTGGCCCCAGGTTGCGAAACTCCATCAACAGTTACACTATTTGGGATGAAAGTCGTTCCAATTGGGATTGGATCTTGAAAAATAACGTTCGTTGCAAGTACATTTCCTGTATTTTCAATTGTAACAGTGTACGTGAGAACGTCATTCACTGTCGCAAAAGCTCTATCCACTGTTTTTCTCGTTCTTATATCAGCTATATTAATAGTAGTAACTACAGTATTACTTGTCGCTTGCCCTGAAACTGGTTGTTGACCAGGCACTGGGGTAAAGGTAAATGTTGCACTTGCACGATTCGGAATTGGATTGACAAGAGGATTCGATGTTACTCGAACTTGAAAGCGCACTACGGTCGTTTGCGAAGCATTAATACTTCCTAGATTAATACTACTTGCTGGATTTGCTCCTGGACGTGCTACTCCATTTACCGTAACGCTGTTTGCTACAAATGTTGTTCCTGCAGGAATACTATCAACAAAAATAACATTGTTTGCAGTAATGTTTCCATTATTCGTCACATTAACCGTGTACGTTAATACATCATTAAGCGTTGCCGTCTGTAGATCTACAGATTTTTGCATACTTATAGTTGCTTGATTCACTGTCGTTTGTACTGTATTGGAAGAAGAGGTACTTGTAATAGGTGGACTACTGACGAAAGGACGGAATTGATATGACACCATTGCACGATTTGAAATAGGATTTGGATTCGGGAATGATGTTATTCGAACTTGAAATGTAACAATTCTTTGCGTGTTATTTGGGATTGTACCTAAATTAATTCCATTAGCAGGGTTCGCATTCGGCTGTGTTACTCCTCCTACCGTTACACTACCTGTAACAAACGTTGTTCCGCTCGGAATACTATCACGTAATACAACGTTTTCTGCGCTTCCTGTTCCTGTATTCGGGACCGTAATCGTATAAGTGAGAGTATCCCCTACCCCTGCGACTGTTCTATTAACCGATTTAACTGGATTAATAATTGGACCTGTCGCATCAATTTGAACACCAAAACCAGCTGCCGCATATCCATCTCCATTTGTAACGAAGCGAACAGTTGCTGACGTTTGATTGTTTACTAAAGATGAGGAGGCATCTACATTCGTAATATCCCACCCTTGTCTTCGGACAGCCAAAGCTACCCCTAACGGCTGATTCAAATCTCCAAACGTACCGCTCGTATCTAAATTTCCACTGTCATTACAAATTTGTGACTGAAAGAAATTATTCGCGGGATTTCTTGGTCCGAATAACGCAACTGTAGTATTCGCATTCGGCCCAAAGCGAAGTTGATCTCCAGAAATGTTAGAATCACCTTCTTGGGCAGTTACAAGTACCCTTCCTGTTACAGCTCCTGTTGCCGGAGTAGCAAATCCAGAAATAGTAGCATCAACTGGTGGTGATGAAGCATCGATAATTTCTTGACCTGCATATACTGACAAATTTCGCAGTGGTAAACTTGCATTTTGATACACAACCTCAAGCGTCCAGCCAGCTGAACGACTAATTGTTGGATCAGCTGAAGTTCTTGTAGCCGGTACGGCCCCTGTCGTATAAGTTCCTGCCCCACCTACACTAACAAGATTCGTTACATTAGCAGAGCGAGCATAATAAAACTGGTTTCCTACTGAACCTTGCTGCGCGGTAGCAGGGTCTGGCGTAACAGAAAACGTTCCTGCTGGTGTTGTAAATGTAATATTATCATTTAAAAATGGTAATACATCTTCTGTATCAGTCCGGAAAGTTCCTGCCCAAACTAACTCTGCATACAAAATACTACTCCCTGCAGGAAGATTTAAAATTGCACTTGAAGAATTCAATCGCCAGTCATCCGTTGTACCTGCTGGGAACCCTGGTACTTGCAGCGCTGTATTTACCGTTGTAAAAACAGCAAGTGTACCAAAAATATTACCTGGTGCAGGCGATGTGGGACTAAGTCCTAACGTGTTCCCAGTGAACGTGACGGCACCAGTTACTGTTGTTGTAAAGCGATTCAAAAAAGGCACGTAATCATCTCATTTCATTTATAGTAAAAAGTGCTCTATACTATAAAATGTAGACAAACTATGCAATGTACTTTGTCCAACAAAATTCCGCACATACGAAAGGAGCTTACTACACTATGCGCTATGTTATCGTAACAGGAACTTCACAAGGTTTAGGTGAGGCAATCGCCGCGCAATTGTTAGAAGAAAACACGAGTATCATCTCTATTTCTAGAAGAGAAAATAAAGAACTTACGAAACTCGCAGAACAATATAATAGCAATTGTGTCTTCCACTCCTTAGATCTTCAAGATGTACATAATTTAGAAACGAACTTTAACAAAATCATTTCATCTATTCAAGAAGACACTGTATCATCTATTCATTTAATTAATAATGCGGGTACAGTTGCTCCTATGAAGCCAATTGAAAAAGCAGAAAGTGAACAATTCATTACGAACGTCCACATTAATTTACTTGCACCTATGATTCTTACATCTACTTTCATGAAACATACGAAAAAATGGAAAGTAGATAAACGCGTTATAAATATTTCATCTGGTGCAGGAAAAAATCCTTATTTCGGATGGGGTGCTTATTGCACAACGAAAGCAGGTGTAAATATGTTTACACAGTGCGTAGCAACTGAAGAAGTGGAAAAGGAATATCCAGTAAAAATCGTCGCTTTTGCACCTGGTGTCGTTGATACGAATATGCAAGCGCAAATTCGTGAAACAAATAAAGAAGACTTCATAAATTTAGACCGCTTCATCACACTAAAAGAAGAAGGAAAACTACTGTCACCTGAATACGTTGCGAAAGCAATTCGTAACTTACTAGAAACTGAGAATTTCCCGCAGGGTAAAGTAATTCGAATTGATGAATAACAAAAAGGCACGCTTATAATAAGCGTGCCTTATCATTCTATTTCTCTAAAAATATAAGTACAGACTCCATCATCTTCTCATAACCAATCTCTTGATAAATTTTATTCGATGTTGGATTTGCTAGGTCCGTATATAATGTCGTTGTTTTGTAACCTTCGTCTAACATACACTGACTAAGTGCCGCTACACAATTAGATGCATATCCCTTTTTCCTTGCTTCTTTCGGTGTATATACGAAATTAACTGTTATATTGTTTGTAGTTGGTCTCGTTTTTGCAGCTACAGAAACAAGCTTCCCGTCTACTTCTAAACCAAATAGACGACGGTTAGTAATTAATGTATGAGCGGTTTGTTTCGCTTCTTCTTTCGTAGTAGGAAGCTTCACATCTTCGTAAAATTGGTATATCCACTGTTCTATTAATGTTAGCTCATCACTACTTACTTCTCGAAAGACTCCATCTCCGTCCCACTTTTTCTTCACTTGTTTTAATTCATATATACCTTGCTCCATCACAACCGTAGTTTTCTTATTTTCTAACACTGCAATCTCTTCCGCTAATCTCTGTACAATTTTCTTATTACCGATTAATCCAGGAACATTTGGATATACTTCCGCTAATTTTTTTGCAAGTTCCACGATGTCCTCTTCCATCATTTCAGACGTAGCAACAATAATTTGTTTCTTTTCTTCTGTTTGAAGAAATACAATTACAATTTCTTCCTCTTGTTTTGCTACCCCCATAAATATCGGTTGTTGGACCATTCGTAATACACCTAATATGAGATTGTTTTCCTGTTCATTCTTTTCTAAAAATGGTGTAACCTCTTCTTTAAAATTAAGAATCTCTTCATATACATGTAATTGAATCATCGACAATCGCTTCTCTCTATTTATAGTTTCATTAAGTATTGGCGATTAATTCATTAAATCCTTCTTTTACGATTCAATAATATCCAAAGCTAACATATTCAAATCATTTTCCGCTTGTAAAATCCTCTGTTTTTCCTTTTCAAATACCTCTTCTTCTTTTCGAAATGACTCTTTTCGATTTTTAATCATGCGCTCCATTTCTTTTTTACTCGGTCCACCGTATACCTTTCTTTTTTGAATAAATGCTTCTGGCGATATAATTTCTTCCCACTCTTTTTCCAATGAATGTATTTTTAATTTTTCTTGTAAGTAAATATTTACATCTTTGAAATGTAATTCATGAAGCTCCTTTTGTTGCTCCAATGACATATTTGCAATAACACTTGCTGCATGATGAGCATGTCGAAATGGAATGTCATAGTTTTTTGTTAAAACATCTGCGAAATCCGTTATCGTAATTGCATGTTTATAGGAACGACTTTTCAACGTTTCTTCTTCTACTTTCATCGTTCGAATGACTGCATTCAAAATGCAAAATACACGAATAGCCTTTTCAATTCCTTTATATAAATACGGCTGCAAATCATCTTCCGTATCGACAATATCACCAAATGGTGTATTATGAATCATTTGAAATACTGTAAATGCTTCCCCTAAAGCACTACTCGTAATTGCACGGGCATGTTCAATGGAAACCGGATTTCGCTTTTGCGGCATAATGCTACTAATTTGTACATATGGCTTTGCAACAGTAATACCATCATATTCTTTCGTCGCTAATAGTAAGAAGTCATGAATCCATCTACTCATATTCGTCATCATTACCATAAGCAACGAGCTAACTTCTAATAAATAATCCGCTCCAGCAACAGCATCATATGAATTCTCAATTACATTTGTAAATCCTAGTAAATAAGCAACTCGCTCTCGTTTAATTGGGAAACTTGTTGTAGAAAGAGCGGCGGCTCCCATTGGAGACTGATTTAAAAGTTTGTACGTTCGTTTCATTCGCTCTAAATCTCTTTGCATCGTATCATAAATCGCTAACGTATAATGACCAAATGTTGTTGGCTGTGCTGGTTGTGTATGTGTATAAGCTGGCATAATCGTTTCCTTATGATCATCGGCAAGTTGCAACATACTTTCTTGCAATAACAAATGATGCTCCATTAATCGTAGTACATATCGCCTTAAACTCATACGATACATCGTTACACCCATATCATTTCTACTTCTACCAATATGCATATTACTTACAAAATCGCATTTCGCTTCTTGAGAAATTAAATGTTCGATTAAAAAAAAGAGATCTTCATGCTGCTTTGTATATAGCAATTGATCTTTTGGAATTCCCTCTATCTTTTTTAATGCGTGTAATATAACTTTAGCTTCTTCCTTTTTCATTAAATTTTCTTCAGTCAGCATTGTAATATGCGCTTTATGCACTTGAAACATATCTTTTAATAAGTAATTTCGTTGAAAATGAAATACATGTTGTAATACACAATCCACATATGTTTTCCCAGGGAAATCAGCGCCTTCACTCTTTATAAACTCTTCTTTACTTTGTTTCATCACCTTTTCCCCTCTCACCTAAGTATTACTACCCATCATACCCAGTGATGGCAAAAAAGTGCTTGTACATAAAAATAAACTCGGCGCTTTAAGCACCGAGTTTATTTAATAAAAGTCGCATCATACTTATCACTTTGCAACACTTGGAAATGTAAGTTTGCTAAATGTTTCCGTATTTCTGCACTGTCGTCCTTATTTAAATTATTTGCTAAAAACACTATTTCTGTACAGTTCCCGCGTTTATCCATCGCATAAACTGCTTTTGTAACTGTCCATGGCGTATAACCATTTTTTTGCCCTGCATGTCTAAATGTTTTACGATATTTCTTAGCACTCATATCTGTTTCAACGATATTCGCCCACACTTTTTCTTCGGCTTCTGTTAGGCCGCCTTTATGATTTGCCTTTTGAAGCAGTACCATATAATCGTTTGCAGAAGCTGCTGGTAATCGATCTGACCAAATTTTATCGTAACGTTCCTCTAAATAAAGAGGAATTTCCTTCTGTAATAATGGTCCCTTCTCTTTTAAGCGTTCATGAATAATCATCGCGTATTCACGATATTGCTCTTGAGACATTTCTTTTAACTTTTTCTCTACTTTATATTTCGGAACATGTAGTTCTTTATGCAAATACCCAGGGATGTATAAAGATGAAACAATCGGAAATAGCGGCTGATGTGCTGGAAGCGATAAACTTTGTAAATTACGATTAATATTATCTAACCCTAACACTTCCATTAAATATTCAGCATTCGCATTCGAACTAAACTTAACCATTCCTTTTGCCACTTCTTCTAAAGAAACTGCTCCTTCTGTTATCTTATCTGTCTTTTGCAAATATTTTTGCCATCTATCTTGTGCACCGCCATCTGTATTCGGTACGTAATAACGATTCACATCATTAATGGAAACGAAACTAGACGGATCAATTTTCCCCTCTGTAACTTGTTTCGTATATTCAAGCGCCACAATTAACTTCATCGTACTCGCAACTGGCAATACAACATTTGGATTTACAGAATAAACAACTTTATCATTTCTCTTTACTAGAAGCGCGCTATTTTTTTCATCTTTATGTTCTTCAATAAAGGATGCGATATACTGTGCATCATCATTATTTGAACTCCACACTTTTTTCACTAAAAAATTACCCGATATTAGCAAAACGAAAATACCCACAATCACTGCGCATACTATAGTTTTTTTCAAGTAAAATTCCTCTCCTATTGTGTAACTCTTCTCTATCTATCTCTTACAAACAAAATAATGGAGATGGTTAGTTAACTAACCATCTCCATTATTTTAACTTGTATTCTCCTATTATGTCTACGTCATGATTTTCACAAAATCCTCAAGGAATTGTTTATAATGTAATGACCAACCAATTCGCACCCAATTTTTCAAGGCTTTTGCATCAGGTTGAGGACGGAAATCTGCAATACTTTCTCCTTTTGCAATTCCTACTGTATCTACATCTACACGACGATATACATAATCCAATATTGACGGATTCGCCGCAACCATCATTGTAACGACGTCATGTACTGGACTTCCTGTTATTTTCGGATTTAACTTTCTATAAGCTTTATAATAATACGTAAAAATCGGTTCAATTAATTTATTAAAACTCGTTTTAGAATGTTTCGTAATATACTTTACCATCTCTGGCGTAATTATAGCTTCAGATGTAACATTAAGCGGCACCAACGTCACATTCTTGGCATTTTGCATGACTAATTGTGACGCAATAGGATCACCATGAAAATTCGCTTCTGCGACTGGTGTAACATTTCCTGGCATTAAAAAAGCACCGCCCATTATATAATATTCTTTCACATACTTCATCAATGGTTTTTCTAAAATAAATGCTGTCGCAAGTGTCGTTGACCTCCCAGCATCAACTATAATTAATTCTCCTTTATATTTTTCAAGAATGTCAAAAAACTCACAAAAAGGCCTTATATTTGGAGAAAGATTTTTTGGCGGTCGAATTGGTCCTAAACCTTCCGCCCCATGAATTTCTGGATAATACGTTGTAACATCTCCAGATAAAGGGATTTTCGCACCATTAATAATAGGTATATCTTCTCGCCCTGCCAGTTGCAATAAATATGCCGCATTACTTGTCGCCTTTTCTTGTGTTACATTTCCATATCCGGTTACAACACCAACAATATCAATATCAGGATGCAACAATCCATACATAATTGCCAAAGAGTCATCAATTCCCGGGTCTCCTAAAAATAATACTTTTTTCATCGCCCTCAACTCCATCCCCTCAATTGTTATTAATTTATGAATATTCACAGGCTTACAGAATAAAAAAGAACAAATTCATACGAAAAAACGCAGTCCTAAAAGGACTACGTTTTTCCTCTAACCTATACTGTTTTTCTTCACAGCACTCATACTTCCAATGATATAAGCGATAAACGCAAAACCAATTGGGAAGACAACTGTATGTATACCGAACGGATTTGGATAGAAAAGGTGAATACACATATATGAACCTACCCCAACTAAAATAGAGGCAAGCGCTCCTGTTGCATTTCCTTTTCTCCAATATAACCCTAATACGATTGGCCAAATGAATGCTGCTTCTAATCCACCGAAAGAAAATAAATTTAACCATATTAAAAAATCTGGTGGTTTAATTGCTGCCGCATAAACGAGCAGTCCTACGATACCAGTAATCCACAAACTTCCTTTTCTGATTGTACTGTCCGCTGCATCTTTATTTATGTAATTTACGTATATGTCTTTAATAATTGATGAACTTACGAGTAACAATAACGAGTTTACTGTAGACATAATTGCTGCCATTGGAGCAGCTAAGAAAACTCCGGCTAACCAAGGTGGTAACACTTCCATCGCGAGTAGCGGCATAACTTTATCTGGTACCGTTATACCTGGAAGTACGACCCGTGCAAACACACCCGTTAAATGCATACCAATCATAATTGTACCTACAACAACCGTTCCAATTATTAACGCTTGATGCATAGCTTTTGAATTTTTATAAGACATGGCACGCACGCTAATTTGCGGTAAACCAACAACGCCAATTCCAATTAAAATCCAAAATGATGTCACATACGATTTTGTTAAACTACCATCCGCTCCGAACGGTGTAATTAAATTCGGATTAATTTGAACAAGTTCCTGCATAATCTTTTCAATTCCACCACCGGCAATGACAGTAGCAATTAAAATGATTGTCGTTCCAACTAACATAATGATTCCTAATAACGTATCTGATAAAGCAACTGCACGAAATCCACCAATTAATACGTACACAAGTACAGAAAAAGTAAATAAAAATAGTGCTGTTGTATAAGATAGACCCGTTAGTGATTCAATTAATCGGCCACCGCCGACCCATTGAGCTACTGTTGCTGAAAATAAGAAGATAATAATACATACCGCAGAAAGTATAACAACTGCTTTATTATTGTATCTGCCCTTTAAATAATCAATAAGAGTGATTGCTTCCATCTTCCTAGCTATAATTGCAAACTTTTTACCAATAACCGTTAAAACGATATAACCTGTTACAACTTGAATCGCAGATAATAATACCCATCCGAGACCCATATTATACGCAATACCTGGGCCACCAATAAAGCTACTAGCACTACCGTACGTAGCAATCATTGTCATCGCTAATAATAAACCGCCAAGTTCACGCCCGCCAAGAAAATATTCTTGTAAAAATTTATTATTAGCAGTCGCTTGTACGCGTCTTGAAGCATATACACCAATTAAAAATACAACGATAAACGAAATTATCATTGGAATGATTACATACCAATTCATCTATTATTCCTCACTTTTTTCTTCCTCATCGAGTGAAATATCTTGAAATACAAAACGAACAACTAAACTAAGTAAAATAACCATAACGATAAATCCAACGATACAGCTATAAAAAAACCATGCTGGAAAACCGAATATATATGTATATTCACTTGGATTTTTACTACCAAGCCCATAAGCAAATCCGTACCATATTATAAAATTAATAATAGCAAGTCCAAGACCAATTAACGCTTCTCTATGGGCAATTCGAAAGCGTGGATCATCATGATAATTCTTCATTTTCTCCCTCCTCTCACGATGTATTATTGTACCACTGTTCTTCTAGTTTTTCCTACTAGAAAGCAAAATCAAGCAGGATTTTTTATAATCATATAGAAGATTCTCTTACATTACATATTTTTTACAATTGTAACACAAATGAAATTTGAATTTTCAGTATTTGTTAATTATGATTTAAATTAGAGGCTTTCCATCTAGTTCCTACATCCTTGATTTCGGAATAAACGCCGTCTCGTACTGCGTTTACATTATATTTTCAAGGGGGTTATACAATGAGTCAACTAGCTGTAAATCTTCATGAAAAGGTAGAAAAGTTTCTTCAAGGTACAAAAAAGTTATATGTGAATGGATCTTTCATCGAAAGCGCTTCCGGAAAAACATTTAAAACACCTAACCCAGCAACCGGTGAAACACTTGCCGTCGTTTCTGAAGCTGGTCGCGAAGATATTCATAAAGCTGTCATGGCAGCTCGCATGGCTTTTGACGAAGGTCCTTGGTCTCGCATGAGCACTGCTGAGCGAAGCCGCCTTATGTACAAATTAGCTGATTTAATGGAAGAACATAAAGAAGAGCTTGCACAGCTCGAAACATTAGATAACGGAAAGCCAATCCGTGAAACAATGGCAGCAGACATACCACTTGCAATTGAGCATATGCGCTATTATGCTGGTTGGGCGACGAAAATCGTTGGTCAAACAATTCCTGTTTCTGGTGATTACTTTAACTATACACGCCATGAAGCTGTTGGTGTCGTTGGTCAAATTATCCCTTGGAACTTCCCACTTCTTATGGCAATGTGGAAAATGGGAGCAGCACTTGCTACAGGATGTACAATCGTTTTAAAACCTGCAGAACAAACTCCACTATCCGCTCTATACTTAGCTGAATTAATTGAAGAAGCTGGATTCCCGAAAGGTGTTATTAATATCGTTCCTGGATTCGGTGAATCAGCTGGACAAGCTCTTGTTAATCATCCACTCGTTGATAAAATTGCATTTACTGGTTCTACTCCTGTCGGTAAACAAATTATGCGACAAGCATCTGAATCATTGAAACGCGTTACTTTAGAGCTTGGTGGTAAATCACCAAACATTATTTTACCAGACGCCGACTTATCTCGCGCAATCCCTGGTGCACTTTCTGGTGTTATGTTTAACCAAGGACAAGTATGCTCTGCTGGATCACGCTTATTTGTTCCGAATAAAATGTACGATAATGTCATGGCTGATCTTGTCCTTTACTCTAAAAAATTAAATCAAGGTGCTGGCTTAAGTCCAGAAACTACAATCGGTCCTCTCGTTTCTAAAGAACAACAAAAACGTGTAATGGGCTACATTGAAAAAGGAATTGAAGAAGGTGCTGAAGTACTTTGCGGAGGAAGTAATCCATTCGATCAAGGCTACTTCGTTTCTCCTACAGTATTTGCTGACGTAAATGACGAAATGACAATCGCAAAAGAAGAAATTTTCGGTCCAGTTATTTCTGCAATACCTTTTAACGATATTGATGAAGTAATTGAACGAGCAAATAAATCACAATTCGGCTTAGCAGCTGGTGTGTGGACAGAAAATGTTAAAACAGCACACTATGTTGCAAGTAAAGTACGTGCAGGTACAGTATGGGTTAACTGTTACAACGTCTTTGATGCAGCATCTCCATTTGGAGGATTTAAACAATCTGGCCTCGGCCGTGAAATGGGATCTTACGCATTAAATAACTATACAGAAGTGAAGAGCGTTTGGCTTAACTTAAATTAACAAAAAAGAACCTGACCTATCCGGCCAGGTTCTTTTCATTATGTGTTCATTTAAACTTGCAGTCCTCCGCTCACATTCAATACTTCTCCTGTAATATAGGATGCGTATTCTGACGCTAAAAAGGCAGCTGTGTTCGCAATATCTTCTGGCGTTCCAATTCTACCAACTGGAATCGCACCGACCATCTTTTCTTTCACTTTATCTGGTATCGTTTTTGTCATATCTGTATCCATAAACCCTGGACAAATCGCATTACACGTAATACCGAAACTTCCAACTTCTTTCGCTGCCGTTTTCGTTAAACCTACAACGCCTGCCTTCGTAGCCGCATAATTCGCTTGACCTATGTTTCCTTCTCTACTAATTGAAGATATATTAATAATGCGTCCATAACCTTGTTGTCTCATATAAAGAAGCGCTGGTTGCATACAATAAAAAACACCAGTTAAGTTCACTTGTAATACTTGTTCCCAAGAAGACTTCTCCATTTTATGTAACATTGCATCTCTTGTAATCCCGGCGTTATTCACCAAAATATGTAATGTACCGAATTTTTGAACCGCATATTCAATTAACGACTTCGCTTCATTTTGATTACTCACATCACATCGATATAAGCTCACTTCATATCCTTCATCCGATAACTCACGTGTCGTTTTTTGTAGCTTCTCTTCATTTACATCACTAATTAATACTTTCGCCCCTAGTTTTGCATAGACCCTTGCAATTTCTTTTCCAATCCCCTGTGCAGCGCCTGTTACAACAGCTGTTTTCCCATTTAAAAACTCCATCCCTATCCCCCATTTCTATTACTTATACTGTATATTTCGGCTTTTTGCCTTCCGATTCCTCTTTGTATAAAAAAGTCTATTTGTGTCAAACTAACTTTGCAACGTCGCATAAAGTGAAACTTTAATCAGTGGGGGTTTTCTTCATCCCCCA
>NZ_BOQB01000016.1 GCF_018332475.1 Bacillus sanguinis | reverse complement strand
AACAAATTCAAGTCTAGAACGCTGCCCATCCAAGCAGAATATTCTTCTGTTTTAATTGTTTCATTGAGCGCTTTCCCCCAAAATGTTTCGGTTTGTTCATAAGCATTTTTCCATGCTTGCAATGGATCGAATTTTTGATCAATCACTTCGCCTACACTCCCTTTTTCGTTTTTGAAACAATTCAACCTATTCACTATTTTCTAATATTCTGAATAAAACTTCAAGTCTATATTTTATTTTTCTTTATTTTCCGATAAATGTATTGACATTAAAAACAGATAGGTGTAAATTGCACTTATAAGCAAAAAATTCCATCTAACTGATTCATGAGGTGATGCACAATCATGCTACATAATGAACCAGAACACCCAGAAAGTTTGGAAAAAAACCAAGCGAAACAACCAAACTCCATGCCAAAAAACTTCTTAGTTCCTTTCTTACTTCTCTGTCTAAAAGACTGGAGTCTTCATGGTTACAAACTCATTCAAATGCTAATGGACATCGGCTTTTCTTCTGTTGACCAAGGTAATGTGTATAGAACACTACGCAAATTAGAAAAAGAAAACCTTATTTCTTCTACTTGGGATACAAGCGAAGGCGGGCCAGCGAAACGAATTTATTCTTTAACAGAATATGGAGAGCAATATTTAACAACATGTGCGACTTCTTTTGAACATTATCAAAATATGTTGCGGACGTTTTTTACGTTATACACCAATGCATTCTTTCCATTTTCTACTTCTCCAGAAAAGGATGAAAAGGATTCTTCATCTTCACCTGGTGGTACAGCAGAGTGATCTGCGTTCACAATATGCAAAAAAACATTTGGAGGTCAAACAATGGAAACTAAGCCATACGAATTAGTCGATGCATTTTGGAAAAACTGGTCTCAATCTCTTTCCCTCTTCTCTTCAGCTGGGAAACAATTAGAGCAACTTACTTTAGAAACTTTAAAACAACAACAAGACGCTTTGCATAAATTAACATCAGGAGTAGATGAACTAGAAAAAGAACTACAACAATTCACTGCTCAGTTCAATAACCAATATACAGATTACGTGAAGCAATTAACTGGAAACTCCTTAAATGATCAAATTAACGAGTGGCAAGGGAAATGGAATGAACTTTCTACTCAAATGCACCAACTTACTGTTTCTCCTACGAAAACATCTTTGTCTATTCTTACTCAAACTAGCGGTCAATTTGAAGAAACAACAAAACAATTTATTGAACAACAACAATTACAACGTGAAGAGGTTCAAAAACAGTTAGAAGTTTTTTTGGGAGAGTTCAAGTCCAAACAACTAGAACTCGCAAAGCAGTTCGAGGAAAACTCAAAAAATTTATTTACTTCCATCAAGTAAGAAAAATGTGGGAGCTAAC
Organism: Bacillus sanguinis; assembly: GCF_018332475.1. Classification (GTDB taxonomy): domain Bacteria; phylum Bacillota; class Bacilli; order Bacillales; family Bacillaceae_G; genus Bacillus_A; species Bacillus_A sanguinis. The sequence goes on along the minus strand of NZ_BOQB01000016.1, from coordinate 33,266 downwards.
TGCAGCACAAACAAAACTCTTTCTTCCTCCTACTACATCAAGATGGCTGGCATTTTTCGATATGGAAAAGAAGGAGGCCAAAATGAATCCATTTCAAGAAGCACAAACTGTTCCAGAGCTTCGTTATGATGAGATTCAAGTCGGTGATCAAGCATCCCTTACAAAAACGATTACGGATGAGGACGTTATCAATTTTGCAAAATTAACTGGAGATGTGAACCCTATTCATATTTTAGATTCTTTTGCAAAAACGACAATGTTTAAAGAACGTATTGCTCATGGCATGCTCGTTTCCAGTTTCATTTCGACGATTCTTGGAACGAAACTCCCTGGCAAAAACACGATTTATTTATCTCAAAACGTTTCATTCCGTGCTCCTGTCAAAATCGGCGATACACTTCGCGTTGTGGCAGAAGTTATTAAAAAACGGGACGATAAAAAAATCATTACATTGCAAACAAACATATATAATCAATTAGGTGATATTGTCGTGGAAGGTACAGCGACAATACTGAAAAAAGAGTAGCAAATTTGCTACTCTTTTTTCTATCCAATAACTTCTAATCACACCGATTACTTCCGCGTATGAGTACGTCGTTTCCACATAAAATAACGTTACCAGTTTAGATAAGTACTTAGCTGAACTGGACTACTCATAAGGATGTGTATCAACATGGTAAAAACAAACAAATTACTAGTTCCAGGTGCAGAACAAGCACTTGAACAATTTAAATATGAAATTGCACAAGAATTCGGCGTAAGCTTAGGATCTAATACAGCATCTCGTTCTAACGGTTCAGTTGGCGGTGAAGTAACAAAACGACTTGTTGCTTTAGCTCAACAACAATTACGTGGATAATACTATAACATATGGCTTAGAGGCAGATATTCTCTGCCTCTTTCTATTTTTAACATACATAATTGTGCTTTTTCACATACTAGTAAGAGCAAACTGAAAGGAACGATATGTAACATGAAACGGATTAACATTAGCATGAGTCCTCCCCGCGTTCTTACTTTGTCTTTTATTATGTTATCAATCATCGGTACATGCTTATTAAAGCTACCAATTGCTACAACAACGTCTATTTCATGGCTCGATGCTTTATTTACAACCGTTTCTGCTTGTACGGTTACAGGGCTCGGTGTTGTGGACACTGGAAAAGTATTTACCTTATTTGGCCAATGTGTCATTTTAACGCTTATACAAGTTGGCGGACTTGGCATTATGAGCTTTGCCGTTTTAATTGCGATTATGCTCGGCAGAAAAATTGGTCTTCAAAACCGAATTTTACTACAACAAGCGTTAAATCAAACGAATATTGGAGGCGTCATTCGTCTTGCCAAAGCATTATTTTTATTCTCTTTTACAGTCGAATGTATCGCTACTTTAATTCTTTCTTTCGAATGGGTACCAAAATATGGGATTGCTAAAGGGATCTATTATAGTTTTTTTCATTCCATCTCCGCTTTTAACAATGCTGGTTTTTCTGTGTGGAGCGATAATTTAATGTCGCATTCTCATAGCATTCTTGTCAATCTCGTTATTTCGTCCCTCATTATTTTAGGTGGGATTGGTTTTACAGTAATCGTAGATATAAAGAAAAAGAAAAATTTTAAAAACCTTACATTACACTCAAAGCTTATGCTCTCTTCTACTCTAATCGTTAATATTATTGCAACCGTTTTTATTTTCATATTCGAATTCCACAATTCTCTTTCTATGAGAGGCTTTACTCCATTTGAAGAAGGAATGGCCGCTTATTTTCAGGCCGTTTCCACGCGTACTGCCGGGTTTAATACAGTTGATATTTCTGCATTATCAAAGCCTTCCCTTTTATTAATGATGCTTCTAATGTTTATTGGAGCTGGGAGTGCTTCAACTGGTGGTGGAATTAAGTTAACCACATTTTTAATTATGTTTTTTGGGGTATTTAAATTTTTACAAGAACAAGATGATATTGTCGTATTTAAAAAATCTATTAAAGATACTCTCATCGTCAAATCATTGACCATCACTATTATTTCTATTTCATTTATCTTTTTTGCTATTTTAATTTTAAGTATAACTGAGCGAGTTCCCCTCTTGATGAGTGCTTTCGAAGTATTTTCAGCATTTGGGACTGTCGGTCTCAGTATGAATTTCACACCACACTTAACGATGATCGGAAAAGCTATTATCATCTTTATGATGTTTTTCGGGAAAATGGGACCTTTAACACTTGCTTTTTCATTTGCACGTAAAAAGAACCGAAAAATAAAATATCCGAATGAAGATATTTTAACAGGTTGACAACCGTATAAATTATCCATATAATGAGAGTACAATAGCATATCTCCAAAGGGGAGTAGCGTCCAAGAATATTTCTTGGAAACAAAGTCGTCATTACGTAGAACTTAGTTCTTCCGGCTTTGTTGGCATTTTCATTACATATGTCTAGCAAGACCTTTGCCTATTAACGGCAGGGGTCTTTTTTGTATTCGTTACCAAATTCTTCCAAAGTTAATAGGCAGGAGTATGGGGAAACTAAATAGTGGGGAAATTCTTCACTTATTTAGTACTTATAGAAATGAGAGGAGAATGTACATGGATGTATCATTATTATTGGAGTATGGTTGGGTATTACTCATCCTAATTGCACTAGAGGGGATTTTAGCAGCTGATAACGCTCTTGTTCTTGCAATTATGGTAAAACATTTACCAGAAGAAAAACGTAAGAAAGCACTATTTTACGGATTAGCGGGGGCATTTGTTTTCCGTTTCGGATCATTATTTATGATTTCGTTCTTAGTCGACGTATGGCAAGTGCAAGCAATCGGTGCCATTTACCTTATGTTTATCGCTGGTAATCACTTATTTAAAACGTATGTTAAAAAGAATACAGATGAAGAAACAGAAGAAAAAGAAGCAAAGAAAAAACAAGAGAATTTTTGGTGGACTGTATTTAAAGTTGAGGTTGCTGATATCGCCTTCGCAGTTGATTCTATTTTAGCTGCTGTTGCATTAGCAATGACTTTACCAAAAACAGGCTTAGGTACAATTGGTAGTCTTGATACTGGGCAATTCGTTGTTATCTTTGTAGGTGGACTTATCGGATTAATCATTATGCGATTTGCAGCAACTGCTTTCGTACAAATCTTAAAACGTAAACCAGGACTTGAAACTGCAGCATTCTTAATCGTAGGTTGGGTTGGTGTGAAATTAGCAATTTATACGTTAGCACACCCTGCATTAAATGTAATTCCACATTCATTCCCAGAATCTACACCATGGAAGCTTACATTCTGGATTGTATTAGTCGGAATCGCAGTTGGCGGCTGGTTCTTCTCAAAAGAAGTAGAAGGAAAAGTAGAAAAGAATTTAGACGAAAAAGCGCTGTAATTACAGCGCTTTTTCTTTTTCCTTTCTCCCTCTCAATGTCCAGGAAAATTTCTATTATACTATCTTTTGTAAACGTTTTCTTAATGCATGTATGTCCTTTTTGTGAAACATTGCACAAACTTATTGAAACTACGACCGAATCCATGTACTTTATTCATATAAAGAGTATTTATAGATGATGTACTAAAGGAGCGTATTACTCATGCTAGAACAAGGATTAGATTATGTTGTCAAACTGGCTAAGAGCAAAAAACAAATGCTAGATACAAACCCGATGCAATATTTCATTCGTGCCGCACTTGCGGGTATTTATATCGGTTTTATTATTGTACTATGTTTTAAATTAGGTAACTTTTTTCACATTGCAGATTCACCAGCAACTTATTTAGCTGCTTCTATGTTTTTCGGAATTGCCCTCGTACTTATTATATATGGCGGTGCTGAATTGTTTACTGGCAACACAATGTACTTCACTGTAGCAACTTTAAGAAAAGAAACAACGATTTCTGATACACTTCGTAACTGGGTCGCTTGTTATGCAGGGAATTTAGCTGGAGCTTTATTCTTTGCCTTACTATTTTATGCAACTGGAATTTTCGAAGCAATTGATCACGGTCATTTCATGAATAAAGTAGTAGAAGGAAAAATGAATACACCTACAATGCAATTATTCTTTAAAGCAATTTTATGTAACTGGCTCGTATGTCTTGCTTGTTTCTTACCTTCTCAAGTGAAAGGTGATACAGCAAAAATTATGATGATGATGCTACTCGTTTTCACATTCTTCTTATCTGGTTACGAGCATAGCATTGCAAACTTATCACTGTTTGCTTTATCTTTAATTTCACCACATCCGGAGACAATTTCTTTTGCAGGTGCTATTCATAACTTAATTCCAGTTACAATCGGTAACATTATTGGCGGGTCTGTATTTGTCGGTATGGTTTACCATTACTTAACAAAGAAAGTACCTGACGTAAAACAAAAAGAAACTGAATTAGTAGCAGCTCAACAAGAAGAAATCATTCCGTTGCAAGCGCATATGAAACATTAAAAACTCCAAAGTTTTACTTTGGAGTTTTTAGCTCCCCACATATTTAACAACAAGGTGAGGATTAATTTCCCCTTCTTCCTTTCCCTTATTAATCCTCTGTTTCATCTTGTGCATACCGATGACATCATTCGTATGAAGGTGAATTTCATTTACATATAAACCCTCTTTACAAAAAACTTCTACAAAATCTAATCCACTTTTTTCTCCCCATCCCATGTTAAAGTCAAGGGAAAGAATATTCACCTCATAATCCCGAACCATTTGCAAAGCACATTCTACTGTAGTTGCCGGCACATACCCGTACGGGCAACTTCTTTGATCATCCATATATACATTCATTTTCTATCCCCTCTCTATTTTGCATACGTGACCAACATGTAACATATTGCCCCAAGGCTAATAAAAGGACCAAACGGAATCTGGCTCCTCATCTTCATACGTTTTAATACTATACCAGCTCCAAAGAAACAAAGACTAAAACAAGATGCTAAAAATAAAATCATAAAAATCCCTTTCAGCCCCACTATAAATCCAAGCAACGAAAGTAATTTTATATCCCCTCCACCAAGCCCTTCTGGATATATCTTTTGCAAGCAATATAACAAAATAAATATAACGCTACTACCAACTATACTATCTGTCCAAGTGACTAACGGTACAAAAATGCATTCTAAAATAAGCAAACAGGCAAACCAAACTAAAATACGATTTGGGATTAACATATATATGTAATCTGTAACTGAGATAATAAGAAGTAATGAAAATAGCGATAAAATGATAATAAGCTCTCGCTCTACCCCAATCATGTATACAGTAAGAAGAAATATAATTCCGGTTACAAGTTCAAATACTACGTACAAAATTGAAATCACCCTCCTGCAATTCGTACAACGTCCCCTTTGTATACAAAATGAAATGATTGGGATCAATTCTTTTGGCTTTAGCACATACTTACAATAATGACAATGTGAACGCGGGGTAATGATAGACTCACCTAGTGGCACTCTCATTGCAATTACCATAAAAAAAGAACCAAACACCATCCCCGCTAACAATGCATATAAATAAGTGAACATCCCTTCCTCTCCTTTCCAGAAGAACATAGCAAAAAAAGGAGAGAACTTCTACTTCATATTATCTCTATTCTATTAAAAAAGCAGGCCATTTTCTGGCCTGCTTTCCCCTCTTTTATACGATGAAATATACTGCTTTTAATGGTCCATGTACGCCAACAACAAGATTCATTTCAATATCTGCCGAGTTACTAGGTCCTGTAATAAAGTTAATACAAGATGCCACTGTCTCACCATTTTCTACACGTGTGTTCATATCCTGAACTGCTTGTGTAATACGAGGCACAAGTGTTTCACGTGGAATAATAGCAAAGTATACAGTCGGTAAAAAGTGTAAAGAACGACCTTGACCTTTATGACTTTGTACCACAATCGTACCAGATTCAGCTAAAGTATAATCACTAAATGCGATTCCAATATTCGCTCTTTCTGCGATACGCATATTCTCTTCTTTTTTCTCAGGGTCCCATACATTCACTTCAACATTTTGCTTTGGAAGCTCTTCTTTAAATAAAGAAGTCAATCCATAAGAATCAAAACGTTCATCTGCCGATAACATAATAGGTCCCCCGCCGTTTTCCACGATTACTTTTTGAATATCTTCACGTAAACGGTCGTTTGTCGTTTCCACTACAGTTGTATGAATGTTTGTACATTGATTTTTAAATACTTCTAACAATTCTTCTTGTGAATAATCTTTTAGCGTTTCTACATTCACATTACTTTTCCATGCTGGACGCTTTACGCCTTCCGTTTTCCGCTCACGTCCAAGTTCTTTTGCAATATTATCTAGAAAGGACTCACGGTTTTGAATTAATCCTGTCATTATTTGTCCCCGCCTTTCTTATGATCTTTATACCAATCACGGAACCGTTCTTTACTTGGAGCTGGGAATTCACGAATATCTGTCCAGTTTTTAAGTGGCCCAACACCTTTTGATACACGATTACCAGATGTAAATGGACTCATTGCTGCTGGCGCCATTTTTGATCCCATTTTATATAAAGCTGCTGAAGATGCACCCATACTAAACATTTTCATTGCTAATTTTTCTGCAAGTGGAGCACGTCCTTCTTGCTCAACAATTACTTGACGATGTTTTAATAATAAATCATGCAATGGTATTTTTACTGGACAAGCTTCTGTACACGCTCCACATAAACTAGAGGCATAAGGAAGCTCTTTGTAATCATCATATCCGCCTAAAAGTGGAGTTAATACCGCACCGATTGGTCCTGAGTATATAGAACCATACGAATGTCCACCAACGTGACGATATACAGGACATACGTTAACACAAGCAGCACAACGAATACATTGCAATACTGAGCGGAATTCAGAACCAAGAATTTGAGAGCGGCCATTATCAACAACAACTAAGTGGAATTCTTCTGGTCCATCTACTTCCTCTTCTTGAATTGGCCCCGCTACAGTTACATAACTGGTTAATTTTTGCCCTACTGCACTACGACATAGTAAACCAACTAAAACATCTAATTCTTCCATTGTTGGAACCATACGTTCCATACCCATTACTGCAATTTGAGTTTTCGGAATCGACATAACAAGATCGGCATTACCTTCGTTCGTTACTAAACAAAGAGAACCAGTATTTGCAACTGCAAAGTTACAACCTGTTACACCAATTTCCGCATCCATAAATTTCTCACGAAGTTGTTTGCGAACAAACTTTGTCATTTCGTATGGATCATCAGAATTTTCATAGCCAAGCTTTTCTTTAAATACATCACGAATTTGCGTTCTATTTTTATGAAGTGCAGGCGCAATAATATGTGAAGGTGGATCGTTATCTACTTGCAAGATATACTCTCCTAAGTCACTTTCTAACACTTCACAACCAATCTCTTCAAGGGCATGATTCATACTAATTTCTTCAGTTACCATTGATTTTGACTTTACAACTTTCTTCGCTTGTTTCTTTTTTGCAACGTCTTGAATATACTTTGCTGCTTCCTCTTTCGTTTTCGCAAAGTACACATGGCCGCCTCTTTTTGATACATTTTCACTTAACTGCATTAAGTAATAATCAAGATTTTCTAGCGTATGTTGGCGAATTTGTTCACCTAGTTCGCGCCACTCTTCCCAATTTCCTAATTCATCCGCTGCTTTTAAGCGGTTCGTATATAAGCGCGTTTGTGCAGAAGATACCGCTCCGCGCATAAAAGAATCTTGAATTCCATCGCCAACGCGATCATTAAATTTTTTCTCACTGATTTTCATAGACATAGCTTATGTTCCCCCTTCATGAGCGACTATTCAGTACCTCAGCAATATGCATTACTTTTATTTCTTTTCCTAAACGCTCAATACGTCCGCCAATGTTTAACAAACACCCACAATCTGCACCGATTAAATAATCAGCACCTGTTTCCATTGCACTATCTACCTTTTCATCTACCATTTGCTCAGAAATTGGAGTCATCTTCACTGAAAACGTTCCCCCAAACCCACAACAATTTTGTGCGTTTGGCAGTTCTCTCACAGTTAATCCTTTTACATTTGATAATAAAATTCCTGGTGCCTCTTTTACTCCAAGCAGGCGTGTCATATGACAAGATTTATGAATAGTAGCGATCCCTGGTAAACTTGCACCAACATCTGTCACTTTTAAAACATCTACAATAAATTGTGTCAATTCATATGTTTTATCAGCGACCTTTTGTGCACGTTTAACCCACTTCGGATCATCTTTAAAAACATGCGGATACTCATGAAACATTGTCGCACAAGAACCAGATGGTGTAACGATATATTCTGCACCTTCGAAAGTTTCAATCATATGTTTCATCGCTTCTTTTGCTGCTTCTACATGGCCGCTATTATAAGCAGGCTGACCACAACAAACTTGTGCTTCTGGAAATTCAATTTCACAACCTAAACGCTCCAACACTTCAACTGTTGCTTTGCCGACGTTTGTTTCAAACATATCGACTAAACAAGTAACAAATAAAGTAACTTTCATAACTATTACTCCCCCTTTTTACAACTCCACCAACAAACATATGGTCATCAGATGATTAAAGAAAGAAGAAATAGGCTCAACCATGGCCTATCCTCTCCCTCTTCTAAAGAAAACGCTTACTTAATCTTTCTCTATTTTATCAAAAAATTTGATTTTTAAAAGATTAAATTACGAATTTATATCGTTTTTACCTGTGACAATATGTTCTACATTTGTTAAATGATCTAGCATTGCTTGCTGCGCTAATTCTACATCTTGCTTTAACACTGCATCATATATAACTTGATGCTCTTCTATAAGTCGTTCTGATGTTGTTTGTTCACCATATAAAATAATGCGTCTTGATTCACCAATCGTTTCAGCAATCATCTCTGAAACGTGATTCATGAGTTCAAGCAAAATGTTGTTATGCGAAGACTCCGCAATTCCCATATGGAACTGAAAATCTGCTTTTTCGCCAGCCTTTTCATCTCCAATGCTCTTTGCCATTTCATCTAACCAATGCTTCATATTTTGCAAATTATCTTCCGTACGCTTTGCCGCAGCTGCTCGAACTGCCCCCACTTCAAGCACCTTTCGTACTTCTAATAAGTTTAAAATATCTTCTTTCTTCATTAATAATTTATTGTTTAATGATTTTGTTAATGAAGAAGAATCGAAATTCTTCACATATGTACCTTCTCCTTGTTTCATCTCAATTAAGCCCATTGCTCTTAGCGCACTTAACGCTTCACGAACAGCAGATCTACCAACTTGAAACTGCTCAGCTAATTGATGTACAGGAAGTAGTTTGTCACCAGGTTTTAACGTACCATTTTTAATCATTGTTAAAATAGCTTCAGATACTTCTTCGTAAATCTTTTTCGGTTTAATAGATTTGTACTCCAGTTAAATCACCTCAGTATCTTCCAAACAACAAGTGAAACGATGTATAAGAACTTTGCATCATAACTATTTTAGAACGAATTGGTAAGAAGTACAAATGTTTTGTTCATAAAATCGTCAAATTTTCGATATTTATTACATATTAATTTATATCTTTCTGTATAACTATTGTCTCTTATACAAAAAAGCATGCCCTAAAAATTAGAACATGCTCCCCTCATCCTGTACTTTCAATTTAATAATAACCGTCGTCCCATTTCCTTTTTCACTTTCAATTCGCCACTGTCCACCATGTATATGAACAATTTGTCTTACAATAGCAAGACCTAAACCTGTTCCACCATGTTGGCGACTTCTCGCTTTATCAACGCGGTAAAAACGTTCGCCAAGATTTTCTAGATGCTCTGTATCAATACCGATTCCCGTATCTTTTATATTCAATTCACAGTAATCATCTATCTGACTAAGCGTTATCATAATATCCCCATTTGGATTCGTATACCGTATCGCATTATCTAACACGTTATGAAGTACTTGCTGCATACGATCCTCATCAATCATTACAATAATTTCTGGATTTAAATTTGTTGAAATGCGAATTTTCTTTTCTATAAATTTAATCTCATACGTATCTAACACATCTTCAATCAGTTGTGAAAAAACGATAGGTTGTTTCTTTAACGGAAAATGTTCCCCTTCTAATTGTGCTAAATCTAACAAATCATGAACGAGACGCTGCATACGATCCGCTTCTTTATGAATGAGCTGTGTTACTTTTTCCTGCTGTGGTCCTTTCGCTACACCATCTAAAATAGCCTCGCTATATCCTTTTATATAACTAAGCGGTGTTCTTAGTTCATGTGAAACGTTAGCTAAAAATTCCTTACGCTTTACGTCTTCTGTCTCTAAAGAATTTGCCATTTTATTAAATGCTTTTCCTAATCGTCCAATTTCATCTTCAGAAGAAATTGTAATTCGTTCTGAGAAATCTCCCGTAGCTAAATGATTGGCAACTCGTTCCATTTGCGAAAGTGGCCTCGTAATAGCAATAATAATCTTTCTACCAATCCATATTGTCAGTAAAGTTATAGCAAGTGCTAACGGTGCTAAAATAAGGCCCATATCATATATTAAGTCTTTTATACTTTTTAAAGGAATATAAGAATATACAATGCCAACTAATTTTTTATTTTCTAAAACAGGGATGACAACCCCCATAATATTACGGTCAAAATGTTCCTCATACCCTATCTTTGTCACAGTTTTCCCATCTAATAATGCTTGCCTGTCCCCTTCACTTATAAGAGAATGATGATGCACATCAAAAGGTAAACACGCGCTTAAATCACGTGGGTTCGATACGAAAAGAACGTCTGAACTAGATATTTGATCAAATGCTCTTACTTTCTCTTCAAAAGTTGATATGCCTTCACGCTTATCATATTGCGCAGCAAGACCCTTCCCCTCCGTTACTAATGAATCTTTTAAATTATCAACGTATAGTTTTTCATACGAGTATAAAGATACAAAATAAAGAAAGGAAACTGTTACAAATACTGCACATACTACTGTCAGCCAAAGCTTCTGTACCATCGTAAACATAGGTTACACCTCAAATTTATAGCCTACACCCCAAACAGTTTGAATGTAGTTTCCACTTTCTCCAAGTTTCAAACGCATCGTTTTCACATGCGTATCTACTGTTCTCGTACTTCCGGCATAATCATATCCCCATACCTTTTCCAACAATTGCTCTCGGCTAAATACTTGTCCCGTATGTTGGCAAAGAAAATAGAGTAAATCAAACTCTTTTACTGTAAGAGAAATCGGCTCACCATCCGCCTCAATCTTCCTACTTTTTTCATTAATCAGGATCGGTCCAAACTGAACCTCCTCTTGTTGTTCTTGCTTTGTATAACGTCTTAACACAGCTTCCATACGAGCAATTAATTCTCCAGGGCTAAATGGCTTTACAATATAATCATCTGCTCCCATACGTAAGCCGTTCACCCTATTCCACTCTTCACCTTTTGCTGTTAAAAATATAATTGGTACATCTGACGTTTTTCTAATTTCTTTACAAACTGAAAGTCCATCCATCTCTGGCATCATAATATCTAATACAACGAAATCATAATGATCCGTCTCTAATTTTTTTAGAGCCTCTTTTCCATTTTCAGCTTCTCCCCACTCGTATCCGAAATTATCTAAATACATTCCAACAAGCTGCCTCATATCACTTTCATCATCTACAACTAGCACCCTATATTTACTCATTGTCCTTCCCTTCTCTCTCTATGAGTTGAAACGGCCCTTTTCCGACTTTAATTGTTTGTTTTATTTTCAAATTCTTCATATCTATGATGCACAATTCATCACTATCATAGCTTGCTACATATCCTTCTGCTTCGCTCTTCAAGAATGCAAATGGGTTCGATCCTACTTCTACAGAAGCTACCTCTTTATACGTGCTAACATCAAACTTTCTAAGCGTATTCGAACCGTGACTTAATGCATATACATACTTATTATCCTTCGTTATATTCACAGGCATAAACGGAGCGTGTAAAGAACGTACCATTTCTCCGCTCTGCAAAGAATACACTAATACTTTTTCATTGACTTGATTTCCATCACCATGTCCGCCAATCCATATTTCTTTCCCATCTGGGCTAATTGTCGCTCCCGTTGATGCTGGGGGAATTATAAAGGATTGTATCACTTCTTTTTTCTTTGTATCAATGGTCGTTAGCTTCGTATCATAAAAGTTTAATACAGATAACTGGTTATGGTACTCTACCATCGTTATTGGTCCTTTTCCGGTTGACACACTCCCTGTCTCTTTCCCTTTTATCGTAAAGAACCTTACCTTTTGGGCAGTTTGATCGGCAGCAAATAATTTCTTTTTATCTTCGGATACAATCACATTTACAATGCCTTTTCCAGTTTTATATTTGTCCACTTGCCTTCCTTCTGCTAGTGAATATACATACATGTACTCTAACTGCTTGCCATATACAAGTATGTCCTCGCCGTTTGGAAGTAGTGCAACTCCTGCCATTGGTTCATTAAGTTCCCATGTCGTAATTAACTTTTTAGTTTGTTTATCAACAAAACTAATACTACCTTCTTTTATATTCGTTGTTATAATAACACTTTTATCTTTAGCAATCGGTGTATATGAACTTCCTTGACACCCTACTAATAGAAATAAAAAACAGAGAAGAAAAACATACTTTCTCAAAAGATTCCCTCCATCTTCGGATGATTTCGTTATAATTGTAAAATAACAAATAAATGTGTGGAAAGTGTGAAATTTTCCTTTCTTACTTCATTTACATATATAATGTACAACAAATAGAATTTGAGGTGTGCAAATTATGCTTTTTCCTGATTTAGCGAATAAAATTGTACGAGAAGTACGCAGACTAATTAAAGAAAATATCATTATTATTAATATAAAAGGCATTATTATCGCAAGTACAGATGTAGAAAGAATCGGTCAATTTCATGAAGGTGCACTCCAATGTGCGAAACAAAAGAAAACTGTCATTATTACAAAAGAAGATGAACGACGTTTGCAAGGTGTAAAGGCCGGAATGAACCTCCCCTTACTATTTCATGACGAAGTAATTGGTGTCATTGGAATTACAGGAGAACCTGAAAACATTTCACAATACGGAGAAATACTACGTAAAATGACCGAACTACTCATTCACGAAAACTACTTTTTAGAACAACTAGAGCTTGAACACCGTTCTTATGAAGCATTTGTCTTTGATTGGCTTCAAAATACAGACTGGTCTCCAAGCTTTCTCGATCGCGCAAAAACACTTGGTATTGATTTATATAAGAAGAAACAACTTATTTTGTTCTCAATCGATCAAAATGACACGATGCTTCAGCGTAAGATTTGGCAACACGTACGCAATCTATTAACAAAGGAGCATCTATTTGTTCGCTGGGGAAATGATCGATTTATTTTATTTACATCCACACACTCTAAAGAGCAAACGTATCAATTTTTAAACCGATTAAAACAAGACTGTGAAACTTTATTTTCTACTTCTTTATATATTGGGATTGGACAATCCGTTACGCCAAACAATATGAACTTATCGTACGAACAAGCATTACAAGCTCTTTCTGTATCACTTGAAACGAAAAAAATTGTGTTTAATGAAGATTTACGTTTAGAAATGTGCTTACAAGATATTTCCGCTGAAACGCGGGAACAGTTTCTAAGACGCACAATCGAAAACTTACTATCATCGCCTGAACTTATGCACACTTTACGTTTATTTATTGATTATAACCAATCTTATAAACAAACAGCTGAGCAATTACATATACACATTAACACATTGCATTACAGGCTTAAAAAGATTGAGGAGCATACAGGACTTGATCCGAAACAATTCAAAGACTTAAACATTTTATACTTCTCGCTCCTCTTATTAGATAATCACACAAAAAAGAATGATAAAACAGATTAATCTTTAGATGATTATACATAGAAAGAATCCTCCAACTTTTTTATCATTATAATGAAAGCACTGTTACAACGTTTTTTATTATGACTAAATACGGTAACAGTTTGAGGGGGATTTCCAATGTTAGAAAAGCAAATTATTCATTCATTCGTATCCATTGTTGGCGAAGATAATGTAGATACATCCAATATGGGGCGTTTAACGTATAGTTATGATGCCACTCCAAACTTCCAAGCAATGCCTGATGCAGTCATTGCTCCTCGTAATACAAATGAAGTAGCTGAAGTATTAAAAGTATGTAACACTCACAAAATTCCTGTATATGTTCGTGGTTCTGGAACAAACCTTTGCGCAGGAACATGTCCACTTGAAGGCGGTATCGTCCTTATCTTCCGCCATATGAATAATATTTTAGAAATTGATGAAGAGAATTTAACAATTACTGTACAGGCTGGCGTTATTACGCTTGATATTATTAAAGCGGTGGAAGAAAAAGGTTTATTTTACCCACCAGATCCAAGTTCAATGAAAATTTCTACAATCGGTGGTAACATTAATGAAAACTCAGGTGGATTACGTGGATTAAAATATGGCGTAACACGTGATTATGTGATGGGTCTTGAACTTGTCTTACCAAATGGCGATATGATTCGTACTGGTGGTAAATTAGCAAAAGATGTAGCCGGTTACGATTTAACTCGTTTATTTATCGGTTCTGAAGGAACACTTGGCGTCGTAACTGAAGCTATATTAAAACTTGTTCCTATGCCTGAAACGAAGAAAACGATGCTTGCACTATATGAAGATATTAACGAAGCTGCACGTGCTGTTTCTTCTATTATTGCAAATAAAATCATTCCAGCGACACTTGAGTTTTTAGACCAGCCGACAATTGAAGTAGTAGAAGAATTCGCACAAATTGGTTTACCAACTGATGTAAAAGCAATTTTATTAATTGAACAAGACGGTCCGCCTGAAGTTGTTAATCGAGATATTGAAAAAATGGCTAACGTTTGTCGTTCTATGAATGCAGTTGATGTTCGCGTTGCAAAAGATGAAGCAGAAGCAGATGCGCTTCGTACAGCTCGCCGTAGTGCACTGTCAGCCCTGGCAAGATTAAAGCCTACTACAATATTAGAAGATGCAACGGTACCGCGCTCACAGATTGCTCCGATGGTTGAAGCTATTAATTCCATTGCTAAAAAATATAATATTCCTATTTGTACGTTTGGGCATGCTGGCGATGGTAACCTACACCCAACTTGTATGACAGATGCTCGCAACGAAGAAGAAATGCACCGAGCTGAACAAGCTTTTGCTGAAATATTTGCAAAAGCAATCGAACTTGGTGGCACGATCACTGGTGAACATGGTGTTGGTGCAATGAAAGCTCCGTATTTAGAAATGAAATTAGGTAAAGAAGGTATTGCTGCTATGCAAGGAATTAAAAACGCCTTCGATCCAAATAACATTATGAATCCAGGAAAGATGTTCGCGAAAGACACTCGCAAAAGAGTGGTGGTTGAGCGATGACAACATTAAATAAAGAAAACATTCAAAAAGAATTTAAAGAACGATTAAGTGAAGATGAACTACTAAACTGTATGCGATGTGGTTTCTGCTTACCAACTTGCCCTACTTACATTCAATCTGGATATAAAGAATCACATTCACCAAGAGGACGTATCGCATTAATGAAAGCGGTCGTTGATGGTTTAATTGAGCCAGATGAAGATGTTGAAAACACATTAAATGTTTGCCTCGGCTGCCGTGCTTGTGAACCTGTTTGTCCATCTGGTGTGAATTATGGACATTTATTAGAAGAAGCTCGTGATATTATAAATCAAAATAAAAAGTTCTCAGTGCCAGTGAAAGCCGTTCGTAAAGTCGTTTTTGAAGGACTGTTCCCGCATCAAAATCGAATGAGAACATTAACCGGACTAATTGGTTTTTATCAGCGTTCTGGTTTACAAACGCTAACACATAAAACAGGGATTATGAAGTTATTCCCTGAAACACTTGCAACGATGGATCTCGTTTTGCCTAAGGTCCCTAAAATGAAAGCAATGAAAGATCGTCCTGAATTTTTACCTGCTGAAAGTACGAAGAAGAAACAAGTTGCATTCTTCACAGGTTGTTTAATGGATACAATGTTTTTAGAAACAAATAACGCAACGATGAAACTACTTCAGTTAGCTGGTTGTGATATCGTTATTCCAAAAACACAAAGTTGCTGCGGGGCATTACATGGACATGCTGGTGAGAAAAGTGGAGCAAAAGAATTAGCGAAACGCAATATAAAGGCATTCGAAGATTTAAACATCGACTATATTATTACGAATGCTGGTGGTTGCGGAGCTTACCTCGTAGACTACGATTACCTGTTAAAAGATGATCCACAGTGGGCTGAACGTGCAAAACAGTTTGTTTCTAAAATTAAAGATATTACTGCTATTCTAGTAGAACTAGATTTCCATAAACGTAATGACTTACGACTTCCGTCGCAAATTATTACGTATCAAGACTCTTGTCACTTACGCAATGTTATGCGAACATCTTCAGAACCTCGTATGTTACTAGAAGCAATTCAAGGCGCAACATACCGTGAAATGAAAGATGCGGATCGCTGCTGTGGTTCTGCTGGTATTTACAATATTGTTCATTCAGAGTTGTCCATGGAATTTCTAGATTATAAAATGGACCGTGTGCATGAAACAGAAGCAACAACTATTGTTACTGCAAATCCAGGTTGTTTATTACAAATGAAATTAGGCATTGAACGAGAAGGTCTTTCTCATAAAATGAGAGGAATTCACATTGTAGATTTATTATTAGAAGCAATTGAAACCAACTCGTAATAACTCGTAACATACGTAATAATAAGAAAACGGCTATCTCCTTCGTCTACGTAAAGAGATAGCCGCTTTTTTGTCCGCTACAACATTAAAAATATGTTACTTTATTATAAAAAAGAACAACAGAAACATTACAGTTTTGTAAAAATCAATCCAGTATATTCCTCAAAAAACCTCTCAAACCATTGATACAATAGGATTCTTCATTTTCTATTTAGGTACATTTATCCAAAAACCCCCTCTTATAACCAAGTATAAAAATGCTGAAAATTCCTTTTATACTCTATGTTTCTCTTATTTTTCCTCTTTTCCCCTCTTAGGATAAATTAGGTAAATTTTAAGTCTATGAATTTTTTTCCATCTTTTTTCTCACAAAATCTATGCTACGATGAGTTTGTCAGTCAGACAGGCTGTCAAAAACAAATCGTGTGAAAACAAATTAAAACTTTATATAGGGGGACACACATCATGAAAAAGCGTGTTTTATTATCTGTAGCTGCTGCAACGGCACTTACTTTAGGAGTATCTTCTTTAGATGCACAAGCTGCAACAGTACAACCATCTAACGTAAAGGTTCAAAATATTCAGCATTCAAAAGTGATGATGAAGCAAATGAGCCAACAAGAATTACAAGCATTCTTACAATCTATGGGCGTTGAGTCATTAGCACAATGGCAACAAGGAAACTTCCAACCAAATTGCATTATTCCTGGTCAACAACCTACTGAAAATGTTGTAACTGAGCAACCAACAGCTAAGCCAGAAACTCAAAAGCCTGCTGAGCAAAAACCAGTTGAGCAAAAGCCTGCTGAAGAAGTTCAAAAACCAGAAGCTCAAAAACCTGCTGAAAACAACAATACTCAAAAACCTGCTGAACAAAAACCTGCTGAGCAAAAGCCTGCTGAAGAAGCAAAATCTTTAAGCGAATTCGAACAACGTGTTGTTGAATTAACAAACGCTGAACGTGCAAAACAAGGCTTACCAGCACTAAAAATCGATACTGAATTAAGCAAAGTAGCACGTGTTAAATCTGAAGATATGCAGAAGAATAACTACTTTGATCATAACAGCCCTACATACGGGTCTCCGTTTGACATGATGAAGAAGTTTGGTATTTCATATACATCTGCAGGTGAAAACATCGCTCAAGGCCAACGTACACCTGAAGAAGTAGTACAAGCTTGGATGAACAGTGCTGGACACCGTGCAAACATCTTAAATAATGGCTTCACTCACATCGGTGTTGGCTATGTAGAAAGCGGCAACTACTGGACACAACAATTTATTACGAAGTAAATAGATTAAAAGAGTCTTCCCATAATGAGAAGACTCTTTTTTACGTTTCATAACTTTCTATTATGTATGAGTATAAAGCATAGAACATAAACAAAATAGAACCACCACTTATTACGCTAAGTAACACATAAAATCCCCATTTCAAGTTCAAAAACAATGAAAACAATATACTACATGCCATCACTTGAAAAATCCGCCTACTCACTAAACGAATTTTTTTTAATTTGATTGGGTCTTTTTCTGTACTCTGAACTTTTTTAAACGCCTTACTCAGCATAAAAAGAAACATACTAATCCCAATTGTTAATCCTGTTTGAAAGGATATCATGCTTCCAAAATTAATAAAGAGAATGAGCATATGGATAAACAACATAAATAAAGTAATCGTCTTTAGAAATCCACTTATAATGATATGCTCACCTTCATTAAACTTATATATATTATGTGAAATAATATACACGAATCCATGTAAAAAAATAATAAGACAAGGAATAAATGCTATAACAACTTGTTTACTCATAAACTCGTTTGGCTCACCATTTTCATTCCAATGTACTGCCATAAGGTTTGGTAAGTATGGATAAAGGCATAGAGTAACTAAAAGACAAGCGAAAAATATTCCTAGTATATATTTATATTTGACCAAGTGATTCTCACCTCTCTTTTCTCTTAACGGCTTCGCTTCTTTTAGAGAAATTCCTGCAAGAATCTACTTTTCTCAAATTTAAACTTACACTTTACGCATTCATTCTTTGAAATTCTTTCATTGTATGATTTAATTTTATCGGAAATGGTATATCTACTTCGATCTCTTCTTTCGTAATTGGATGCAAGAAATGAATCTTCATCGCATGTAATGCTTGCCTGGACATATATTTCGTTTGTCCACCGTATAATACATCTCCAACTAATGGATTACCATGATAGCTCATATGAACACGAATTTGATGTGTTCTACCTGTTTCTAATTGTAACGTTACGAACGTAGCATTTTGTTTTTTAAAATACTTCTCTACTTTATAATATGTGATTGCTTGGTCCCCCTTTGGAGAAACACGTCTTCTCGTCGCATGATGGCGATCTCTTCCAATAGCTGCGTCAATTGTTCCTTGCTTACCTTTTACTTTCCCTTCCACAAGCGCCGCATATGTTCTTTTAATTTTTCGTTCCATTAATAAACGATCCATAATTGCACCAGCAATTCTATGCTTAGCAAACACGACACCACCTGTCGTATCTTTATCTAACCGATGAATATGACGAACCTTCGTCTCTAAACCTTGCATTTGAAAATGAAAAGCAACAAGGTTTGCAAGTGTTCCCGTTCCACCTTTTTCCGCAGGATGCGTATCCATCTTCTCAGGCTTATTTACGATGAGTACGTGATCATCTTCATACACTACATGTAATTCACCATACTCAGGCTCTACATCGTACTCTTCCTCCATAAACATATGAACTTGTAACTTATCGCCCTCTTTTAAAAGCTCATTCCATCTTCTCTGTTCTCCATTAACAGTAACACCTTTTTCCATACGAAGCTGATGTAACAACTTTTTCGGTATTTCCCATTCTATTTTTAATAATGACTCAATGCTTATACCATTCCACTTCGCTGGAACAGTCATTTCGCACCATTCGCCCTTTTTCTTCGTTTCCATACTGTATCACCTTATTTCTATTGATTCTCTCATTGTAACGGAAAACACAATTTGATGCACCGTCAAAAATAGAGGACAGTCTTATAGTAGACTGCCCCCTCACGCTCTACGCCGTTTCATTTCCTGCAATACTTCTTCTGCTTTTTGCTCATAGGATAAATCTTTAAAGAAATCCGCCAATCTTTTATAATCATTATACGTATCTAATAAATCATCCATCTTTTCTACTTTCATCACTTGTTGTTTTTGCTTCATTTTTACTGGATAACGATAGCCCGATACCTCTTGTATTTTGTAATACTCATCCTCTACCTGAATGACCTTTACAAGTTCCTCCTCTTCCGCATCCATCGTATATCCATCAAAATCTCTAAGCAATTCATAAATGATATGAGTCCATTCATCCTTTGGATAAAATCCTTTTTCTAACCGATAACCGACAATGCGATACATATGCCCATCGTTTTCTGCAAACTGTACTGTATCATTTAGCTTAAACTTAAAATAACGAAACATTGCCTTCACCTACTTATATGTAATGTTCTTATCACATACTATTTGCAAAATGTGGGTCTTGCTATTCATAAAAAAATACTCATCTTATAGATGAGTATTTTTTACGATGATTTTTCTCTTTTCTTTCGGAATGGTAACCACCAGTTCCAGTCTCCAAACAATTTCATTAAACTTGGTACGAGCATAAGACGAATAATTGTTGCATCAAGGAATATCGCTAATGCAACGCCAAGCCCCATCTGCCTTACTGGTAAAATATCAGTAAAAGCGAACGCACCAGTTACAACAATCATAATTAACGCGGCTGATGTAATGATTCTACTCGTTGACACAAGTCCTTCTAACGTCGCTTGATCATTATCTCCTGTTTCTTCATATAGCTCATGAATACGTGAAATAAGAAAGACTTCATAATCCATACTAAGCCCAAATACGAGACCGAAAATGAAGATTGGTAAGACAAATAGAACAGGACTCGCTTCTAATCCAAAATGCCCACCTTCAAATAACCAAACAACAATTCCAATTGTTGCGCTTAAACTAAGTATATTCATAATAATTGCCTTAATTGGAATGAGGATAGATCGGAATGCAAATAATAATATAACAAAGGTCGATCCAAATATAACAGACATACCAATAGCAACTTTATCTTTAATTTCATCTTCTAACTCTTGTTGGAACGTCGTCATTCCGCCTAAATAATACGTAACATCTGTTTCTTTATAATTTTGTTTAAAATCACGAACCCACTGTTTGGCAGTTTCAGTACGTGGTTTTGTTTTCAAAAAGACTTCTATCGTCGTCTTATTCTCTTTCGTATACGCTTCAAATACAGGAGCTAGTTTCGCTGCTTCTCGCGATGCTAATATTCCAGCAACTTGATCTGCTTTCATACCTGTTAACCCGTCGTATAAACTTCTTACTTCATGTACTTTTTTATCATCTTTTAACTTTTGAACGACTTCTCCTAGCTGTTCTAAACTTTCTTTTTCTTTCATATCTTTTTTCGTTTCTACTACTAACGTAACATCAGCGTGTGTTTTAACAGTTTTATTAAATGCTTCTTCATACTTTTCATATGCAATCCTTGTATCACTCTGTTTAGGTAAAGCTTCCACGTCAGGGAACTGCAAATTCGCAGTACGTAACGGCAATAAGCAAATAACAATAAATGTTGTAACAACAATAATCATTGCGATTGGATGTTTCATTACAAATTGTGCAAATGTACGCCACGCCTTTGCCGGCGTATGTGCTACTTGATTCTTTTTTAATATTCGTTTACCGATTAGCGATAATAGCGCTGGAAGAAGTGTGAGTGAGAATACAATACTCATAATCACAACAATCATTCCGCTAATAGCAACAGACTGAATATAATCTATCTTAAAGAAAAACAAACCAGACAGTCCGACAAATACACATAATCCCGAAAATACGATAGCGCGACCTGCTGTCTGATATGTAATTGATATCGCTTCTTTTACCGTTCGTTTTGCAACTTCCTCTCGAAAGCGATTTACAAATAATAGAGCAAAATCAATGGATAGTGCAAGTCCAATCATCGGTGCAACATTTAACACAAAGATAGATAGTTCCTTATCGGCACCTATAAAGTATAATATGCCCATCGTACTAATAACACTAAGTGCCCCATTTACAATTGGTAAAATAGATGCCAAAAGGCTACCAAATGAAAATAGTAATACGAGAAATGCGATTGGTAATCCAATCATCTCTGCTACTTTTAAATCATTTTGCGTCCTTTCATTAATCTCTTGATTAATTTTTGGAAACCCTGTAGGCGTTACTTTTAATGCTTTATTACTTTCCTTTTCGATTTTATCAGCAAATTGCAATGTCTTTTCCATTCGTTCCTTATTTGTTTTCCCGGAAAATAAAATTGTCGCATAGCCGATATCATCTTGTAACATTTCTTTATTTTGCACTGGATGATGGAAAGATTCATATGTCTCTTCCTCTTGTACATTTTTTACAATTCCCTCTACTTGTTTTTGAAATTCCTCATGTGAAACACCTTTATTTTTTTCAAAGACGAGTAACAGCGTATCTTGAGACCTCTTAAAATCTTTATCTAAAATTTCTTTTGTTTTTTGATAGTCTCCTTCCGTTTGGAAGCCATCACCACCTAATACTCCCGGTAGCTTTGGAGCGAAAATACCGAGTGCGATCGCAATCAATAGTAATACTACAATTACTGTATAACGAAACTGATACAAAAAAGCGCCTAACTTCCCCCACTTATCTACTTCATGTACATTTGTTTTCACACATTTTCACCTACTTTACATAATTCAATTGTCATTTATACTGTATCACATCTTCGTACAAACAAAAAACGTCTAGAAACACTATAATGATAGTTTTTCTAGACGTTTTTTTATCCCGCTTTATAAAGCCCCAATCTCTCGGTAAGTAAACGATGGCAGTAAATCGCCATAATTAACAAAATACCACCTACGCAATAACCAGCTAAAATATCAGTTGGATAGTGTACATTTAAAATAACTCTACTTAATCCAATCGATACAATGACTATTCCCATCAAAATCGTTATAACATATTTCCCTGTTACACTCTTCAAATTAGCGGCAATGATATAAGCAAGAAACCCGAATGTCATAATAGATAACATTGCATGCCCACTAGGGAAACTATACCCAAGTGCATCCAACGCTTCATTTAACGACGGACGCTCCCTTTTCGCAATTTCTTTTATCCCTTTATTTACAAGATGTGTTACTAAAATACCAACTGGATATACGATCATCGCAGCATAATAACGTTTTCTCCAAAAAACAAGTAAACTTATAACGAGCGTAGTTACAATTCCAATGGCAGACCCTAATTTTGTATAGTGTGAGAAAAATGTAAGCGAACCTTCTGTTTGTAATCCTTTTATAAATCCTCGGATATATGTATCCATCACTGTAACGCCACCAGCATGTACGCGCCAAGCAACAATGCCAAATACAGCAAGTAATAAACCGATACACATTCCCTCATATTGATGCAACTTCTTCTTCAAACGATTTCCTCCTACTATGAAAAAATGCGATTTCTACTTTAGAAACCGCATTTTCTCACTTATTTACCTTTTGTTTTTAACTCTGTCCAGTAACGGTCGTAGTCTTTTAGCTTATCGTCTACATCCACAAGCCATTCTGTACGATCTAATTCTTCTTTCGTTAAGAAGATCATGTGGTTTTCACGATATTCTTTACTATGAAGAGGATGAGCTTTTTCATTTGGATTACTGTATCCAATTGACTCGTAGTTTTTCACACTTACTTTTTCATCTAATAAGTAGTTCATAAACTTCTCTGCAAGCTCTTTGTTTTTCGCACCTTTTGGAATTGCTAACGTATCCGCCCAAATTGTGCCGCCTTCTTTTGGTACAACATACTCTACATCTTTATTATCTTTTGCAATAAATGCTGCATCCCCAGACCAAACTGTGCCGATCCAAGCATCTTCTGTAATAAATTTTTGTTTAATATTATCTGTATCAAATGCTAATAAGTTTGGAAGCAGCTTCTTTAAATCATCTGCTGCTGTCTTTAACTGCGCATCGTCTTTCGTGCTGTTTGAGAAACCATGCTTCTTAAGACCCATACCTAATACTTCACGAGAATCATTTAATAAAGTTACATGCCCTTTATATTTCTCATTCCATAAGTCAGCCCAGCTTGTAGGTGCTTCTTTCACATACTTTTTATTGTATGCAATCCCTGTTACACCCCAAGTGTATACTAAAGAATATTTATTCTCTGGATCAAACGCAGGTGTTTTGAAATTAGAAACCATATTTTCGATATTCGGGATATTCTTTTTGTCTAACGGCGCTAATAAATCCATTTTTGCCATTGTTTTAACCATGTAATCTGATGGCTGAATTAAATCATACTTCGCGCCACCAGCTTGTAATTTCGCAAGCATTTCTTCATTACTTGCGTACTTATCATAGTTAATTTTCACGTTATATTTCTTTTCAAAATCTCTTAGCACTTGCTCATCAAAATTGTCAGCCCAGCTATAAATGTTTAACTCTTCTTTCTTTTCACCACAACCAGCAAGTACACCAGCAACAAGACTAAAGCTAATTGCTGCGCCGGCTAATCTTTTCATTAATTTCATCGGTTTATTACCCCCTCGTACTTTCTATATCGTTCGTATTATAAAGGAAGGTGTCCTCCAGAGTTTTCTTCACCATCTGCACCTTTGTTACGGAAGATTTCAGATAGAACCATTAATCCTACGATAGCTACAATTAAAATTGTAGAAAGTGCATTAATTTCTGGTGATACTCCGCGCTTAACCATACTGTAAATGTATAATGGCAATGTTGTTGATCCTGGTCCTGATACGAAGAAACTAATTACAAAATCATCAATTGATAATGTGAATGTTAATAATGCGGCTGAAATAACTCCTGGTGCAATTGCCGGGAACGTTACAAAGCGAAACGTTTGCCAAGGCGTAGCTCCTAAATCATTCGCAGCCTCTTCTAAATCACGTCCCATGCCAGAAAGACGTGCTGCTAAAATAACGACAACAAATGAAATACTAAATGTAATGTGTGCAATAATAATTGTTGTTTTACCAAGCTCCATACCTAATTGACTAAATAAAATAAGTAAAGATAATCCCATTAAAATATCAGGAATTAAAATTGGTAAATACACAAGACCGTTAATGGCCCCTTCATAACGATATTTATAACGATGTAATGCAATCGCGAAAATCACACCAAGAACAGTCGTTACAATCGTCGTTACAATCGCAATCGTCATACTATTTACAAATGCATCAATAACATCTTGTTTTTGAAATAAATCTGTATACCAATGGAATGTGAATCCTTCCCATTCCGCATTAATGCGCGAATCATTGAAGGAATATACCATTAAAACCATCATTGGAAAATACAAGAACAATAAAATTAACCAAGAATAAGAAACTAAAAACTTCTTCATCTTTGCCTATTCCCCTCCGTTCCCATCATATTTATATACTTTCGTTGCACGATAATATAAGTAAATTAACAGAACAGAGAATAGAACAACAATCATAGATAACGCAGATCCAAACGGCCAGTCACGCGCTCCTAAGAATTGATTTTGAATTACGTTTCCGATTAATGCTACTTTCGATCCACCCATAACGTCAGATACAACAAACATTCCGATAGAAGAAACAAACACTAAAATAGAACCAGTAGCAATCCCTGACATTGTCATTGGTACTGTAACATTCCAAAATGCCTTTACTGGTGTTGCCCCTAAATCATAAGCTGCTTCTAGCTTACGCTTATCAAGCTGCTCAATTGCTGCATACACTGGTAAAATCATAAATGGTAGTAAAGAATATACCATTCCGAGTATTACAGAAGGTGTATTATATAGTAAATTTAAAGGTTCACTAATAATCCCTAGTTTCAATAGCAATGTGTTTACAAGACCTTGTGAACGTAAAATAACAATCCATGCGTATGAACGAACAAGGAAGTTAATCCAAAACGGGATCGTTGCCAATAATAAAAGAATTGAACGGTATTTACGATCAACAATTGTAATTGTATAAGCAAATGGATAACCAATTACTAAACAGATTACTGTAGTAATAACTGCAATCTTAACAGTTTCCCATAACGTTCCCATGTATAGTGGATCAAACACACGAGCTATATTCTCTAAAGTAAATTGCATCTCCACTGTTCCGTATGCTCCGCGCTGCATAAAGGCAAATGCCAATACAAACAGAAGGGGAATTAGGAAGAAGATTAACAGCCACGCAACTGTAGGTAGTGCGAGTAATTTCCCTTTTTTCAATTTAAGGTCACCTCGTCCTCTTGCTCCCAGCCTACGTATACATTATCTCCAATGCTCCACTGCGCTGCTTCTTCAGCAGTTTGATATGCCATTAGTAATTCTGATGTTTTCTCATCACGTACATAAAGCTTTTCCATATTTCCAACAAACTCAATGTCTTCAATATGTCCAAGATGGTATTCTTTTAAAATCGGTTCTTCAACCGAACGTACTTTTACGTTTTCAGGGCGAATTGCTACATAGCCTTCCCCGTTTTTCACAATATTATTTTCACCGATAAACGTCGCAACGAACAACGTTTTCGGCTTATTATAAATTTCTTTTGGCGTTCCGATTTGTTCAATATGTCCTTTATTCATAACTACGATACGATCACTCATGCTCATCGCCTCTTCTTGATCGTGCGTTACGTATATGAATGTAATTCCTAAATTACGTTGTAAGTTTTTCAATTCACGTTGCAAATCTTTTCTTAACTTAAAGTCTAACGCCCCAAGTGGCTCATCTAGTAATAGTACACGCGGATTATTTACAATTGCTCTCGCAATTGCTACACGCTGCTGTTGTCCACCAGAAAGCTTTGCAGGTTTACGATTACGGAACTCAAGTAACTGCGTTAAACGCATTGCCTCTTCAGCACGCTCTTTTTGCTCTGCTGCCGGTACTTTCTGCATTTTCATACCGAAACAAATATTTTTCTCCACATTCATATGTGGGAATAGCGCATAATGTTGGAACACTAGGTTCATATGACGCTTATATGGTGGCAAATTGTTAATCTTTTCATCATCTAATAAAAGATTCCCTTTAGTTGGTGTTTCAAAACCCGCGATCATACGAAGTAACGTCGTTTTCCCGCAACCACTCGGTCCTAAAATCGTTAAAAATTCTCCTTCTTTAATGTCTAAAGAAAGAGGTGGGATAATCACTTGATTTCCAAAATGTTTTTCTACTGCTTCAACTTTAATAATCTTTTTCATTTTCCCGTCCTATCTACCTTAAATTTTAATTTTTATATTCATGAATAAATATTTATGTTCTATAGACTATTTTTTTGTTTCGATCCAAACAAAAATGGTTGTTTAGCAGCGTTCTCTTCTATTCTTTATGTAGTATGTTTGATTCATTTTCGCATGATACATAACATCGAACAGAAAAACCCCTTCCATTGCGAAGGGGTTATTATCATACGGCTACGCCTACTGATAAACACCATCATCATTTTAACAACTTTCGTATGAATTTTAAAGCACTTTTTGTAGAAGAGTAACGAATTTTCATATCGAATGCCGTAGATTGGGCTAAAATGCTTTTATAATGTGAAAAAGTCCGAAAACTTTCTTCCCCATGATAACTCCCTAATCCACTGCTTCCAACGCCCCCAAAAGGTAAATATGGCGTTGCAAGATGATAGACAACATCGTTAATACAGCCTCCGCCGTATGAAATATTACTCGTCACTTTCTTTTGTACTTCTTTATCTTCAGAAAATACATATAACGCTAATGGCTTTGGATGTTGCTGAATTGTGTCAATTACATCTTCTATGTTGTCGTATTCTATAATTGGTAAAATCGGACCAAAAATTTCATCTTCCATAACCGCATCTTGCCATGTAATATTCGTTACTACTGTCGGTTCAATATGTAATGTATCTTTCTTATAATTCCCGCCGATTACAACTTGACCATCTTGTAAAAATCGACATAATCGTTCAAAATGACGCTCGCTCACAATGCGCACGTAATTGTCATTTTGCAAAGGTTCTTTTCCATACTGCTCCGCAATTTCGTGTCGTAATGCCTCGATTAACTGTTCTTTCACCGAAGCATGCACGTACATATAATCAGGCGCTACACACGTTTGCCCTGCATTTAAAAACTTACCCCAAACAATTCGTCTTGCTGTTACATCTATTTTTGCATCTTTATGTACAATACACGGACTTTTTCCGCCAAGTTCTAACGTGAGTGGCGTCAACCGTTTCGCAGCTGCTTCCATCACAACTTTTCCGACACCGACACTACCTGTAAAGAAAATATAATCAAACGGTTCCTTTAACAATTCCGTACTCTCTTCTACACCGCCTTCTAATACAGCTACAAGCTCTTCTTGGAATAATTCCTCTACCATTCTCTTAAGCACTTTTGAAACGTTTGGCGTTAGCTCTGATGGCTTTAAAATGATTGTATTTCCAGCTGCCAACGCTCCTACAAGTGGTGCAATTGCTAATTGAAACGGATAGTTCCACGGTGCAATAATAAGTGTCACACCATATGGTTCAGGTACTACTTTCCCCTTTGATCCAAAATGAGTGAGTGCTGTTCGAACCCGCTTCGGTTTACTCCACGATGAAATATGCTTCAATTGAAAGGAAATTTCTTTTAATACATATCCAACTTCCGTTGTAAACGACTCATGAACTGACTTATTTAAATCTAATTTCAATGCTTGAAATATTTCCTCTTCAAAGCGCTGAATGCCTTCATAAAGCTTCTTCAAATTATTCTTTCTCACTTCTATACTTCTCGTATGGCCACGATAAAAATATGCTTTTTGTTTATTTACAATAGAAGAAACACTCATTCATTCACCTTCTCCCACTATTTTTATCCAATTCTTTCATTATTTATATAGACTTTATATGTAACTAATTTTCATCCGTAAAGTTACATTATATATAATTTCTTCTTGCATATAAAATTCATTGCTCACAAAAAAACTACCGAAAGAAAATCTTTCGGTAGTTTTGCTGTATTAACGATATAAACGAACAGCACCTGCAGAATTATCATCAGCTTGTCCTACTACTTCAAACTTCAGGCCAAGATTCGGTAAAATACGTCCTGCATCTGGAATCTGTTTATTAATATACGTTTTCGAATCATCAAACTTCGGTACGCCTGCTAAGCCATTATACGTATACGTTCCGCGCGTTGGAGATACAACTTGCCAAGCTGGCGTTTTATCGAATGAGAACGCCGCATCAGCGATTTGGAATCGTGTACTACTTTCAATTGTCGGTTTACCATTTAAAGTTCCTACAATTGCTTCTGGATGAGAATCCACTACACCAAGGAAACCATGTCCTGGATGTAAACCAACCCAGTTATCTGTGTAAGCTGAGTCTGCATACCATACAACCATACCAGAGTTATATTCTGGACCGCGAGCAAATTTCAATGCGCTATCTGATCCAGTATGATTTCTCCACTCTACATAGTAGTTATGTTTTTTCTTCTCAGTTCCGTTAGAAACTGCAAAACCATCTAATTTAAATTGTGGTGTACCTTCTGCATCATCAGAGAATACTACTTTACCATCTACTGTTAATGAAGCATTATCAAGTAAGAAACCGTTTAATGCTAAGCCACCATCTGTAATGTACTCAAATGTTAATTTTACTTTCTTACCTTTGAATTGGCTTAAATCATATGATTTATCAATCCATTTTCCATTTGTCGAATCAGCATTTCCACTATTTGCTTTCTCACCAAGTTTTTCAATTAGCGTTTTTTGACCATCTTCTGTTACAGCATGTACTTCAAGGAAATCATACTCCGCTTCGATTTCATATAACGATTTGAAATCAAATTTCGCATTCGTTGCATTCGTTAAATCGAACAATGGTGTTTCTAACGTTGTATGCAGATTGTCACCTTTTGTGCTGTAGTAATACTGCTTACCAAACGCTGGAGCAATCGTTTTTATATCTTTATCAGGTAAGTTTACACGAATCATACCTGGTCTTGCTGATTTCGTAACACTTTGGTCTAAATATGTTGCTAGACCGATACCTTTATTTAATTTCTCGTAATCTACTTCTACGATATTCGCCCAGTTACCACCAATTGTTTTTTGGAAAAACTCTTTGTTTTGTGGTGAGAAACTCGTTGGCGTTGTTCCTGCAATCTTACCAGCCCAGCTTCCGCCACTCATAACAGACCAAGCTTGAATTGGCTCACCATGACCAGTATAGTCTGTATCATACTCATCTGGAAGACCTAAATCATGACCGTATTCATGTGCGAATACACCAACCGCGCCATCTTCTGGTTCAATTGTGTAGTCGAATGCTGCGATTTTTCCGCCCCAATATGGAACTTTCGCTTGTGTACCTTCAATTGGGAATGGTTTTGGTCCAACTGTCCAACGGTGTGACCAAATTGCATCGTCACCTAATTTACCACCGCCCGCTTCTTGTCCAACACCTGCATGAATGATCATTAAGTGATCGATTAAACCGTCCGGTTGTTTTTGATTTCCATCACCATTTACATCGTATTGATCGAACTGATCAAACTCAGATAAATCAATACCGCTATCTACAGCTGCTTTTAATGCATCTTTTACTAAATCACGTGGTCCTTTTGGTCCTTTATTATCATGCCCTGTAGCAGCATCTGCACCATAATCAGCAGCTTTACCAGGAACTGTTAACCATTTTGTAACTGTTCCGTCTACTGTATAACTACCACCAGATTGCTCTTCGTAATACTGTTTAAACGTTTCGATTTTGCTTCCATCCTCTAATGCGAATGGCTCATCACCGAATAACATTTTTTCATAATGTTCTTTGTTAAAGTCTTCCGAATACATATAGCCAGGCTCTTTATCGATATTGTTATGTTTAAAGTCAGCGTACTCTACAAGTAAAACGAGTACTTTATCTTTACGAACATCACCGTTGTATGCTTTTTCCTTCGCTGGAGATGTTGGTACTTTACCATTTAGACTACCCCTAACTGGTCCTGTCGCTGCAGGTGTTCCTGTTGCAGGTTTATCTAACTTTTCTTTCGTATCTGCTTTCGCATCTTTCACTTTCTTTAAAAAGTCAGATGCTTCTTTCGTAAGTGGGTCCCCATTTGTTACTTCTTTCCCAGGATTTTCACCCTTTTTGTTCTCTACGTATTGTTCGACAGCTTTCTTTGTTTCTTTCTCTGAAGCCTTCGAATCAATTACCCCACGTTTTTTTAGCGCATCCGCTAAACGTTCTTCCGGAATTAAATGATCATCAACTGGGCTCGTAGCTGTCTTATTCACAGGCGTTTCAGCATATGCAGATTGAGTACCAGCTCCGAACGAAAGGCCTAATACAGCTGTCAAAGCGATTGAAGATAAAACTTTGAACGGTTTCTTGTTCATCCCTTATTTCCTCCCCTAATAAATAATATGTATTACAAATTGAATTTTATTAAAAATTCAATATTTTTTCAATATTTAGTCATATTATGTAATGTTTTTAATATATTTGTAAAAATTCCATAGTTAGCATACGAGCATATCACAATTCAACAATGTTTTCTGAAAATATTGAAAATATTTGTCAGAAACTTTATAATCGCCATAGAGGGAATTTAATGGGGATTTTATCTTTGTTTTATCTACAAAATATTTGATAATTCACTACATAAAAATACAAAATCTGATTGCATTATCACGTATTCTGTAGCAGCAGTTATGACCGATAATTAGGGAGGAATTACATTTGTACAAAGATAAGACTGACGCATTGGATCAAGAATGGATTGATTTAATACTTGAAGCACTAGACGCTGGTATCGCCTTGCAAGATATCGAACATTTTTTCCAACGTACGAAACCATCAAGCCAGGCTCAATAGGTTTGTTCTTTTTAAAGAAGTTTATGTTATAATAATGACATCATAAGACGACGACATATTGATAGAAAGGTGCGCAAATATGATTGGAGAACGTATAAAACGCCTGCGTTTACAAAAAGGTATTTCATTAACTGAACTTGCCGAAAAAGCCGGTGTTGCTAAATCTTACATTAGTTCTATAGAACGAAATTTACAAAAAAACCCTTCCATTCAGTTTCTTGAAAAGATCGCAGCAGTTCTACAAATTCCAGTTGACACTCTACTTCATGATGAAACAACAAAGGAAAATCACTTAGACTCCGAATGGACACAACTCGTTAAAGATGCGATGAGCTCCGGCGTCTCCAAAGAACAATTTCGTGAATTTCTTGAATTTACAAAATGGAAGCAAGATCAAAAATAATAAATAGAAAGAAGTGCTTACAATCGGCACTTCTTTTTTCTTTATAAAAAAAAGCGGGGGATACCCGCTTTTTTATTATTTTTCTTCTCCAGCTTCTTGGTTAGCATTGAATGTCCATTCTAAATTCAATGAATCACCTTGGAAGATATTTTGGTCTTTTCCATCATCTACAAATTCAAATTGTACCCATAAATAATCCTCTGTACCAGCTTCTAATCCACCCTTTTCTCCCCACTCAGGAGCAAAGATGTCTTTAGCTAAAAGATCTGGGTCAGTTTTTTGTAAGTCTGCTAAAGTTGTTTCATATACAGGCTCACTTTGTTTATCCCAGTTCCAAAGGAATTTCACTTTAACGTGCTTACCAAAGTCTTCACCAGCATTATCACCTTTTGCATCTTGTACAGTATACTTTGTCGCTAGTTTAACATCTTTAATTGTTAATGAACCGCTATTCTTTAATAAGAACTCTTTCTTAATAGAATCCCCTGGTTTTAAATCTTTAATATCTACAAGCGTTTTAGGGTCTAATGTAAGATCTAACGTCCCAGCTGCAAATGTATTGTTCGATACTTCTTTATCGCTAAAGTAAGCGAATGTTCCTCCACCAATTAAAGATAACCCCAGTGCCGCTGATGCAACTCCCATACCTAATTTCTTTTTCAGACTCACAATCAATTCCCCCTAGCTGTTTTTTATATTTTTACCCCTTATTTTTCAATAAGGAACATAAAGAAAACTACATTAGCTTCGCTAACATTCGTTCTCTTTTAAAAACCTTAAGTTCATTATAACGAACAACACTGTATAAATACAACATTTTTTTATTAGTATTTTCAGTTATTTTTATTTCTCAATACTATTTTAAATTTTCAAATAAATGTTGAGAAATAAAGAAAACAAGCTGAATAGGTGAGGCGCAATGCTCTCTCACCTATTCAGCTCTATAACCTCTATTCGCTCTGAAATATTGCTGTATTTTACTTGCTATCTTTATTTTTCTGTTCTTCTTGTTTCTTCTTCTCTTCCAGCTTTTTCGCCTCTTCTCGCTTCTTCTCTTCTAGCTTTTTTGCCTCTTCTTGCTTCTTACTCTCCTCTAGTTTTTTCGCCTCTTCTTGCTTCTTACTTTCTTCTAGTTTTTTCGCTTCTTCTTGCTTCTTACTCTCTTCTAGTTTTTTCGCTTCTTCTTG
>NZ_BOQB01000015.1 GCF_018332475.1 Bacillus sanguinis | reverse complement strand
TGTGTTTTTTTATAGTAATATTAGTTAACTAAGAGCAGGACAAAACCTATCAAAAATCCATAAAGTATACTCATAAAGCATATCATGATGCCAAGAATAATAGGGAATAAAAATACGGATATTTTTCTATATTTAAAATAAATGAAAAAGAGAATGGCACTACTCGTCCAAAATATCCAGCTATATTTTATCTCTTTAAAAACTATATATTCTAAAAAAGCGCCAAGAATTATTAATGGACTCAATTGTAGCGCTCTTCCTACTAAAAATACCCCGGCAGATACTAAATCGAATATAAAATCGAAATCACTATGAGGTCTTGTTGATCCACAGTGTACACAAATTTCAGCGTTTACTGATATGGGTTTTCCACAGTCAATACATTCTTGCATTATTAAATCATCCTATCATTATATTTAAATACAACTTATTATAAACCACCACAGCAAAAAAATGAACGAAAAACTTCTGTAATATAATTTATAAGTTGATTAATTATTTCATAAGCAACTTTCAAGATGGTAATTCTCAGTACCATCTTGTTCTTGAACAAATGTTGTAAGCGTATGTAGCTTTAGCAAAGCAGAGGGTAGCACCACATGACCATCAAGCCAAGATTTTGAAACACCTCTAAAACGCCCCTCTTTTTACAATTATTCATAAGATCAGCACATTTCTTGCGTTTTGGTGAACAATCAATCGTTTAAGTTGATGGCGATGTGATGCTACCCTTAACTGTAACTGCTAAGTAATTTTCTAATAAATTATATTACAAAAGTTTTTTGGTTTATTTTTCCACTATAGTAGTTTATAATGAAGTGTACTTTTAATATATGTTATATATCAATAAAAAAATAAATAAGGAGCGTTACAAACTTATGAAAAAAGCTTTATGGATCCCATTATTGGTCATCTTAGTTTTAGCACTAGGATTCGGAGTTAATTACTTCTTAGGAAGTGGGAAAGTGAATACTATTATTGAGAGAGCAGATTCCTCAATGGAAAAAGAAGATTATAAGAAGGCTAATGATTTATATGCAGAAGCTAGTGAGTTAAAACAAGATAAGAAAACAGATGATTTAAAAACTTTGTCTAAAGAGATGAATCGTTTAAATGATATGAAAAAAACAGAAACACCAAAGGTTACACTAGAGCAAATTGATAAAGTAAAAAAGCTACCTAAACATCAATTTGAAAAACAAATTACAAAATCTTTATTAAGTGTTGAAAAAGAGACAGAAGAACTGCAATCCCAATTGCAAGAAAACGAAAAGAATATGAAGTTGGTTGAAGAGATTCTTAAAAATAAAGAATTAAGTAATGTTGATGAAGTAACGAAAGATGGTCTTATGAAGTTCACTATTTATCATCCATTAATTAAAGATCAAGAAAAAAAGTGGTCAGAATTAGTTACAAAGGCTAAAGAAGAAGCAAAATCTTTTGTAAAAGACCAAGAAGAGAAAAAGAAGTTAGCTGAACAGAAAAAACGAGAAGAACAAAAGGAAAGAGAAGAGCAACAGAAGCAAATTGTTGAAAAACAAAAACAAGAAGAACAAAAACAAGAACAGCAAAAACAAGAACAACAACAAAAACCAGAGCCAGTGAAAAAAGAAGTTTCTAATGTGGAAGAGAAAAGTAATAAAGAAAATGTGAATAATGAAGCTACTACTCTAAAAGTACCTAATTTCCAAGCTGGATTGTCTATTGTAAATTCATTCTTAAAAGCTCAAGGTCATCCTGGAACTGCGGTATATGTAGAAGAATTTGAAACTGAAGATCAATACGGATATAAAGTAACAGATTGGTCTAAGCATGAAACAGTTTTCTATGGAGTAAATAAGAAAACTGGTGCTTTACAAAAGTTAGATATGTAGACATAAAAAAAGAAAGTGTTTTTTCTCACTTTCTTTTTTTATGTGTAGAATTTTTAAAATGAAAAAATAGATGAAGTAGCCGAGTAAAATAAGAAGTCAGGTCATAAAGACATATCTTTTTTAGGGGGAGTACCAACAAGTCGCTTAGCTTGGTAAATCCGTCTTTTCATCATTTTACTTCATAAAGAAAAGACACCCATATAAGAGTGTCTTTTCCGATAGTTTGTTTAGCAGAAGCAAGCAGCTCCAACGATGATTAATAAAATGAATAACACAACTAATAAAGCAAATCCTCCAGCAAAACCGCAGCCTCCGCCGCAACTACCACCAAATCCCATAATAGTTCCTCCTTTAATAAGAGGGGAAAACAAAGGGTCACTCGTGTTTTTTAACGGATTCCATGTACTTTATGTTTTGAAGTATAAACATGAGCAGGTCCTTTTGAAAATAAAAAAGACACCTTGAGGTGCCTTTATGTAATTAATATTCGTCAGCATGAAATTCTTTGATGAGTGAAATATCGTTTGTATCAGGGTTAAACTTAAATATCTTAATTTGACCAAAATCATCTTTATATGCAAATGTATTCTCAGCGATTTGGGTCATATTGCTAATATTTGGGGTAGAACTGCTGCCATGATCATTGATTTCTACAACTCTTTCCCGATCCCAAAATGCAATGACAATGATCAAGATAATAAGGCATACACGTATGAACCGCAGTTCTCTTGCTACAGGATGCTCCATATGATAGTCTCCTTTTCATTTGATAGATTTTGTGTATAAAAGAGATATTTTCTGTGAGAATATAAATAAAAAAGACACTTGAAAGTGTCTTTTTTACTTAATTTATGCGCATTGCTTAATAAGACGCTAGTTCCTCAATCGGAATATGAGTAACTATGTAGGGTAATTTTATTATAACATTTTAACCAGTAATGGGTCTATATGGAATTTTTGTAATGGTTATGTTTGTTTATTCGAAATGATAGATGTACCGTGCACATCGGAATTTGATCAATGAAAAGCAGTGGAAAAGCAAAGGGCATATTTTATTCCGTGTTATAGGAATGTATAGAGCTAGATTCCCCTTTACACAAACAAAACTGTATACTATAGTTAAGTTAAGTGAACTTAACTATTAAATGAAACAAAATATCAGCATGGAGGAAGAGTGCTATGACTAGAACGTATAAAGAAATAATTAATGAAATGAACCGAGCCTATAATGAATTCTACATTTTACTATTTCAGGAGTTGAAAGATGAGTACGGTCTTACAGGGCAGCAAGAGAGTATGCTATTTCATATTCATTTAAATGAAAACACGACAGCAAATCACATTGCGACTACTTTTAATATATCGAAAAGCGCTGTGAGCCAAGTTTTATCGAAATTGGAAAAGCAGAAGATGATTTCAAAACAAGTAAATCCTAATAATAAAAGGGAGTATTTCCTTACACTTGGTCCAAGCGGTAGTAAGTATATGGAGCAATTGTCTGAGTTAGATGATGTATTAATTGAGAAGTATTTTTCAAAAATCGATATCGGTGCTTTAGAACAAATGACGGATACGCTAAAGAAAATAAATAAAGTGATATTGGAAGAAAAACAGAAGGACCTTGATTGTAATGAGTAAGAACTTAGATGAGGTAATAAGTAGAAAGGAGGAGAAGCGTGTGATGAGTTACATACCAAATATGATGACGATAGCGAATTTTATTTGTGGAGTATTGGCCATTTATTCTGTTTTCTTTCACGATATGTTCGGTGCAGTTATGTTCATTATTACAGGTATGGTATTTGATTTGTTTGATGCATGGTCGCTCGGAAACTCGGTTCTGTTTCAGAAATTGGCGGAGAGTTAGACTCCTTTGCGGATTTAGTTACCTTCGGTGTGGCACCGTCTATTCTTGCCTATAGTGTCGCTTTAAAAGATTTGCAATCTATCGGGATGATATGTGCGCTCGCTTATAGTATTTGCGGAATGCTTCGGCTTGCGAGATTTAACACGCAGCAAAGTAAACTCCCGACCTTTATCGGCATGCCCATTCCATTCGCGGCAATGTGTCTTCTTATTTTATGCTTTTTAAATAATCCAGTTTCCGTGGCGTTTGGTACATGCATACTCGCGTATTTAATGGTGAGTAAAATCAAATTCCCTCATTTTAAAAAAGATATATCTGAAAGCTTGAAGTCCGAAAGATGGGACTAACGAGAAAGGTAAGGAGTATAACATGATTCGTATAGCATTAAGATCATTCAATATACAAATATATTGTTTGCTAGGCGTGATGTTACTGGGATGGCTTGTGACACCTTTTCGAGCCCAGTTTGTAGGGATAAGCATTGGTCTTTTAGTTAGTATGTACTGCGCCTGGATTTTAGGAAGGCGTATTGAAAAGTTCGGAGACAGTATTGTAAAAAAAGAAAAAGCACCGATGCTCGGAATGATGAATCGGTTCGCAGCCGCCATACTCGGTGCGATTATTATGTATGAAATTGAACACCGTGAGTACATGTGGACATTTGCTGCTGGAATTATGGGTGGGTATTTCTTAGTTATTATTAATTTGGGGTATTACAGTATGAGGGATGAGAAGGGATAAATATGAGAAAGTTAAGGGATTGCCATATGGCAATCCCTTAATTAATCTAGTTCCTTAATAGTTTCTTTAGCAACGTCATTAGAAGCATCCAACTCTAAAATTTTATTGCAAATTTCAATAGCCTTTTTATCAGAAATTAATTTATCTGGTACTGAATGGAGAAAGAGTAATTGTAATAAACTACCCACATTTTCTTCTTTTGTTAAATCCACGGATCTTTTAGCATGATACAAAGCAGAATGATATGCGCCTTCTATATGACATAAGGGATTTACTAGTAAATCAAATGCAAGGTCATGTAACTCACTTAATTCTTTTTTCGTTAATAAATAATTTATAAAACTATAGTTAGTAATACTACTATTTTCATAAGTAACATATAGCATTTCTTCTGAGAATTCCTCAAAGCTGTTGCTTTTAAATAATTTTTCAGCTTCTTCAAAATTAAATGCAGTGATAAGATTTTCTAGCTTCTTTAACATTATGTATTCACCCACGCATCGCGAATTCTTATTTTATCCCGCTTTAATGGGCAGTAAGACCCCCACCTCAAAATTCAGCGAAAGCAAAGAAATTAGGTGGGGGATCAACTGCCCATAAAAGTCCGATTGGTGAAGGCTAATAATCAGTGGGGGATGAAGAAAACCCCCACTGATTAAAGTTTCACTTTATCAAGTACCCTTTCATTCATGCTTCCTGTTGTCCTCTTGTCAGAATAAGTATATCTGGTTGAGTCAGACTTTAACTTATATATACTGTATGGATGAAAATACTACAAGGGTTGCATGTGAAGATTTAAGAAAAATTTTATATTTACCCTACTCTTTATTTTAAAAGTTTTTCCTATCATATAAACAAGTTACATCAAGAAGGATACTAAAAACGACAAAAATATAGATGGAAATGTAAAGTTAGGGGATTCTACATGCATACAGGAGTTTTGATTAGTTATTTGTATACGTATTTTTTTACGATTATTTTTTGTATTGTATTTCAAATCGGATTTTATTTTAAAGCGAAAAGAACTATATCTATCTGGCATTTTCTATGGGTGTATGTTTTTCTATTCTACCTTTCACTAGTGTATAGGGTGACGCAGATCGCGACTGTATGGGATATAAGTAGATATGAAACGTGGATTCGTGTAAATCAAATCAATTTGACTCTATTTGATACGGCGGGTAGTACTACGTATCTTTTGAATATTGTACTGTTTATGCCGTTCGGTTTTTTATTGCCGACTATTTGGCCGCAGTTTAGAAAAATGAAAAACACCGTATGTGCAGGATTCTTTTTTTCATTGGCAATTGAGTTAAATCAATTACTAAATAATAGAATTACAGATATTGATGATTTATTTACGAACACCCTCGGGGCGATTATTGGGTATTTATTATATAGAGCTTTTAAAATGATATGTAAAAGAGAGGGGGAAAAGCTTGATACCAGCTCTTCTCTAGTTATAAAATATGAAGCTGTTTTTTGTTTGGTTTGTTCATTTGTAGGGGCGATGTTAATTTATTATCCAGCTTTGTTTGGAAGACCTGTAATTCTCCAATGAGATGTGTGATCTCGTTTATAAAATGATTCTCGTTCTCCACACCCAAACACAGTAAAATGTGAATGACGCATTCTCTTTTTCTAACTTAATTACATGATAGGCAGGTGTAAATGTGTTGCATGTTCAATTATCTCAATACGTACTAAAAGAGTCTAAACCAACTCTTCATACAGATGAAAAACGAGTGTATATGTTAAAAGATGAAGGGTTATCACCGTATCCTATTTATTTAAATCACCCTATTATAATAGGAGTGGGAACGAATTGGAATCAGCATACAGGATTTGAAGAAATCATTAAAGGATGTATAGGTATAATTAATAAATTTCCTATGTATATGTTATTTGAAACTTATTTGCGCGGTGACGTTATTGAAGCTTTTTTAGAAGAGAATACATTTCAGTTTGAGCTAGTTTTTACTAATAAGAAAAGGGATACGAACTTTTTTAAAGTATCTATTACCAATAGTGATGATGTAACTACACTTATGAAATATTTCTTCCAATCAGCACAAGATTCGCTCTATACGTTATTAAGCTATTCAGCAGACTGTAAGATTATCGGTGATAGTACTGGTGAGATTGAAATAAAAGCGGACAGTTTCTATCCAAGCTTTTCATTTATGTATGATGCGCAAGAATTATTTATTATTGGTGGGGAAGAAAAATGGTCTGATATCCATTATATAAAAAGATTTTTCCATCTTGAGCAGATTACAGATGAGCTAACTATTGATTTAAGAAAATGAGAGACGAGAAGGAATAAATGAGTAAACCCTCAAGTATAGAACGATATACTCGAGGGTTTTTATGTATGAAGAAGGATTTTCTATTTTTCCCAAGAATGAACAGTAACGTATAATCTAATTTCCGTGAATGTAATAGGGAGGCAG
This sequence comes from Bacillus sanguinis, assembly GCF_018332475.1. GTDB lineage: Bacteria > Bacillota > Bacilli > Bacillales > Bacillaceae_G > Bacillus_A > Bacillus_A sanguinis. The sequence goes on along the minus strand of NZ_BOQB01000015.1, from coordinate 5,319 downwards.
TAAAATTTGAACAGGAAAATTTGGTTTGTATTTACTTGTTTTGCTTTTTTAGTAGCTAGTTATATTGTTGTCCAATATTTTATTATGGATGGATTTCAAACAGGGCTTGTAAAAGCGAAGCTTATGTTTGGATCTAAATTAAGTGAGTTCTGGTATATGATGCTCTTTATACATATTACAACTAGTATAGTAGCATTAGTAATTGGTCCGTTTACATTATCCACTAAATTTAGAGAAAGGAATATCAACCGTCATAGAATAGTTGGGAGAATCTATCTGGTTGGTATATTATTAGGCGGCGTTTCTGGACTATACCTATCTTTTTATGCTACGGGAGGATTGGTGGCGAAGCTAGGTTTCGGTTTGTTATCCGTATTTTGGCTAACATCAGCATATCAAGCGTTACATAGAGTTAAGAATAAAAAGATTAAAGACCATCGGAATTGGATGATTAGAAATTATGCTTTAACCTTTGCGGCAGTTACATTAAGAATTTGGCTACCGCTGTTTATCGTTCTATTTGGAATAGAGCGGTTTGAACTTAGTTACGCGGTTATTGCTTGGTTAGCGTGGGTACCAAATTTAATTGTTGCAGAATTATTCATAAGAAAAAGGCTTAATAAAGGAAAATACGAAGGAAATGAGGATTTACATTTTTAATGTGAATTTGCTGTAATATTGAGGGCAGAAATTTTTTAATAGCTGAATTACGTACAAAAATAGGATGGCCCATTGAAGCCATCCTATTTGTATTACCAACTAGCAGTTTCCGTATTTTCTTTCAACCACTTCACCCAATCCAAATCCTCTACCTTAAGCAAACTAAGCGAAACGCCCTTCATATCTAAAGAAGTTAACAGTGTACCGACTTTTACAAATGTAATATGTAAGCCTTCCAGCTCACATAAACGGCGAATGTCATTTGCAAAAATGTATTGTTCCATTAATGGTGTAGCACCGAGTCCGTTAATGAGAATAGCGAAGTTGTCACCTTTTCTCCAGCGGTAAATGCTTTTTAGTTTGTTCATTAGTTCGATCGCTAATATTTCAGAAGAGGATAGTGCCTCTTTACGGTAACCTTTTTCGCCGTGGATACCAACGCCGTAAAAGACTTCATCGTCGTTTAATGAAAATGAAGCTTTTTCCTGCATTGGATTATTGGCAGGTGAAAGAGCGACTCCTAATGTGTGTAAGTTTTCAGTGATAGAACGGCCAAGTGCAGTCAGTTCTTCTAAAGAATGACCTGCAAGAGCCGCCGCACCAAGTATTTTTTGAACGAAAACAGTGCCAGCGACGCCGCGCCTTCTTTTATTAAAAGAAGCATCATCTTCAATTGAAACGTCGTCATTTACGATGATATGGTCAATTTGTCGTCCTTCTTCTTTGGCAATTTGCTTCGCCGCTAAAAAGTTCGCTACATCATCTTTAAAGTTTTTAACGATGAATAGAATACTTTTATCTTTTGGCATGTGGCGAGTAGCCGCAATAATTTGTTCCACTGTAGGCGGAGTGAAGATGCTTCCGTTTACTGCTGCTGTGAGCATGCCTTTTCCTACATAACCGATATCAGCAGGTTCATGTCCGCTACCACCGCCGCTTATAATAGCGACGTTTTGTTTCAGTTTTTCGATATCTTTTACATAAATGATGTTATGTGTTTCGTCGTAATTTACTTTGTCATTATGTTCAAAATAAAATCCATGCAGCATATCTTGAACGATATGTTGTACATCATTCATAATCTTTTTCATTGCTTTTGCCACCCTTTAATTACTTTGCTGATTGTTCCAGTAATAGTAGTAATTGATTGTTTATCATATTTTTCATGAGAGAAGACATAATGGACGGATCTACTTCGCATTTGCTTTCAATCCAATCTTTTATCGTTCCAACGAAGCCGTGACTATAAAAAGAGGCAATCGTATTTTTTGTCTCATCAGAAAGGCTGAATCCACAGCTCACAGATAATTCATCAATAATCTTCATATATAAGTTTTTCGTATGCTCAAATAAATAGTGATTAAACGAGTTTTGCTCAATGACTTTAAAAGCATTTCGGTAAAATTTTTGATTTTCATAAAAGTAGTCAAATAATAAATCAAAAATGTTTTCCCACGTTTCATAGTCGAGAAAGTCGATAATGTTTTCTTTCGTTTCTTCTCTATAAATCCAGCTTAATAGTTCAAATTTATCTTTAAAATGATAATAGAAAGTTTGCCTACGCATTTGACAGTGTAACATAATATCGCTCACTGATATTTTATGAAATGACTCTGTTTCCATTAAATATTTCAATGAGTTCGCGATTATCTTTTTAGAAATTATAGAAGAGGTCATCTGAATCATCCCTAGAATGTTAGTAATATGAAAATCCTATCTATAAATGAGAGCGGTGTCTTTAGACAGATTGTCCATTTTGTCCGTTTACTATAAAACGCTTTCATTTTAACATGAGTAGTAAGAAGAAGATTTCAAATATATCACAATATATTAAAGGAATTGAGGGAGAACTACAATGAAAAAGATTATAAACAAACCAGAAACATTAGTAATGGAAATGTGCAACGGAATGGTTATGGCTCATCCAGAGCTTGAGCTTTTGAAAAAATATAAAGTTATTAAGAAGAAAGAAATGAACGAAAACAAAGTAACGTTAATTAGTGGCGGTGGTAGTGGTCATGAGCCAGCGCATGCAGGATTAGTCGGAAAAGGAATGTTAGATGCGGCAGTGTGCGGAGATGTGTTTGCATCTCCTTCGCAAATTCAGGTATATCAAGCGATTAAAGAGACAGCTAGTAAAAAAGGTACGTTATTAATTATTAAAAATTATAGCGGCGATATTATGAATTTCAAAAATGGTGCGCATTTAGCGACAGAAGATGGAATTGAAGTCGACTACGTAAAAGTAGATGATGATATTGCGGTAGAGGATAGTTTGTACACAGTAGGGCGCCGCGGCGTTGCGGGCGTTATTTTAGTTCATAAAATTGCCGGCGCAGCAGCGGAAGCAGGTATGGATTTAGGAGCGGTGAAAGCTGTAGCGGAAAAAGCAGCTGCTAACGTGCGCACAATCGGTTTAGCGTTAACGTCTTGTACAGTTCCAGCGAGCGGATCACCTACTTTCACACTTGCGGAAGATGAAATGGAATACGGCGTAGGTATTCACGGCGAACCAGGAATTAAGCGTGAAAAAACGATGTCAGCAGATGAACTAGCGAACCGTATGACAAACGATCTTGTAAAAGATTTAGGAGTAAAAGATGGCGAAGAAATTGCGCTTCTAGTTAACGGTTTTGGCGGAACACCACTGCAAGAGCTTTACTTATTTAACAACGCAGTGACGCGAGAACTAGCTGCTAGAAACATTAAAATTAATAGAGTATTCGTCGGCAACTATATGACAAGTATCGATATGGCTGGTATGTCTTTAACAGTAATGAAATTAGATGAAGAGCTAAAAACATTACTATCAAAAGAATGCAATACACCAGCGTTTAAAGTAGATGGACCAGTTGAAAGTGTAGAGTACGTGAATGTGCTTGAAGAGACAGAAGAGAAGGAAGTTTCCTTTGAAATAGAAACAGCGGAAGAGCACGCTGTTATTAAAAATAATGTTATCACATTAAACAACATGATTTATCTCGTTGATAAAATGAGCGATATTATTATTAAAAATGAAGTACCGTTCTGTGAGTTAGACACACATGCAGGTGACGGCGATTTCGGAATGAGTGTGGCAAAAGGATTTAAGCAACTAAAACGTGAGTGGCATTCTATCGTAGAACAAGAAAACGTAACGATCGGATCATTCCTTGACGGTTGTTCTATGATTATTATGGAACATTGCGGCGGCGCATCTGGTCCAATTTGGGGCGGTGCATTCCGCGCAGCTAGTAAAGCAGCAGGCGAGAAGCGTGAGTTAACAGTGAAAGAATTCGCTGAAATGTTACAAGCAGCGCTTCAAGGCATACAATCTATCGGTGAAAGATCATTCGGCAGAGGAGCGGTAGTTGGTGATAAAACACTTGTTGACGCACTTGCTCCATGTGTAGACTCTTGGTTAGCTAGCGCTTCAAACGAAGAAGATATGAAAACTGCCTTTGAAAAAGGTGCAGAAGCAGCAGTTAAAGGCGCAGAGTACACGAAAGAAATCGTAGCTCGCATGGGCCGCGCAGGTACAGTTGGTGAAAGAAGCTTAGGCTATCCAGATGCAGGTGCACATGCACTTGGGGTTATCTTTACGGAGATTGCGGGTAGTTTGAAATAGGAATGAGAAGAACCCCTCTGCCTTATGGTGGAGGGGATATTTATTTATACCCATCATGCTTCCAGTGAAAAAATTTATTTATTAGCCAATCTAGAAGCAGCCTCTTCAACTTCTCTATATGCATTTTGTAATACTTCATTTGCATCTAGTACTGCTGTTCCTTGTGCACGAACGATTTGATAATCTTCAATACCAAGGAAATTAAACATGGCTTTTAAATATTTATGAGAGTATTCCACGTCTGTATACCAATCATCATTTGTATAGATTCCTCCACTTGTTTGTATAACAAGCATTCTTCTTCCATCTTTAAGTAATCCGACTGATCCAGTTTCAGTATATTTAAATGTTTCACGTGCGATCATGATATTGTCCATGTAATCTTTTAACTTTGATGGAATATTAAAGTTGTGCAAAGGTAATACGATAACATACGTATTTGCACTTTTAAATTGTTGTAAAATCTCGGACATACGCTCCGTTACTTTTTGTTCTTCGCCAGTTAACTTTTGTCCAGTTCCTTGTTTGTCCCATGCACTTAAAACAGTTTTATCTATCATTGGTACTATATCATCGTATAAATTAATCTGTTCAATCTTTTCATTATTAGGAATTAATTCCGTATAAGATTCTAAAAAATGGTTAAAAACCTTAATGCTGACTGATGATGTATCATCCACTTTCGGATGTGCGTTTATGATAAGTGTTTTGTTCATTTGTATTTCCCCTTTTTAAAAGTTTTTACGTTTTAATTGTCGACCAAGTTAATCGTCGATTAACTTGGTCTTTAATATAAACGCTGAAATTATTTTTGTCAAATGAAATACATACTATTCTAAACGAGCCTTTTTTTATCCCGCTTTAATGGGCAGTAAGACCTCCACCTCAAAATTCAGCGAAAGCAAAGAAGTTAGGTGGGGGATCAACTGCCCATAAAAGTCCGATTGGTTCAACTAATAATCAGTGGGGGATGAAGACAACCCCCACTGATTAAAGTTTCACTTTATTTGACTAAAATTCTAAATGGTCCTAAGATACAATTTGATTACCGT
>NZ_BOQB01000014.1 GCF_018332475.1 Bacillus sanguinis | reverse complement strand
TGAAAACACATGACTTCCTTACAGAAATCCAGAAGGGCTCTGAGCCTAGTCCCTCTCAAGATCCTATTGCATTTATTTTCGTTTGCCTTTCCTTAGCCATATACACATTTTTCAAACCTGCAAAATAATATCATTTAACAAAAAAGAGCCTCTAAACCATTAGAGACTCTTTTCCCGTTAATATCTTCTTTTCAAAACTACAATAGTTAAAGCATACGAACAAAGTACTCCAGCTAATAAAAATGCATTTGCTAATTTATACTGTTCGCCTGTCAATGAATATAGATTCCCGATTAAAAAGATAACTAAATATAGAAATAAAAATACAAATAATGAAATTTTAGCTGCATTCCCTGTAATATGCTCGCCTCTTTCATCTTCCCCTTCATTCTTCTGAAAACGTGTTGAATATAAAACACCTATTAGTCCTGCTACTGAGATTATGATCCCTATTACAATACTCATTCCGTTTCCCCCTCTATCTTATATTGAAAAACTTCATGAAACTCCTTACCTAAAATATGCGCAATTTCAAAAGCTAAAATTAAAGATGGATTGTAACGATTCACTTCAATTGAGGCAATCGTTTGTCTACTTACCCCAGCTTTGTTCGCTAAATCTGTTTGTGACCAGCGTTTTTCTGCTCTAAGTACAACGAGATTATTTTGTAAATTCCCACTCTGTTTCATAACCTCTCCTTATTTTACATTATTTTCTATATTTTCATTGTAATTTATTTTTAACATCATGTAAACTATTTTTAACACAAATAAAGTTAAACTTTAATCCTCCCACCTACCTTCCTTTTGAAATCATATGCGCTAAAAAACCTTAGAATCGCTTCTAAGGTTTTTGGTTATCTCGCTTCATATTCACTCTCTCATTACATGTAACCCTTTAATAAACGTTTCCAACAATACATGTAAACTTGTATCTAAATCTAATGGCAGACCAAATCCGCCCTGCTGTTCAATCGACGCAAATCCGTGACAAATGCTTCTAAATCCGCGTGTCGCATGAAGTGCATTCTCTCCTTCTAAGCCGTACTGTTGTAAAACCTGAAGACAAATATTCACAATTCCATCACCTGCTTTTCTTACTTCTTCATCTCGTAAAAAGGTTGCTTCATACAATCCAGGATGTTTGCGTACGAATGCTACATACGCTTCTCCTAAAGCATGAATTGCTTTATCCATACGTTTATCCTTGGCCGCTTCTTCCAGCTTGTTATGCAGCTGTTCTATTCCGTAAATACCAAGATGTTTCCGTACATCTTGTAACCCTTTTACATGATTATATAGTGAGGGAGAACGTATCCCTAACCTTTGCGCTAATGAAGCTAATGTTACTTCTTGTATTCCATTTGCATCTGCTATTTCTGCCGCTGTTTCTACAATTTTCGGTAATGTAAGTCCGATTCTCGGTGACATTAATTAACCCTCTTTCTTACTTTCTATATTCCACTTCGCTTCCTTAATAGCAAGCTCTATGATAGCGCCTGGATCCTTTATCATTTTCCCATGTCCTACCGCAAGTAAGGAAGGCTGATATTCGCTTAACTTTTCTGCACTTTGTAATGCGACTTCTTTACTCCATGTTGCCATCGCCGGAAACGGAAACCAAAATTTCATTTGTCCCGAAACAGCCATGCCCCCTCTTGTTTGAAATGCATCCCCAACAATAAGAGCTTTATTCCGTACATCAAGAAACGACATGGAACCTGGCGTATGTCCTGGTGTCATAATCGCAAGAAGCGATCCAACTCGGTCGCCATCTTCCAATAAAACATCAGGTACCGTTTTTACTTTTTTAGGTACACCGCCTTTTATCGGTATATTCGGTTCATCCTTTTGTAACGTTGTATCTCCTTCTAACAGCTTTGCGTCCCGCTTAGAAATATAGACTGGAACATGAGGAAGTACTTCCTTTAATGCGTCTAATGCACCGATATGATCATCATGCGCATGTGTTAATACAATCTTAGTAATTGGTTTTCCTATTTTCTCAGCCGCCTGTAAAATACCTTTTGCGCTATATGGCAAAGCCGCATCAATTAAAGTTAAACCATCTTCTTCCTCCACAAAGTAACAATTCACAGGAAACACTCTTGGCAAAAATGACAATTGATATACTGTTTGCTCATGTATCATTCTCATATTTCCATCTCCCTTTTCACGAAAACTAATATCATTAGTTTTATTATACTAATGGTATTAGTTTTATGTCACTAAAAATTTCATTTTTACAAAAAAAAAGAAAAGTAGCCGTTTATACGACTACTTTTCTTTACAACTATTAAACTGTGTAACGCTCATCTTCTAAAATTTTCGCAGCGATTTCACGTTTCTTCGGAATTACGTTAAGTGGTGTGTGGCGTGTTAATTTACGTAATGATGATAACATCATGCGCAGCATGTCGCCGTTTTCAACCGCAATAAGTGTTTCTTTCGCATCTGCTTCGATTTCGTTGAATGCTTCTTGGCAGAATACTTCAGTGTATAACACTTTTTGTTTATTCTTTTCTAGACCAGTTGTTTTAATCGCTTTTTCCGTACGAAGAACAGCTGACTCCATTGCGTATAGGTTGCTTACGATGTCAGCGATATTCACAAGAATTTCTTGCTCTTTATCTAATGCTTTACCGTATTTTTGAGCAGCTAATCCAGCTACCATTAAGCCGATTTTCTTCGCGTTAGTTACTAAATATTTTTGAAGTGCTAATGGCTCATCGCCTACTTCTTCTGGCATCATCATCATTAACTCTTCTTGTAATTTTTGTGCTTTTTGAAGAAGTGGTAATTCACCTTTCATCGCTTTACGTAAGAACGTACCTGGTACGATTAAGCGGTTAATTTCGTTCGTTCCTTCGAAAATACGGTTAATACGAGAATCGCGGTACATTCTTTCAATCTCGTACTCTGCCATAAATCCGTAACCACCGTGAATTTGAACACCTTCATCTACTGTGTAATCTAGTACTTCAGAACCGAATACTTTGTTTAAAGAGCACTCGATTGCATATTCAGCGATAGAAGCTGCTACTGCTTTACCGTCCTTTACTTCTTCTTCAGATAATGTGCTCATGCGGCTTTCAAATAAACCTACTGTACGGTATACAGAGCTTTCAGCTGCATATGTTTTCGCTGCCATATTTGCAAGTTTCTCTTGAATTAATGGGAAGCGAGCGATTGGTTGTTTGAACTGTTGACGTTGGTTTGCATATTGTGCTGAAATTTCTACTGCACGTTTCGCAGATCCAACTGTACCAACACCTAATTTATAACGACCGATATTTAAAATGTTGAATGCGATAATATGACCTTTACCGATTTCACCAAGTAAGTTCTCCTTTGGTACTAATGCATCTTCTAAAATTAACGTACGAGTTGAAGAACATTTAATACCCATTTTCTTTTCTTCTGGGCTTGTAGATACGCCAGCATATTCTTTCTCTACGATAAATGCTGAGAAGTGCTCTCCATCAATTTTTGCGTATACGATAAATACATCAGCGAATGCAGAGTTTGTAATCCACTGTTTTTCACCATTTAATACGTAATGTGTACCTTCTGCATTTAAACGTGCAGTTGTTTTTGCACCTAATGCGTCAGATCCTGAACCTGGCTCAGTTAATGCGTATGCAGCTAATTTTTCACCAGTTGCAAGTAATGGTAAATACTTTTTCTTTTGCTCTTCGTTACCGAATAATACGATTGGTAAAGATCCGATACCTACGTGAGCACCGTGAGTAATTGCAAAGCCACCAGCACGAGAGAATTTCTCTGCGATTAACGCTGAGCTTACTTTATCAAGGCCAATTCCGCCATACTCTTCTGGTACGTCAGCGCCTAATAAACCAAGTTCCCCAGCTTCTTTTAAAAGACGAACAGAACGATCAAACTCATGTTGCTCTAAATATTCAAGCTCTGGAAGAACTTCATTTACGATAAAGTCCTCTGTCGTTTTCGCAATCATTTTATGCTCAGATGAAAAATCTTCTGGCGTAAACACTTGATCAATCGTAATCTCATCAACTAAAAAGCTACCGCCTTTAACTGCACTTCCTACTGTTTTTTCCATGAAAATTTCCTCCTTCATATTTTCATGAGCCGCTTCTCTCATTTTGAAAGAAGCTGGCTCTCCCTTTTGTTTTTATAAACCTTTGTTGCTTCCATTCTTTTTTATAATCCAGTTCCAGCGGCTAGAATGTTCAGTGGCTAGAACAGTCGGTCGTTTCACCCCTTCCTGTGAGGCAAAGAGCGCCTCTTCGTCAGGGCTTCCAACGCCCTCCTGTTCTAAGCAAGCCACTTCCACTTTTTATAGTAATTCAAACACTCCCGCTGCTCCCATTCCGCCGCCGATACACATTGTTACGATACCGAATTGTTCGTTGCGGCGTTTCATTTCGTGAATAAGAGATAGTGTTAGTTTTGCTCCTGTACAGCCAAGTGGATGTCCAAGTGCGATTGCACCGCCATTTACGTTTACTTTTTCTTCATCTAATCCAAGTTCACGAATAACTTGAATGGATTGAGAAGCGAATGCTTCATTTAGTTCGAATAGACCGATATCTGATAGCTCTAAGCCAGCTAATTTTAACGCCTTTGGAATTGCAGCGATTGGGCCGATTCCCATTACTTCTGGTGGTACGCCAGCTACTGCAAATGAACGGAATTTCGCAAGTGGTTTCATGCCATCACTCACTGCTTTTTCACGATCCATTAATAGTACAGATGCTGCACCGTCACTCATTTGTGAAGAGTTACCAGCTGTTACAGAACCGCGAACGTTAAATGCTGGACGTAATTTACCTAAAATGTCTAGCGTTGTTTCTGCTCTTACACCTTCGTCTTGCGCGAAAATGATTGTTTCTTCTTGCAGTTTATTGTTTGATCCAACAGTACGTAACGTTACATCTACCGATACTGTTTCATCAGCGAAGTTACCTGCCGCTAATGCTTTTGCAGCACGTTGATGACTTCTTACTGCAAATGCATCTTGCTCTTCACGAGAAATTCCATATTTCACAGCAACTTGCTCTGCTGTATGTCCCATACCCATATAATATTCTGGAGCCGCTTCTACAAGGCGACTATTCGGACGAACAACGTGTCCCATCATTGGAACTAAACTCATTGATTCCGCTCCGCCTGATAATACAGCTTCCGAGTGACCAAGCATAATACGCTCTGCTCCGTAAGCGATACTTTGTAACCCTGAAGAACAGTAACGGTTAATCGTAATAGCTGGAACATCGTAAGAAAGTCCTGCTAATCCGCCGATATTACGAGCCATATTTAAACCTTGCTCTGCTTCTGGCATTGCACAACCGAAAATTAAATCATCGATTGGTCCTTCATAATTCGCACGCTTTAACGTTTCCTTTACTACTAACGCCCCTAGATCGTCAGGACGAACTGTTTTTAATGAACCCCTCTTTGCTTTTCCAATTGGTGTTCTTGCTCCCGCAACAATGACAGCTTCTCTCATGAACGATATCTCCCCTCGTTATTAGTTACGTAATGGCTTTCCTTTTACAAGCATGTGCTGCATTCTTGCTTGTGATTTCATCTCACTTACTAAGCTAATAAATGCTTCACGTTCTACATCTAATAAATACTGCTCATCAACTTCTGTTCCGTACGGCACTTTTCCGCCCGCAATGACATATGCAAGTTTCTTCGCAATGTGAAGATCATGTTCAGAAATGTAACCTGATAAATGCATTGCTTCTGCACCAAGTACAAGCGTTGCATATCCTGTTTCACCAACAACTGGTATCTTTTTGCGAATCGGCGCTTTATAACCCGCTTCATATAAAGAAAGTGCTTTTTGTTTCGCATCATATAGTAAGTGATCACCATTCACACTAATACCGTCTTTATCGCCTAAGAAGTTGTTCGATACAGCTTCTTGTGCTGATGTAGAAACTTTCGCCATCGCTACAGATTCAAATACTTTATTCGCAACTTTTTGCAGATCAAACTCTACGCCGTTTGGCATTTTATTTAAGTGTTTAATGTATAGCTCTTTATTACCGCCTCCGCCAGGGATTAAGCCAACACCAACTTCTACTAAGCCCATATACGTTTCGCTAGAAGCTTGAATGCTCGCTGCTGGTAAGCAAACTTCTGTACCTCCGCCAAGCGTCATACCGTATGGAGCTGCTACAACTGGCTTAGAAGAGTATTTAATTTTCGTCATTGCATCTTGGAAGTTCTTCACAACCAACTCAATTTCAAAGTAGTTGTCATCTTGTGCTTCCATTAAGATCATTGCTAAGTTCGCACCAACGCAGAAGTTCTTCGATTGGTTACCAATAACAAGACCTTTATAATTCTTTTCTACTTCATCAACAGCGTAGTTAATCATTTGCGTAATATCCATACCAATTGCATTGCTCTTCGAATGGAATTCTAAGCAAAGGATACCGTCGCCTAAATCGATTAAGCTCGCTCCGCTATTTTTCTTTAATACACCATTTTTCGCTTTTAATTGTTTAAGAGAAATTGCCTTTTTATTACGTTCGATTAGCTTATATTCGCCATTATCGTAATAGTAGCTATCTCCGTTATCATGTTTATAGAAAGTAGTGAAACCTTTCTCTACCATTTCTTTCACCCAAGTCGGAACAACTGCGCCGTTTTCTTCCATCTTTTGAACGGATTTTTCAACGCCGATTGCATCCCAAACTTCAAATGGTCCTTGCTCCCAGCCGAAGCCCCACTTCATCGCTTGGTCAATTGCAACGATATCGTCAGCAATTTCTTTATGAAGTTTTGCAGAGTATAAAAGAGTCGGTGTAATGATGTTCCATAACAACTCTCCTGCGCGATCTTTCGCGTATACAAGCGCTTTCAATTTATTCGATAAACCTTTTTCCTGTTTACTTAACTCGATAGATGCAGCTTTTAATTTTTTACGAGCTTCGTATTCCATCGTTTCAGGATTTAGTTCTAAAATTTCTTTTCCTTGTTTTAAGAAGAATCCTTGACCTGTTTTGCTTCCAAGCCATTTTTTATCAAGCATGTCATGCATGAAAGCTGGTACTTTAAATACATCACGCTCTTCTTCTTGTACATTTTCATATACGTTATTTGCAACGTGTACGAATGTATCTAAACCAACAACATCTAATGTACGGAATGTTGCGCTCTTCGGACGACCAATAAGCGGGCCTGTTACAGAATCAACTTCCCCAATGCTATAGCCGCGTTTTATCATCTCTTGAAGAGTTACTAATAAACCGTACGTACCGATGCGGTTTCCAATAAAGTTTGGTGTGTCTTTTGCGATAACAACGCCTTTTCCAAGAACGTCTTCGCCAAATAGTTTCATGAAGCTTAATACTTGTGGATCTGTTTCTTTCGTCGGTATTACCTCTAGAAGTTTTAAATATCGTGGTGGGTTAAAAAAGTGTGTGCCTAAGAAGTGTTTCTGGAAGTCGTCTGAACGACCTTCTGCCATTTTTTCAACTGAAATGCCTGACGTATTCGAGCTTACGATAGAACCCGGTTTACGAACAGCATCTACTTTTTCAAATAGTTTCTTTTTAATATCTAAGTTTTCAACAACTACTTCAATAATCCAATCTACATCAGCTAGACGCTCAAGATCATCTTCTAAGTTACCTGCTTCAATCAGTGCTAGATTTCCTTTCACTGTCAGAGGAGCTGGTTTTTGCTTTAATAGTTTTTGCAGTGCCGTATTACTAAAACGATTTCTCACACTTTTATGTTCTAATGTAAGTCCCTTCGCTTCCTCTTCTTTTGTTAGCGCAGGTGGTACAATATCAAGCAATAATGTCGGAATACCAATATTAGCTAAGTGTGCCGCAATCCCCGAACCCATTACGCCTGAACCTAGAACAGCAGCCTTTTTAATTTGGAACATCCAATTCTCCCCCTATTCTTGAATGAATGCTCATTCAATTTTTCGACATAAGTCGCAATCAATGAGTGAGCCTCTACTAATAAATATATGATACAGTTTGAATTTTCGCAATATATTTATTGATAAAATTTTCTGAAATAAATATTTTTCTTTTATTTGTCCATGCTATATGTATGTATTTTCTTCACTCAAATACACTTTTCCTTTTTATAATCTGACGAAACTGGAGGAATATATATGGCAAAACTTAAGAAGAACCCTTCAAAAGCTGGAATTAGCGCAGCGAGCGTAACTGGAAATGCAGGTCCGCATAATCACGGTGTGGAAAAGGGCCGTCAAGGTAATAACCAGCAATACAAGAAGCATAATATGGGCGAAAAATAACGGTATATTTTTGGGCAGAAAACGTGGCATAATGGGTAATGGCTGCTTTTTCTGCCCAATTTATTTGTACATATGGAAAATAAAAGAGGGAACGATGATGAAACGAACAATAGTTATGATTGTAATGATTGCTACACTATTTACAGGGATGATTTTCTTCTCTTACGCACAAAGACAACAAACTGTAAGAGCTGATCAACCTAGCATTACTGGGCAATACGCCATTACAATCGATGCGGACACAGGTAAAATTTTGTATGGAAAACGAGAAGACGAACGCTCTTATCCGGCTAGTATAGCCAAAATGATGACAACCCTTCTTTTACTAGAGAATGTAAAAGAAGATGAAGAAATTACGATTACAGAGAACGCAATTAAAACGGAAAGTCAAAGTAAGAAAATCAAACTACGTGCTGGGGAAAAGTTAAAGCGTGATGAGGCATTAAAACTGATGCTTATCATTAGCGCGGACCCAATAGCTGAATCCATCGCAGAACATATTGCAGGGTCAAAAAATGAATTTGTAAAAATGATGAATGCTAGAGCGAAGGAACTTGGTACAAAGCATGCGACTTTTAAAAACGCAAGTGGTGCTGATGCACTCGGAAATAAAGTATCACCATATGACATTGCTATGATTACGAAAGAAGCATTAAAGTACCCAGTTGTTTTAGAATATATGAATTCAACACGTACCACTCTACATACTTCAGAACGCTCTCCAAACATCGCAAACTATGGACGAGAGGAACTATATGACGATCCATATGCAATTGGAAGTAAAAGCGGTCTGTCAGCACTCGGAAAATATACGGTCGTAACAGTGGATGAAAAAGACGGTAAACGCGTTATTAATGTTGTATTATCTTCTACTCGCACGCAACTATATCCTGATACGAAGAAAATGGCACATTACGCATTTCAGCAATTAAAATAACCAAGGAGTATTTTCTCCTTGGTTATTTTTTAACCATACCTTTTAATACGAACGCAACGTTTGCTGGACGCTCTGCTAAACGACGCATGAAGTAGCCATACCAGTCGTTTCCATAAGGCACATAAACACGCATTTTGTAACCTTCTTTTACTAGCTCAAGTTGGCGCTCATTACGAATACCATATAACATCTGGAATTCAAATTGGTCTCTTGGAATGTTGTGTTCTTCGGCAAGTTTTTTCGTATATTCAATAATCGCTTCGTCATGTGAAGCAATTGCAGTATAATTTCCATTTAATAAGTGCATTTTAATAATTTTTTTATAGTTATCATCTACATCTTTCTTCTCCGGGAACGCTACCTCTTCAGGTTCTTTATAAGCTCCTTTTACAAGACGTAAATTCGGACTATAAGCATTTAATTCTTCCATATCTTTTTCTGTACGATATAGGTAAGCTTGAATAACTGTACCAATATTATCATACTCAGATTTTAACTGTTTAAAGATATCAATTGTCTTTCCGCAGCGTGTATAGTCTTCCATATCAATGGTAACGAACACACCATTTTCTTTTGCAGCTTCTAAAATACGGCGCATGTTGTTCATTACGATTTCATCAGAGATATCTAATCCCATAGAAGTCATTTTTAAAGAAAGCTGCGAATCAAGACCTTCTCTTCCAATTGCACGAATCGCTTCAATCGATTGGTTAGCCATTTCATTTGCTTCCGCTTCATTATCAACGAATTCCCCTAAATAATCGATCGTTACACAAAGCCCTTGTTTGTTTAATGCCTGAATAGCTGCTGTCGCTAATTCAATTGTCTCCCCTGCGACAAAGCGACCTGCACCAAAGCGTAAACCGTACTTTTTAGCCAGTTTTGTTAGCGCTTTATTTTTTGACAAGAAAAGAAACGAATTTCGCATTAATTGTTCCATGTAATTCACCCCTATGACTGTGATTTATCTGTTTTTTACCCCTCTTCAAAATTATATCATTGTTTAAAATTATTGGATACAAATAATTATTTAGATAATTTATAAAATACTATAAAAACATTTAAAACCCTATATTTCCGCTTATAAATATGCAGGAAATATTTTTCGACATTTAGAAAAAACGAGTTTACTAGGCACAAAATAAGCATGTCGAAAATATTCGACATGCTTATAAAACCCTTTATATTCCATGTAAATTATATAAGGATATTAATGTGAAAAACAATATACGCTTCACATTCACCAATCATCGTGACTTTGAATATCTCCTTAAAAATTGTGTAATGACTAGCTCTTACAGTCATCTTTCACCACTCGTTCCATGATATATTTTAATTATATTTTAATGCAAGGAGATTCCAAATGAAAAAAAAATTGGTAATTGCATTTGTCATAATTTGTATTATAACAGGAGGATATATTGCAATGAAATATGTGGAGAAAAAAGAAAAAGAAGAGCAATTTTGGAAAAAACAAGAAGTACGAATAGAAAAGTACATTCGCTACAATGTGAAAGATGTCAAGTCTATTAGTTTTACTAAACATGATGTAAGTCCTATGGGTGTTCCATTTATAGAAGGATATATAAACAATAATGAAAAATTATGGTTTATCGGTCATATGAGCACTACAAAAAACTTTGAAGATGAACTTGGGTGTTCTGGGGAACTAGATGACAACTACATGAAAAAACCTGAAAAATCTGTATCCGAAATAGAAAAAGAAGAAAAAAAATAGAGCATGAATTCAAATCAGCATTCTTCCAAGAACATACGAAATAGCGGATTACGCAATTGAAAAATGCATTTAATTTTATAATGAGGAATCGATCAAAAAATGCACAACTTTTTCT
>NZ_BOQB01000013.1 GCF_018332475.1 Bacillus sanguinis | reverse complement strand
AAAGCAAAGTCCCCTCTTTAGAAAGAGGGGACTTTGCTTTATTTTATAGGAACATCATACCTGCAACTGCTGCATTTAAGAAGTTAGCTAGTGTACCAGCGATAACTGCTTTAATCCCTAATTGTGCAATTTGTTTACGGCGAGTAGGAGCCAATGTTCCTGTTACACCTAATTGAATTGCGATAGAAGAGAAGTTTGCGAATCCACAGATTGCGAATGTTAAAATTAAATTTGTTTTGTCAGAGAACTCTGCCATGTGTGGTCCTAAGTTTGCGTATGCAACGAATTCGTTGATTGCAAGTTTTTGACCGATAAAGCTTGCTGCTTGTACAGCTTCACCAGGAGAAACCCCGATTAAAATTGCAAATGGTGATAGTAAGTAACCGAAGATTAAATCAAGGCTAAGTTTAATATCGAACAGAGAGCCAATTAGTCCTAATAAACCGTTTAATAAAGCAATTAATGCGATGAAAGCCATTAACATTGCTGCCACGTTAATAACAAGTTGCATACCTTCAGATGCACCACGTGCCGCTGCGTCAATAACGTTTGCATCTTCACGTTCTGTAGAAAGTTCAACGTTATTATCTACTTTTTCTGTTTCTGGCATAATTAGTTTCGCAATTAATAAACTTGATGGAGCTGCCATAATTGCTGCTGCTAATAAGTGTTCTAACGGAATACCCATTGCTGCATAGCCGACAAGAACTGATCCAGCAACAGCTGTCATACCGCTTACCATAATAGTGAAGAATTCACTATTTGTTAAACGTGCTAAGTAAGGTTTGATTAAGATTGGAGCTTCAGTTTGTCCTAAAAACACAGTTGTTACTGAGTTTAAACTTTCTGCTTTAGAAGTTCCAAGAAGTTTACTTAATGCGCCACCAACGACACTAACAAATCTTTGCATAATACCGAAATGATATAAGATTGCTACTAATGAACTAATAAATACGATTGGAAGTAGTGCTTGAATGAAGAAAACAAATCCCCAAGGGCCTTTTGCGTTGACTAAATCCCCAGCAACGAACTTAATTCCCTCGTAAGAAAAATTAATTAATCCTTGAACGCCGTCCGCAGCGTATTTTAAACCTGCTTTACCGGCATCCCAGCGTAATACGATAAATGAAAATGACATTTGTAATGCTAGCGCGATTAAAATTGTGCGCCAATTAATAGCTTTGCGGTTGGAAGATAGTAAGAAAGCAATTGCTAATACTCCAATCACGCCGCCAATTCCCCATAAAAGATTCATGCAGTGTATGCTCCTTCCTCATAGTAAAAAAATGTATAAAACAGTTGTCTATACTTCTGCAAATATAACATCTTAAGTAACTTATCATAATGGACATCGGAGGTCAAACGTCTAACGAAAAGTTTAAATAAAAAGAAAATTCTTTAAAAAAACACATATAAAATAAATAGACATGAAATAGGTTATGTTTTTTATGTAAAAGTATACATTATGATAACGTTATGGATCATTATTGTAGAATATGGTGTATAAAATAGGAAAATAGATACATTATTTTTTCGGAGAAATAGGTTATACACATTAAAAAAAGTCTTCTAGTAATCTAGAAGGCTTTGAAACTATTAATTAAGGTGCTTTCGTGTATCCTAAGAAATGGCTCTTCCAATAAGAGTTACTTAACGAAGCGATTGCTACACCTTTATCTCCAGCTTGGATAAATGATCCGCCCCCAAGGTAAATACCCATGTGAGAAGGACCCGATTTATAAGTGTTTTGGAAATAAATTAAGTCGCCTGGTTGTGGATTTGAAGTTTGTGGTAGGCTACCCCAATATCCCGCAACACTTTGACGGCTAATGTTATGACCAAATTTCTTAAATACGTGGTAGATGTAGCCACTGCAGTCCACACCGTTAGCAGAAGTTCCGCCCCAAACGTATGGTACGCCTTGCATTCCTTTTGCATATGCAAGTATGGAAGAACTGTTGCCGCTATTATTACCTGTATTGTTGTTATTGTTTTGATTGTTATTTTGGTTGTTGTTAGGCTTATTATCTACTGCGCCCCCAACTGGTGTTTTAGAAAGATAACGTGTTCCGATATAACCAGTTTGACCGTTGTAATTAATTTTGCTCCATCCAGAGTTTTCAGAGATTACTTGAACCTTCTGTCCTTGTGGAAGTGCGCCTATGATTCTATAATTTGTGCCTTCACCACTACGTACATTTAAGGCAGAAGCATTAATGTAGTAGTCACCAATTGCACCTTGATTAGGTTGTTCAGGTTGTTTTGGTTGCTCAGGAGTAGTAGTGCCACCTTTAACGAATTTCATAAATTCGCTACTAACGTAGCCTGTTTTTCCTTGATAGTTAACTTTAAACCAGCTACCTTCAGAGCCAATTACGTTTAATGTCGTACCATTTAATACGCCACCAATTACGCTATGGTAAGTAGCAGGGCCTGTGCGAACGCGTAGAGATGTTGCGTTAACAACGTAAGTACCACCAGTTTGAACAGTTACATTATTATTTTGATTATTATTTTGGTTGTTTCCTTGTGTAGCGTTATCGCTAGAACCGCCTTTTGTTACGTAGTCTTTGCTTACGTAAGCTGTTTGTCCTGCATAATTGATTTTGAACCAATCTTGAACTTCGCCAACAACTTGTACAACTTGTCCTTTTGTAACAGAAGCTACAGTTGTGTGAGAAGTGCTAGGACCTGTACGAACACGAAGGGAAGATACATTTACTGTATAGTTTCCGCTTGCTGGTTTTACAGATTCTTGGTTGTTATTATTCGTATTGTTGTTTGAAGAACCTGCATTAGAAGAAACGCCAGATACGAATTCGCTACTTACATAACCAACTTGTCCATTATGATTGATTTTCACCCAACCATTTTCTTGACCAATTACGTTTAAAGCTTGTCCTTCATATACACGTCCTGAAACAGAACTAGAAGTGTTTGGAGCTGTACGTACACGTAATACATCAGCAGTAACTTTATTGTTTCCACCTGTTGTACTTACATTAGAATTGCTTGCTCCATTTTTTGATACAAATTCGCCACTAACAAATCCTGTTTGTCCATTAATGTTAATTTTGAACCAACCATTTTCTTCGCCAATCACGTTTAGTGATTGACCGTTATAAACACGCGAGATGATGTCGTGAGAAGTACTTGATCCTGCACGAACATGTAATACGCTAGTGTTTACCGTATAAGATGAGCTGTTTGATGCTGAAGCTTGGACAGTTGTAGCAGCTTTTTGTGTATTTTGTTCAGGGGCAGCTTGAACACTATCAAGTGTAGGTGCTGCTCCTCCTGCTACAGACACTGCCGCAAGACCGGCAAGGTATTTTTTCATAATTTGTCGATTCCTTTCTGTCTGTAATGTAGTGAAGAAATATTTACCAACTGTTAAAAATTCTAAAGAGCATGTCGATTACTGTCAAGACTTATGCGGGAATCTGAATATGACAAAAAGATTACAAAAAAAATCAAGGCATAAATCTATACCTTGATTTCCATTTAAATACATATATTGAATGTAGAAAGGATAGAAATTATACGTGTTTAAGAAGATGACATATTGGATTGTAACAAGCTTTGAGAAAATGATCTTTGTAGCATTTTTGTGATAGGGCCAACTTGACCATCTTGAATTGCAGTTCCATCAAGGTGAGTCATCGGCAAAATTTCAATCGTCGTTCCTGTAAAGAAGCATTCATCTGCTTGATAAACATCACGAATGCTGAAAAGTTCTTCTTGTACCGGAATGCGAAGTGTTTTCGCTAAAGAAAGGACATATTGACGAATGATTCCATTTAAAATAAGGTGATTGGCTGGATGTGTATAGAGAGTTCCATTTTTTATGAGAAAGAAATTAGAACAGCTGCCCTCAGTTACGGTACCATTTCGTACGAAAAGGGCCTCTTTACAACCTTTGCGCTCAGCTTTCGTAGCAGCTAATACATTGGGTAATAAATTTAATGATTTGATATCACAGCGTAGCCAGCGTGTATCTGGTTCTGATATAGCACGTACACCATATTCAATCCATAAAGCTGGTCTTTCTTTCTTCGTAATATAGGCATAGATTGTCGGAGGGACATCATATGAGAATGTATGGGAACGAGCTTGTACACCACGAGATACTTGTAAATAAATCGTTCCATCTTCGTGGAAATTATTATTTTCAATTAGTTTGTAAAGTAGGATAATAAGTTCTGCTTTTGAGAAAGGAAGTGATAATTCTATTTCTTCCATGGAGCGATATAATCTTGTGATATGTGGATCTAATAAGTGAAAGTTCCCTTTATATAGGCGAATAACCTCGTAGACACCATCTCCAAACTGCAAGCCTCTTTCTTCAAGTTCTATGTACGTTTTTTGTTTCGTTGTATCAATAACTGTATCATTCCAAAGTACAAATCTTTCATATGCCAATTGCCGTCCCATCCTTTCGTAAGTGCATAAGTAAAGTGAAGCTTTAATTCGTTCGGTCTGTGTACTAATAGTGGAATAAAGTCCTTATAGTAATTTTTATGTGAGTAATTCTTTACATATGACGTATATGTATTTGTAAATTGTAGAGAAGTAGTAGTGATTTACAGCATTTTGTATATACAAATTCGAAAATGAGAAATAAGAATCCTGCTTTTAAATAAAAAAAAGCAACATTCTTATGGAATGCTGCACAAGGAGGGTAGCTATCTTTCATAGGGACATCGTCTTATTAAATGTTTTGTGTATGGAAACAAAACATGTTGAAAGACAATTATAAGAAAGTAGAAATAAACGATTCACATATTTCTTTAAGGGATCTTATTACAGATGAGAGATAAGAAATATAGAGAATCTCGTTTACATATTTTATTATAGAGATGTTTCATTAATTCCATGTGAATATTTGGTAAAGGTTATGTAATGTTAAAGTTAATGAATATAAGTAATTGTATGGAGAAATATAAAAAAAAGAGGCTGAGATTACTCAGCGCTCTTCTTTTCTTCTTTAATAGCTGTCTTTACTTCACCAGTTTTGGTCTTGTTACTTTCAGAGAAGCGAAGTAAGTCACCTTCAATGATTTTGTCAGACATGTTCAATTCATTTTGGGCACGATCAATGAGTGGTTGAGATTCTTCTTTTGGCAGTTGTACAACTTCACCAGTAGTACGGTCGTAGAATGTACTGTTCGTGTACATGTACTTATCTGTAACGAAGCTACCGTCACGAAGAACAACGAATCCTTTATTGTCTGGTGAGAATACATCATGACCGAATTGAATTTGATTCGTAGAATCTACACCAAGTAAGTTTAGAATTGTTGGTTTAATATCAATTTCACCAGTTGGTTTTGAAATTGTTTTACCTTCTTTTTGACCTGGAACGTGAATAAACATCGGTGTTTTTTGTAAGTTCATATGGTCAAATGTAGTGATTTCTTCTTTTCCTAAGAACTGTGCCATTGCACGGTTATGGTTTTCAGAAATACCATAGTGATCACCGTAGAATACGATAACTGAGTTGTCGTAAATGCCTTCTGCTTTTAGGCGCTCAATAAAGTGTTTCATTGCTTCGTCTAAATAGCGAGCAGTTACCATGTAACGGTCAAATACGCCATCACCAGAATTGTATTCATCGATTAATTTCGTGTTTTCATCATAAGTGAATGGGTAATGGTTTGTTAATGTAAGGAAGCGAGTGTAGAACGGTTGCTTCACTTCTTTTAACATATCGATAGATTGATCGAAGTATTCGATATCTTTTAATCCCCAATTTAATTTTGTTTCTGGCGTAATCTTGTAGTCAAGCTCGTTGTAGTAACGGTCATAACCAAGTGCCGGATACATAATGTTACGGTTCCAGAAAGTTGCGTTGTTCGCGTGGAATACTGATGTGTGATATCCTTGCTCGCGTAAAATTTCTGGAGTTGCTGTATATTCGTTAGTACCGTGTGTGAAGAATACAGCACCACGGTCTAGTGGGTACATTGAAGTATCTACTAAGAATTCAGCATCTGATGTTTTTCCTTGCCCAGTTTGATGGAAGAAGTTATCAAAGTAATAACTTTCTTTCGTAAATTGGTTTAAGAATGGTGTAACTTCTTGTCCGTTAACTGTTGCACCAATTAAGAATGTTTGTAATGACTCAAGAGAGACAACAATTACGTTTTTTCCTTTTGCAGTACCAAACATATTTGGATCTGGTTTACTTTGCGTTGTTTTTACGTAGTTCTCTGTTTCCTGTAATTTACTACCGTCAGCAAATGCTTTTTGTGAACTTGATTTTGCTTGTAAGCCAAGGTCATACACTTGGTGTACATATAAACCTAAATTTTTAACAAGCATAACACGGTCGAATGAACGTGTTAATAGTTCTGGACGCTCAGCTTCTGCCAGTCCTAAGTTTACGAAGAAAATAGCAACTGTTGACACGAAATATAGGGAACGCATTGGGCGTGCTACACGCTCTGTCGGTGCAAAGCTTTTCTTCTTCTTCAATAAAATGAAGAATACGATAATATCAGCAAATGCAAGGATGATTTTGTAGTTGAACAATTCTTTCACACTAGAACCTAAACTTCCAAAGTTAGATGTTTGTCCTAGTACTGGTAAAGTAACGAAGTCATTGTAGAATCCGTAGAACATTACGTTACCAACAAGAACGATTGTTAAAACAAAATTAATTCCAAGTGCTATATAGTTACGTTTTTTCCCTTTTGCAAATAATGCAAGACCAACAAGCAGTAATGATGCTGCTAATGGGCTAAGGAATAAAATGAATTCTTGCATGAAAGATTCAAGTTTTAAATCAAAGCTTGTGCGTGTAATAAGATACGTCTTCAACCATAAGGCTAAAGCTACGAATACAGTGAAACGCACATTTTGAAATTGTGATTTCAAGGTTTCTTTCATTCATTTCCACCCTTTCTCTATCAGGCTTGGTCGATTTTGGAGCGAAAAATGCTAAAATAAAAAATACATAGTTTTCTTGGCCATAATTAGAGGTTCTATACTCACCCATATACGACTATAACTATGCATACCCTTTTGGTTTCTTGTGTTGCTCATAAGCATAACGTCATTTCTGTATTATACAACAAAATTCATTTCTGAGAAACACTATAACATTTTACATTTTTTGTATGAGATTTGTCACTACCAGAGAAAACTTTAACACTCGTTTATATGTCCGTCAACTAGAAAATATAACAAAGGTAGAGCAGAATGTTAAGTGAAATTGAAAATTTTCTTTGTTGAGAAATAAGAAATGACGATGGGTAAGCGGTTATCTAGAAACCTATTATATGAAGGAAAGTATGGAAAAATTAACGAACACTTGTTCTTTTTTGGTTTGTTTGTTACAATAAAAGTTCATTGATAGATTATGTGTAATTTTGATGAACTTTTACTGATAACATATTGTAGCTTATTTCTTTTTTAAAAATAGGGAGGCTTTCACATGGAACAAAAATTTTCAGTTGAAGCGTTTTGGAAGAAAGCAAAACATGTTGCAAAGCAAGCAGGGCAGTCGGTTATTTATGCAAGTTTATTATTGTTTTACGTTTTGCAAAGACCTGATGTTCCAAAGCGAGTGAAAATTATTGTGATTGGAGCACTTGCTTATTTTATTGCACCAATTGATGCCATCCCAGATTTCATTGCTGGAGTTGGTTATACAGATGATTTAGGGGCGTTGATGGCTGCGCTATTACAAGCGTCGTTATACGTCAATGAAGAGGTGAAAGATAAGGCACGAGTGAAGTTGGCAGAATGGTTTGGTTCGGATATAGACACATCCTTTATCGATCAGAAATTAGATCAATAGGTGAGAACTGTCATATGGTGACAGGGGGAACGTAAGCGAGGAAGTGCATTATGCCATCAGGAAGAACGCATACGAAAATAAACTTAATATCCCTTCCGGTTGTTTTGTTTATGCTCTTTTCGTATGGATTAACCAATTTTGATTTTTTATTAACTTTTGCAATTGGCTTTTTAGTAGGTACTA
The DNA here is from genome assembly GCF_018332475.1 of Bacillus sanguinis. Classification (GTDB taxonomy): domain Bacteria; phylum Bacillota; class Bacilli; order Bacillales; family Bacillaceae_G; genus Bacillus_A; species Bacillus_A sanguinis. The sequence goes on along the minus strand of NZ_BOQB01000013.1, from coordinate 81,248 downwards.
CATTTTTAACGCCGGATTTAGATACGTATAGTAATGCGTATAATAAATGGGGATTCTTACGTATATTTTGGTATCCGTATAAGAAGGTAATGCCGCATCGCTCCTTCTTTACACATACAATTATACTTGGTGATGTGATTCGTATTGCATACATGTTAATTGTGTTTTCTCCATTTTTATTCCTATTAAATATAATCGCACTTGACGGGAATTTAATAGAACTTGCGAAGCAGCATGAGGTTGAAATTGTAACGTTCGTAATGGGAATTGTTGTGGCAAGCACGCTTCACATTATAGCGGATAAAGTGAATACGCGCCGCAAGAAGATGATGAGAAAAAAGAAGAAACGCAGAAGATAAAAAAACCGTCCTAAAAGATATTTTGGGACGGTTTTTTCTTATTAATCAAACGTTTGTTTAAAAAGGAAATTAAGCTTTCAGTACTTTAATACCTTTTACGATGTTCCAAATGAAGTAGTATAGGCTAATAATTCCGCAAATGCATAAGACAATCATTGTACCGATTCCAAGTGTTACATCTGGTTGATTTGATCCAATACCCATAATTCCTAGAATAGCAAATCCAATAAATGAAGCGATGCTTGGAATGATGTGTGTCCATAGAGCACGTTTTGCGTGTGGTTTTGTTTCAGAATCGCCCACAATCCACACAATAATAGGGAATAAGATAGGAGCAAATAATACACTAAAGTATGATAAAGCTGCTAATATTTTGTTTCCGTTCATATATATCACCTCATAAATAATGTCCGTTGTTATACCTTTATTATGCAGGAGATTTAGCGAGCTTCCTATCGATGAACATTACAAGAACGTGACGTTTTTGTAAGATTTCTATAGTAAATAATGAAATTTTCAAAAAAATCTTTCTAAATGGAAATTGTTGTGATAGAATTAATGAAAACGTTTTCTTAAGCGTTTTTTTATTTTAGACTTAAAGGTATGATGACCTGATAGTCTATTGATAAGTTTATTCTATTTAAAAGGGGATTCTTTAGGGGGAGAGAACAATGAACACATGGACACAAGTTTATGATCCGTTCGGAAACATTTGGATTTCGGCAGCGGTCGCACTTATTCCGATTATCTTTTTTTTCTTAGCTTTAGCAGTTTTCCGCATGAAGGGGTATGTGGCAGGATTTATTACAGTTGTACTTACAATTTTAGTGGCATTATTCGCTTATAAGATGCCGTTCAAGATGGCAATGGCAGCGACTGGATATGGTTTTTTATACGGACTATGGCCAATTGCTTGGATTATCATTATGTCGGTATTTTTATATAAAATATCTGTGAAAACAGGTCAATTCGATGTGATTCGTGCATCTGTATTATCTATTACAAATGACCATCGTTTACTCGTTATTTTAATCGGTTTTTCATTCGGAGCATTTTTAGAAGGGGCAGCAGGATTTGGTGCACCAGTAGCGATTACGGCAGCACTTCTTGCAGGTCTTGGGTTAAATCCTTTGTATGCAGCAGGTCTTTGTTTAATCGCAAATACGGCACCAGTAGCGTTCGGAGCGATGGGAATTCCGATTACAGTTGCTGGACAAGTAACAGGTATTGATCCACATAAAATTGGACAAATGGCTGGACATCAATTACCGTTCTTATCATTATTTGTTCCATTCTTTATCGTATTTTTAATGGACGGGTTGAAAGGGGTAAGACAAACGTGGCCTGCTTTACTTGTAGCGGGTAGCTCATTTGCCATTACGCAGTTCATTACGGCGACGTTCTTAGGACCAGAACTTCCGGATATTACGTCTGCACTTGTAAGTTTAGTTAGTTTAGCGCTCTTCTTAAAAGTATGGCAACCGAAAGAAATCTATCAGTCCGGGCAAGCAGATAGTGAAGTAGCCGCAACAACGGCGGCATCGATGCCAAAATTAACGTTAGGAAAAGTAGTAAAGGCATGGTCTCCATTTATCGTATTAACAGTTATGGTAGTCATTTGGAGTCAAAGTTTCTTTAAAGCATTATTTGCTCCAGGTGGCGCATTGGAAAACCTTGTGTTTAAGTTTGAGGTTCCAGGCTTACACAATCTAGTAATGAAAGCAGAGCCAATTGTAAATAAACCGACACCTTATGAAGCAATCTTGAAATTAGATATTTTATCAGCGACGGGAACAGCAATTTTAATTGCTTGTATCATTTCTATCTTTATTTTGAAAATGAGTGCAAAAGATGCAGTAGTAACATTTAAAGAAACGCTAAATGAGCTTAAGATGCCAATTCTATCTATCGGATTCGTATTAGGATTCGCATTTATCGCAAATTATTCTGGTTTATCTTCTACACTAGCGTTAGCGCTTGCTGGAACAGGCGGACTATTCCCGTTCTTCTCACCATTCTTAGGCTGGATCGGTGTGTTTTTAACAGGATCAGATACGTCAGCGAATGCACTGTTCTCGAATTTACAAGCGATTACCGCGCAGCAAGTCGGTGTATCTGAAGTACTTCTCGTTGCAGCAAATACAACGGGCGGTGTAACAGGAAAAATGATTTCTCCGCAATCGATTGCGATCGCTTGTGCGGCAGTTGGACTTGCTGGAAAAGAATCAGATTTATTCCGCTTTACAGTGAAGCATAGTTTATTCTTCGTAATAATTGTTGGGATTATGACGTATGTGCAGGCATATTATTTAACGTGGATGATTCCATAAAGAGCAAAAGAAATAAACTTTGCATTTTTCAGATTATCGTGTATGATGGGAAAGTATTGAAAATTAAATCAGTGATAAACTAGGGGTGCCTAACATATGCGTAGGCTGAGAGAGAAGCGCGTGAACTTCTTAACCCTTTGGACCTGATCTGGCTCGTACCAGCGTAGGGAAGTTAACGGCTTTACATAATGATGTCTTTATGAGCCAGGTCCTTATTTTTTTATGGACCTGGCTCTTTTTATTTTGGCATACGCTGGCCATATCTCGTCCTTGTCACGTACAGGGGGGCAACAAAGGTTATGAAACAGTCTGTTTCAGCTGAGCAAATTGAATTGAAATCGAGTTTACCAGGAAGTAAGAAAGTGTATGTGGATGGAACACGAGAAGGTATGAAAGTGCCGATGCGTGAGATTGAACAAAGCGATACAAACGGCGTTCCAAATCCACCAATTCGTGTATATGATACGAGCGGCCCTTATACAGATCCTGCGTATAAGGTGGAGCTGGAAAAAGGGTTACAGGCGCCGCGCCACTCTTGGATTGTGCAGCGCGGAGATGTAGAAGCATACGAAGGGCGTGAAGTGAAACCAGAGGATGACGGTGTGAAGGTGGCTTCGAAACACACACCTGTTTTCCCGCAAATGGATCGCAAACCGCTTAGAGCAAAGCAAGGTGCAAATGTTACGCAAATGCATTATGCGCGCAATGGCATCATTACGTCTGAGATGGAATATGTTGCGATTCGTGAAGGAGTAGAGCCAGAGTTTGTTCGTAAGGAAATCGCAGAAGGGCGTGCTATTTTACCAGCGAATATTAATCATCCGGAAGCAGAGCCGATGATTATCGGACGTAATTTCCACGTGAAGGTCAATGCAAATATCGGAAACTCTGCTGTATCTTCTTCTATCGCAGAAGAAGTAGAGAAGATGACGTGGGCAACGCGCTGGGGTGCAGATACGATTATGGATTTATCTACAGGTAAAAATATTCATACGACGCGTGAGTGGATTATTCGTAACGCGCCTGTACCAGTTGGAACTGTACCGATTTATCAAGCGCTGGAAAAAGTAAACGGAATTGCAGAAGATTTAACGTGGGAAGTGTATCGTGATACGTTAATTGAGCAGGCGGAGCAAGGTGTTGATTACTTTACGATTCACGCGGGCGTATTACTTCGTTACATTCCAATTACTGCAAAGCGTACGACAGGTATCGTTTCACGTGGTGGTTCAATTATGGCGCAGTGGTGTTTATTCCATCATAAAGAAAACTTCCTATATACTCACTTTGAAGAGATTTGTGAAATTATGAAGCAGTACGACGTTTCGTTCTCTCTTGGAGATGGATTACGTCCAGGGTCTATTGCGGATGCAAATGACGAAGCGCAGTTTTCTGAGCTTGAAACACTGGGTGAATTAACGAAGATTGCTTGGAAACATGATGTGCAAGTGATGATCGAGGGACCTGGGCATGTACCGATGCATTTAATTAAAGAGAATATGGAGAAAGAGCTTGATATTTGTCAGGGAGCGCCGTTCTATACACTTGGGCCGTTAACGACAGATATTGCACCAGGTTATGACCATATTACATCGGCAATTGGAGCTGCGATGATTGGCTGGTTTGGAACAGCGATGCTTTGTTATGTAACGCCGAAAGAACATTTAGGTTTACCGAATAAAGATGATGTTCGCACGGGTGTTATTACGTACAAAATTGCTGCACATGCAGCTGATCTTGCGAAAGGGCACAAAACGGCTCATCAGCGTGATGATGCACTTTCAAAAGCTCGCTTTGAATTCCGTTGGCGCGATCAATTTAATTTATCTTTAGATCCTGAACGTGCGATGGAATATCACGATGAAACATTGCCAGCAGAAGGCGCGAAAACGGCTCATTTCTGCTCAATGTGTGGACCGAAGTTTTGTAGTATGAGAATTTCACATGATATTCGTGAATATGCGAAAGACAACGATTTAGAAACGACAGAAGCAATTGAAAAAGGGATGAAAGAGAAAGCGAAAGAATTTAAAGACACTGGTAGTCATTTATACCAATAACACGTTCCACCTCTTTACTTGATTGATCACACTGTAGTACCTAACTTAAATATAGAAGAAGCCCGCTTTGCTAAGACGGTAGCAAAGCGGGCTTCTATTTTATAAGGCGAAGAATAAGTGTACCCAGTAGTATAAGAGGAATAAGGTGACGACTGTTGTGAGCGGAATAACGATAAGGGATACACTTAAATAGTCTTTCCATTTTACTTTAATTTTGTTTTGTTTCAGGATATACATCCAAATGAGGGAAGCTAGTGTACCGATTGGTAATAATAGTGAACCGATGTCACTACCAATGATATTTGCGAGATAGATAGTTTTTAATGTGACTGGATCTAGTCCCATTTCTGTTAACGTAATGGTCCCAATCATAAGTGCAGGGTGATTATTGAAGATGTTAGAGAGGAGGGAAACGAGTCCGCCCATTGCAAAACTAGCATAGAGTAGATGCTGACTTACAACTGGCTCAAGCCAATTTACAAGCGCAGCTGTTAACCCTGCGTTATGAAGCCCGTAAATAATGACGTACATAGAGAATGCGAAAATTAAAATGTGCCATGGTGTCTTTTTCAAAATGTCGACAGGGTTCGTTCGTAAGTAGTACCATCTCCAGATGAGAAGAACGAGTGAACCGAGTACGGCAACAATTTCAATTGGAATGGATAAGAAGGATGCAACGAATAGAAGACAGCGCATAAGGAAGACAAATCCTAATACTTTTAGCATGAATTTTGTCCGTTTTTGTTTCGTATCAACAGAATTTTTTCCTTTTAACGGATGGAAGTTTTTTGTGAAGAACATTTCTTCGATATCATATGAAGAAACAGGTAATTTCTCTGGTAGTTTTTTCTTTAAAACTGTGTACATAAGCCATGACATAAATAATAATCCTAATGTTGCAGGTACAAACATCATAGCAGTATGCATATAAAGAGTCATATTCACAATATTTAATGCGATTAAGTTTACGATATTACTTACACCAATTGGCGCACTAGAGGCAGTGGCGATTAAAGCACCACTTAATAAATAAGGGATTTGTTGATGAGGTTTTAATTTAAGGTTTCTCAGTAGTAAAATTAGGATTGGAGTTGTAATTAAAATACTGCCGTCGTTATTAAATAAAAGAGTCATCAGAAAACATAATAATTGAATATACCAGTATAAACGGCGACCGGAGCCTTGTGCTAAATTTGCAAGTTTCGCTGCGGACCAGTGGAAGAAGCCGAAGCTTTCTAATATAACCGCCATAACGATGGTCGCTAATATTGTTATAGAGGCACCGCCAATTTTACTAATAATGTCCATGACGTCTGGCTTTGATACAAGTCCAGTAATCAAGATAATGCCAGCACCAATTGCTGCCGGCCACGCCTCATTTAAACCACGGGGTCGCCAAAAGATAACAATCATCGTTAAGAAGAATACAATAATAGTAATCCATATTTCAATGCTCATATTTTGCCTACCTTTCTATTTTCCCTTGAACAAATGTAGCTTGTCTCAAGTTTGTATTGATAGTATATTCAGCAAAAAATAAGAAGAACTAGACGTATAATGGAATGAAGCGAATATGTGTTTTTCAAGCGAAAGGACAAGTGTCACGAATAGTGAAATAACTATTGTGAGAGGAGTCTATAAATTAGTGGGGCAGTAAGATAGTAAATGAAATTTATATGGGTGATTATGGAGATATATCGGCGCAACTTAAAATATATCAGCGATTTTTAAAATATATCGACTTATCGACAAAACATGACAAAAGAAGCCCATCCCAAAATGCCTTTTGGAACAGACTCCTCACTATATTATTTTTCCTTCAAAAAAGTTCGATCCTTCAAGAATAAATTCCAGAAGAAAATAAATCCTGGTAATAAAATTGCAATCCCAATTGCGTATAGAATAAGCAATGCATAGAATGTTTCGACCGTTGTAAAGCTTGTAAATACAGTTACATCAGGATAAATAATATACGGTAAATGCGCAACACCGTAAGCATAACTTGCAAATGCATATTGAGCGACGACTGCTAAAACGGCAATACGAGGGTATCCTAGTGTGTCATACTTCTTGTTTGTCCACCAGAGAGAAGAGTACCCGATAACGAATAAAACGATAGAAACTGTAAACCATGGGAATTGCTTTATTAGTCCTTGCATAAGCCAGTGTGTTTCTGGATCCATTACAACGAGGGCGATAATCGCCGTAACGAGCGTTGCAGGACCAAGGATGATCGCGTTTCTTCTATAAATTTTATATGCATCTTCTGAACCTTGTTCTCTCGCAAAATCAGCAAGAAAGAGAGAAGATAGAAATAGTTCCGAAGTTAGTCCAAAGAGCATATAACAATAAATAACAGGACTTGAAAGAAGTTTTCCATACAGGAGTACTTCTTTTCCTTCAGACATTGTAATATAGGCACCTTCTGTAACGGGTAACACGGTAATTAATAGGGCTGGAATTAAGAGTCCTGTAATACCTGAAATAATACGAAGAAGGTGTTGGTACTTCGGCAGAGAATAAGCAAATACCATAAATGTACTGCGAATTGCCACGAGTACTAAAATTAACATAACGGGTACGAACATTACTGTCGCAAGAGTAAAGGCTGCTTTCGGAAAGAAGCCAAGAAATGCGACAACGACAAAGACGAGAAACGTATTTGTTACTTCCCAAGTCGGTGATAAGTATCGGTTGGCAAGCTTGGCAGCGAGCGTTGGATGTTTTGCGTATACCATGCCCCAAAAACCTGCTCCAAAATCGATGGATCCTAATATACTGTATACGAAAATAAGGGCCCATAAGATGATGATTGCAATACTTTCCTCATGCACGAGAATCGCCTCCTTCGTGATGTAAATCATTTGTAAGGGGATGTTTCTTAAAGAATGTCCGTAGCACAAAGACTGTTAAAATACCGAGTCCAATATATAAAATGATGAATAGAATAAATAAAGGACCGACAAAATCAGCGCGTGTAGAAGCATCGACTGTACGTTGCATACCGTAAATGGTCCACGGTTGACGACCACTACAGCTGAAAATCCACCCGAATTCAATACCGAGCATCATAACTGGTCCACATGCGGCAGCTCCCCAAAGAAGCCACTTCGGTAGTTCGGCTCCTTTTTTTCGGTAAACAAAGTACCAATATAAGAGGGCGATTGCTGCAACTGCAAAAGTAAAGGCAGCGGTGCCGACCATTAAGTTGAATAATGTATGTGTGTAAAATGGTGGCCATGTTTCTTGCGGGAATTCATTTAGTCCTTTTACGACAGTGCTAGGATCTAGTCCCACTAGTAGGCTAAGCATGTTCGGAATTTCTAGTGCATAGTTTAGTTCCAGTGTGTTAGGGTCTACGACTCCGCCAATTGATAACGGTGCATGTGATGTCGTTTCAAATAAAGCTTCAGCAGATGCAAGTTTCTCAGGAGAATGCTTATGTAAGGCAATTGCTGATTCATGTCCCGAAAGCCACATCGTAGCACCTGTAATAAATGTCACGACGAGTCCTAACAGTAGTCCTTTTTTATGGTATGCGACTTCGCGTTTACTTAAATTCTTCTTTAATAATTTAAATCCAGCGATAGAGGCAATGACGGCAGCTCCAGTTGCATAGGCTGTAATCACAACGTGGAATGCGCTTGTGCCAAAACTCGGATTAAAGAAAGCTTTCCACGGATCAACGTTAAAAACTGATCCATCTGGCCCCATTGAAAAGCCTGCGGGTGTATTCATCCATGTATTTGCTGATGTAATAAGCACGGCGGATGCCGTGGCACCAATCATGACGAAGAATAGCGAGATTAATCTCATGAATGGAGGTAGTTTGTCAGCTGCATATACATAAATGGACATGAACAAAGCCTCTAGAAAGAAAGCGAAAATCTCAATTTGAAAGGGAACAGAAATCACCTGTCCAACAATTTTGGCAAAACCAGGCCAAAGAAGTGAGATTTGCACACCAACAATTGTTCCAGTTGGAATTGCTACACCAAGAAGGATGGCAAACGCCTTTGTCCATCTTTTCGCCATAATGGCGTAATCGGAATCTTTCTTCCAGTGGTAGAGTATTTCGCTTATAAAAATCATTAATGAAAGTCCCACGCCAAGTGTTGCGAAGATAATGTGGAATGCTAGTGAAGAACCGAAAAATGCTCTTGCTAATGTTACCGTATCCATATGTAAACTCCTCTTCTTTTTTGCCATTATTTTCTGATTGAATTGGAAGATTTATTCAAAAAAACTACCAAAAATATATATGTATTTAAAAAGTGGATATGGTAATATGTTGATTGAATATTTGGAATAGAAAGAAGTTAGTGTTTAATAATATTTTGTTTGTTTTTTAGTAAGGAATATTTTATAATCTTTTATGCGAACATAAGTTCTGTTTTTCAGAGTGAAGAAGTTTATGTGAAATGGAGAGGATGTTTTATGTATCCTGAAGTCATTAAAAAGATGGCATTTTCAAAAGAGCATAGAGATTTATTACTGAAGCTATATAATAAAGAGATTACGCGTAGTGAGTATGATCGACTCGTGGCATCGCTATATAGACCTTCTAAAGAGGCTTGTGAAGGATAGAGGAACGGGAGACAATCTAATAGATTGTCTTTTTTACATTTACGTATGTTCTGGTAAAATTAAGGATAGCCTTACTAGGGAGGTGAAAAGTTTGCGGAAACGTATATATATAGTGATTGGAGTTATTCTTTTAATCGCTTTAGGTGGAATTGTATTTTGGTCAGCTTTGCAAGGAAACCGTACGGAGCATTTTATTTTAAGACATATGATGAATGAAAATGGGACGCTTGCTACATATCGTTTAGAAGATACAAAAGCAGGTACCGATGAAGCGAAAGGCCGTGAAGCTTTATCGGAATCAGCAGGACTGTGGCTACAATATACATTGGATAAAGATGATCAAGCGTTATTCGATGAACAAGTTAAGGTTATTCAAAATAACTTTGTACATAAGGACCAAATTGTTTTATGGAAAATCTCTGAAAAGGGAGAAATGCAATCAGCTACAAATGCACTTATCGACGATCTTCGTATTATAGAACAGTTATATCGCGCTTATGAAATGTACAAGGAAGAGCGTTATAAAAACTTGGCAGATCAATTGAGTGATGCTGTAATTCGTTATAATAAGAAAGGTAATTATTACGTTGATTATTATGATGCAGATGCAGGGAAACAAAATAATTTTGCAACTACATCATACATAAATCCGCACGCATTCTCGTATATGAAAAAGTATGGGAAAGTTTCTGCTCAGCAATATCAGGAAGTCGTTCAATTTTTAGCCGATTACCCAAGGCATGGATGGGCATTCCCGAAAGAGTATAAAGAAGATGGTACATTTACGTACGATAAAGAAGTGAATCTTATTGACCAATCATACGTTGCATATCATCGTAGTTTAGGTGGCCTCTCATCAGATGCTTACTTGGAATTTATAAAGAAGAAGTTCCAGGAGGATGGAAAGCTATACGGTCGTTACAATCTAGAAACGGGAAAACAAACCGTCAAGTATGAATCACCAGCCGCTTACGGATTAACAATTTTGTACGTACTACAAACAGGCGATACAAAGTTTGCAAAGGAATTGTATGATCATATGGCCACATTCCGAAATGACAACGTATTTAGTAGATATTACGGTGGATACGTAACAGGCGAAAATAATAATACGCATATTTTCGATAACGTATTGCCACTTTTAGCGGAAATAGAACTAGAGAAGAGTAAACAATAGAAGGTGCCACCCTATGGGAATGGCACCTTTTATTTATTGATATCATTTTACGCCTTAATATTGGAGAAGTAATCAATCACAAATTCACGAAATTTCTGAGCAGTTTTCGATAAGTAGCGTTTCTTCGACCAACTTAAGCCGATAGTTCGCTCACAATTTGGTTCAATAATACGTAACTTATTTAATGCTAAAGTAGAGTTTTTTAATAAAGTTAAACTTGGGACAAAGGCGATGCCGAGACCTTGCTTAATAAGATCGCTAATTACGGTTGGTTCATCTACTTCAAAAGCGATGTGTGGAGTGAAACCAGCTTCCTTGCAAAATTCATCTGTTAGGTGCCGAAATCCGTAACCAGTGTTCATACTAATAAACGGTTCGTCTTTTACTTCATGCAGATGGATACTTTCGCGGCCTGATAAACGATGGCCTGCAGGGACGACTAAGAAAATCTCTTCTGTAATAAGTGGTTCCCAAATAATTTCCTCGCCTTCAATTGGCACAGAAGAAATGCAAAAGTCGATTTCTATATTATCTAGTTGTCGTTTCATAGAAGGAGTAGATGCGAGAAATTGCTGGAATCGAACGTTAGGGTGTTCTAGTAAAAAAGAACCGAGTAGTTCTGGTAATATTCTCGGAATAGAAACTGCCAGTGTAATAGAGCCTTGTTGTAATTCAGCTAAATCTTTAATTTCTCTTTCACCTTCACTTAATTCATGAAAAATGCGCTCTACTCGTTTTAAAAATACTTTTCCAAAAGAGTTTAATGTAATTTGTCGACCTTGGCGATCAAATAACGGGACGCCTAAGTCTTTTTCTAGTCTAGCAATTGTTTTGCTGAGTGAAGGTTGTGCGATATGTAATTCTTCAGCCGCTTTTGTCATATGTTCTAATCGTGCAACTGTTTGAAAGTATTTTAGTTGAAGAAGTTCCATTTTGAATCTCCTTTCTATAGACCAAAAGGAATGAATTGATAATTAAAGATGTATTATACAGTATGAAAATGGACGTGTATAGTAAATCTGTTAAACCATTCTAATGGTGTTAAATTAGGAGAAGGAGTATGTTTCATGAAGGGAATTCAACTTATATTTAAAGATTGGAAAGCGATGTGGCACCATAAACATGGACGTATCGCTTTAATTTTTTTATTAATCGTTCCTTTAATTTATTCAGGATTCTTTTTAGCTGGATATTGGGATCCGTACGGACGATTAGATAAATTACCTGTTGCGATTGTAAATTTAGATAAAGGTGCCGCGATGGATGAGAAAACAATTCGTGCAGGAGACGATTTTGTAAAAAATTTAAAAGAGAATAAGGAACTGGCTTTTCATTTCGTATCAGAAAAAAATGCTGATGAAGGACTAAAAGAAGATAAGTACTATATGGTTGTTACAATTCCAGAGGATTTCTCTAAAAAGGTAAGTACACTTATGGATGAGAAACCAGAGCCAGCGCAGCTTCAGTACAAAGTAAATCCGGGTAAAAACTTTGTAGCAGCGCAAATTGGAACGACAGCTGTTGAAAATATGAAAACAAAAATTTCAAATAGTATTACGAAATCTTATACAGAAGGTGTCTTTTCAAAGTTTCAAGACTTAGCACAAGGGTTGAATGATGCAAGTAATGGTGCTGAGAAGTTACATGAAGGAACGACAGATGCAAAAAATGGGGCAAATCAGCTTGCAGATGGTATTCATCGTTTAAGTGACGGGACATCAAAAGTGAAAGAGGGAAGTGACAAACTTGCTTCTAGCAAATCTGCCTTAACTGACGGAGCGAATGAGCTAAGTCAAGGAGCAACATCACTTCATAGCGGTATGGGGTTACTAGCACAAGGTGAAAAAACTTTACAATCAGGGGTTAGTGAATTAAGTGCTGGTACAAATGAATGGGTGAACGGAAGTGAGAAACTTGCTGACGGGCAAGTGAAAGCGGACAATGCAGCAAATAGTGTAAAACAACAATTAGAAGAGTACGTGAAAAGTCATCCAGAAGTGCAGCAAGATCCTGCTTTTCAAAAGATTATTGTTACGTCCAATGGATTAGCTCAAGCAACAAACACTTTAAATGATAGCCAACAAAAATTGGCACAAGGTGCGCAGAAGCTTGCAGATGGTCAGCGTAAGATTGAAGAAGGTATGAATACATTCGGAGTTAAGTTAAATGAAGCGACTGCTGGAACGAAAAAGATAGCAGATGGTGCTTCGAATGTAGCTGATGGATTTACAAAATGGGGAAATGGATTTACATCATTACAAGAAGGTGTAAATCACCTTGCGAGTGGCGGAACAGAGCTGAATCATGGTGCTGATCAGTTAACGAACGGACTTGTTAAACTTGACGATGGTGCGAAAGAGCTTTCTACGAAATTAGGAGAGGGCGCAGAGAAGATAGCAGATGTTCGCAATAATGATGCACGCAATACGATGTTCTCAGAGCCGGTTCAATTAGTGAAGTCAACAGTTTCTGATGTGCCTAATTACGGTTCAGGTATTGCACCATATTTCTTATCGCTTGCATTTTATGTTGGCGGAATTATGGCGTCGAATATTTTACCGCTTGGCCGTAGACAAAATATGAAAGTAAGCGGAACGGTACATTTTATTAATAAACTAGGGTTGGTATATGTAATTGGGCTTATTCAAGCATTGCTTGTGGATGTGGTTGTGCTAGGAGTTATGAAATTAGAAGTTGCAAGTGTGCCGCTCTTTGTTTTATCAAGTATCGTTATTTCCTTTACGTTCATGACGTTTATTCTTATGTTAGTAACGGTGTTTGGTCTTGTTGGAAAGTTTTTAGCGATAACGCTGCTTGTCCTGCAGTTAGCGACGAGCGGGGGTACTTTCCCAGGAGAATTAAATATAGATGTTCTTAGCAAAATTGGACAGTTCCTCCCAATGTCTCATTCTCTTAGAGGATTACAAGATGTGATCTCTTTAGGAGACTGGTCACAATTACAAATGCAAATTTTAATATTGTTATGTTACCTCGTTGTTGCTGGCGGAATTGCTTGGATCACGAGCCATATACAGCATAGAGAAACGAATGCAGAACAAATTTCTTAAAATGAAAGAAGCTATCCAGTTTTTTCGGATAGCTTCTTTTTTATTTGCGTTCCATTACCGCAAAGTAATTGTTTTCATTATCAGCAAAGTTGAATGCTCTACCAGTAGGTAAATCTACAACTTGTCCAACAGTAACGTTTTTCTCAGAAAGATCTTTATATAGTTGATCTAAGTTGTTAGAGAAGAACATAAGTGAAGGAGTACCTAAGTTTAATTCAGGTTGCATCTTTGCAATTAACGCTTTATCGTGAAGGACGATACTTGTGCCTACTTCTTTCGTTGGTGCAATTTCAATCCAGCGAAATCCTTGTCCGTTATTTTCTTCCGCAATAATTTGGAATCCTACTATCTCAGTCCAAAATTGCACTGCTTCATCTTGATTATTTACATATAACATAATTTGTCCAATTTGATTAATCATAGGTGTATCCTACTTTCTTTTCTTGTATGGAATTCTATTATATCAAAGATATGGTTTGCATACTTTTTCGTGATGTTTCCGAAGTATGATCTTCGCCCATTTTATATTTGTTGTAGGAGAAGGTCCTGTAATCCACGTATGAAGAGGTAGTGTACTACAAATAACCATTGCTGAAATCGAGATTGTGGCCGTTATTGTAAATAATAATAGGCTATATAATATTGTATTTTCTTGCATTGCGAATAAAGAAAGAAACTTTGTACATAGTTGCAAGAAGAAAAAGTGAGCTAAATAAGCACCATATGTGTAATTCCCGATAAATCGTAAAGCTTTATATAAGAAACCGCGTCTCTGTACGATTGTAATAGATAGCACGTAAAGTATAATAATTTCGCATACAATATATAAAAACATAGACGGTTTTAAATAAGTCGAAACGGTTAAATGAATAGAGTTTGCGCCGTAAAAACTAAATAACTCATAATTGATGAATAAAAATAAGATAAAAAATAATATTGTGATAAGCGGGATATGTTTCATGACGAATAGCCGCCAAGTTTTTAGTGCTACAGCAGCGATTCCTCCCATGACGAAATAGAACGAGTAGAAGAAGAAGGAACGATCTGTATAATGTAAAATGGTTGAGCTAGTCAATTTTTCTCCATTAAAAATGTAGTGAGAAGAATACCACATTAAGAGGAAATATAGAGAAGCAGAGATGGTCATATATTTATATATGTCTTTTTTATTTTCTGTTCGTTTTTGAAACCAATAAAATAGTGTGCATAGTAAAGGAAACAATAAATGAATTTGGAACATCATAATCACGTACCAAAGATGGGGTGCGGCTGTTCCGAGCAATAAACTTTTTATACCACTTTGTAGTGTAATCATATCGTTTGTTGTTAATAAGTAAAGAATAGACCAGAAGAAATAAGGAATGAGTAAATGTGCGGCTTTTTCAGAAATATATTCTTTGTATACTAATTGCTTCGTATATTGCTGGATTAAATGAAAGCCGACGATAAATATGAATGCAGGTGCCGAAAATTTTGCAAGGTTAAATAACATGCCCATAATGAGAGATTGCTCAAGTAAGACATTTCCTTGGTTCATTGTATATAATAACGAACTTTGCAAAACGACAGCAAGGAATGCAATGCTTTGCAAAACTTTAAATTCTGGTGCGCTTTGAGTCATTATGTCCATCTCCTTTTCCATACATGATTATAGTACGGAGAATGGATAATGGATGTGGAATATTTGTGAAGATTTCAACAAATTTGTGGCGGAATGGATTAACATCAAAAAAAGAGGATGCTCGTTTGGAGCATCCTCTTTCTATCTATTAAGCAAATTTGTTTTTGATCCAGTTCTTACCTTCTACAAGGCGAGCTGTCATTACGGCACAAGCGTTATCTGCTGTTACGTTTAACATCGTTGCAGGAGGATCGATGATTGTACTAATTGCCGCGATAATTGGCAATGCTTCTGGCGGGAAGCCGTATAGAGAAACGATTAACATTTCACCAATCATACCGCCGCCTGGAATAGCGCCCATTACTGTTCCTACTAATAGAGAAACAACAAGTGCGATTGCCAATGTTTTTGGTCCTTCGAATTCCATGTTGAAAATACCAAATAAGAAAGCAATTTTTAATACGCCACCTAAAACAGAGCCGTCTTTATGAAGTGTAGATCCAAGAAGGACAACTGTTTCACGAACGTCAGAAGAGATACCCATTTTCTTCGTTGCTTCCAAGTTCGCTGGAATACTAGCAGCACTACTACAAGTTGCAAGAGATGTAACTGTAGGAGAAACCATGTTCTTCCAAAATACTTGTACACCTTGCTTACGACCTGCAAGGTATGCATAGAACGTGAAGAATACAAAGAAATAAATGAGAGACGCTGGATAGTATACCATTGCTGCTCGGAAATAAGTTCCAAGAAGTTGTGGTCCGAATTCACCAACTAATGCTGCGAAGTAAGCAGCAAGTCCGATTGGAGCGTAGTACATAATGAAAGATACAACTTTCATTGAAATTTCTGCACCAGCTTGTAGGAATGTAGCGAATGGTTTTCCTTTTTCACCAACTGCTGAAGTTGCAATCCCCATTAAGATAGAGAAGAAAATAAGTGCTAACATATTTTCACGAGATAGTAACTTTGAGAAGTCAGATACTGTTAGAATACCAACAATTTGGTCCGCAACACTAACAGCTTTGTCAGCCTTGTCAGGTTGTGTTAGTTCTAATACAACACCTTGTGCTGGCGGGAATACTTTCACGACAATAATCATAAAAATAGCAGCTAAAATACTTGTAAATAAGAAAGTTCCAGCCATACTAGACATAATTTTACCGAAACGTTTTAATCCATCCATATTAGCAATAGATGACGCGATGCTAAAGAACACTAAAGGTACAACAATCGTAAACATTAAGTTTAAGAAAATGTCACCAAGCGGCTTTAAAGCAACTGCATCGGCACCCATGAAATAACCAATGAAACCACCAATTAGGATAGAAGATAATAAAATAAGTGGAAAGCGATATGCCTTCATAAATATACCCTCCTATCAATTATAAAAAATCATACTGAATCATTATAGCGAGTTAGAGCCTTCTTTACTAGAAGAATACTGATAGATGGAATAGCGTGAAAACCGAGAAATTTTTGTTTTTAAGCTCGGCATACAGCAGGAAATCTAGACATATATATTTGTAACCTAGTGGTGGCAAGGGGTGCATTATAACTTAGGTTGAGAACAAGGGGGAGGGAAGCGAGATGAATATTTTGCTTTGCTGTGCAGCGGGAATGTCTTCCAGTTTGATTGTTACAAAAATGGAGAAAGCAGCAGAGGCAAGAGGGATAGAGGTGAAGATTTGGGCAGTATCAGGTTCTGAAGTAAATAGCCACATTGATGAAGCGGATGTACTGCTACTTGGACCGCAAGTACGTTATTTATTACCGAAAATGAAAGAATTATGTAAGGAGAAAGGGATACCCGTTGATGTCATTCAATCTGTCCATTACGGGCTTTGTAATGGAGAAGCTATCTTACAAGCAGCTTTGTCAATGAAACCATGAGGAGAGTGGGATAGATGATACGGTTTTTAGAGAAATATGTAATGCCGGTAGCAGGAAAGGTTGCAGAGCAGAGGCATTTGCAAGCGATTCGTGATGGGATTATTTTGACGATGCCGTTCTTAATTATTGGATCATTTTTCCTCATCATTAGTGCTTTACCAATACCAGGGTATAATGATTTTATGGCAGGTTTGTTTGGGGAGAATTGGCAGAGGGCTTTGGGGTATCCAGTTAGTGCAACTTTTAATATAATGGCTTTAATAGCTGTTTTTGGAATCGCTTACAGACTTGGGGAGTATTATAAAGTGGATGCTTTAGCATCTGGGGCATTGTCGCTTGTGACGTTTTTACTTGCGACACCATTTCAAGTCGCATATATTATACCAAGTACAAAAGAGAGTGTACTTGTAGAAGGTGCTATCCCAGCAGCATTAATGGGAAGCCAAGGGTTGTTTGTAGCAATGATTATTGCACTTATATCTACTGAACTTTATCGGTTTATTGTACAAAAAAAGATAATTATAAAGATGCCAGAGACAGTTCCACCAGCTGTGACGCGTTCATTTGCGGCACTTGTTCCAGGATTTATTGTTGTAACGGTTATTTGGATTATACGCTTAATTATAGAAAATACTTCTTTTGGCAGTATCCATAATATTGTAGGGCAAATTTTGCAGGAACCACTTAGTGTACTTGGTGCTAGTCTTTGGGGCGCAATAATAGCAGTTATTCTCGTTCATGTTCTTTGGTCGTGTGGAATTCATGGTGCTACTATTGTTGGTGGTGTAATGAGCCCCGTTTGGTTGTCGTTAATGGATCAAAATCGAGTTGCTTTTCAAGCAGGGCAAGAGGTACCAAATACAATTACCGCACAGTTTTTTGATTTATGGATTTATATGGGCGGTTCCGGTGCAACACTTGCTTTAGTTGTAGGAATGTTATTATTTGCGCGAAGTCAGCAATTAAAAAGTTTAGGGAGATTGTCAATTGCACCGGGCATATTTAATATTAATGAGATGGTAACTTTTGGTATGCCGATTGTAATGAACCCAATTTTATTAATTCCATTTATATTGGTTCCAGTTGTGTTAACAATTGTTTCTTACTTTGCAATGGAATGGGGATGGGTAGCTCGGCCGAGTGGAGCTGCTGTACCTTGGACGACACCAATTCTATTTAGTGGATATTTAGGATCAGGCGGGAAAATTTCAGGCGTTGTTTTACAACTTGTTAACTTTGCGCTTGCATTCTTCATTTATTTACCATTCTTAAAAATATGGGATAAACAAAAGGTAGCGGAAGAAAAGGGGGAGTAAAGAACTAAAATGGATACGATAGAGACGAAAGCTTTTCATTTAATTTTGCATGGGGGAAATGCGAGAAGTTGTTCAATGGAAGCAATTGATTGTGCAAAGCGTGGAGAGTTTACAGAAGCAGAAGCGAAATTACAAGAAGCGTTAGAGGAATTAAAAGAGGCGCACCGTGTACAAACGGAGCTCATACAGAAAGAAGCTGGTGGTGAAAAGACCGAAGTTACTCTTCTAATGGTGCACGCGCAAGATCATTTAATGAACGCGATTACGGTGAAGGAATTAGCGAGTGAATTTGTAGAATTATATAGGAAGATATTAGCGACTGAATGAACCTTGCGTATGCAAGGTTTTTTTATGTATATGTCTGTACCATCAGTGGAGTGTTCGTGCCACTGATGGTATCATACAACCCTCCTTTTGTACGGATGAGTAAGAGTGTTAATTAATCAGTAGTAACAATTTCTCCTATACCACGAATTAATTTTTTTGTATGCATCCGTTCTGGTTTTAATATATTTACGATATAATCAATCGCTATTTGCGGTTCAACGGTTGTACCGCATGTATAACAATCAATGGCTGCAAAGTTTTTTTCTGGATAAGTGTGAATAGAAAGGTGGCTTTCTGATAGCAAAATTAATACAGTAACGCCATAAGGCTGGAATTTTTTTTTACTTACGTTTAAAACGTGTGCACCAGATTGATCTGCAGCGGTAACTAAATGATGTTCTAAAAAGTAAATATCATCTAATAGGGGAGAATCCACTCCCCACAAATCTACTATTATATGCTTACCGAAAGTAGAATATTCCATAAGATAGCACTCCTTACCATAGTATCGTTAAAACTCCATTTCCTGTTTGTAACATTCATGTAGGATAAGATTCGATTCTGAGTTTAGAAGAGCGAGATTACGTTGTTCTAAATGTTCTTCTTTAAATTGAAATAAAGGAGAAAGAAGAGAAGGTAATGTTCGAGGAGATGGCACTACGTATAATTGCTCTATTTGATCGAGTACATAAGCAGAATTAGCGGCAATATGAAATCCCCAGTCAGTTCCGAAAGAAGGAACGATTGTATGATAACTTTTCACAGTTAATCCAGCATGTTCAATTGTGTTACCGATGCTCCAATAAACAAGAGGTGCATCCGCAGGGGAATTAGATTGGCAGACGAACGCGCCGTCTTCTGTTAAGAATGTAGCTATACGAGCAAAAAGTTCGCTTGTATATAAAGTACTTAACAACTCTGTCGCTGGGTCTGGAAAATCAATAATGATTACATCGTATAAAGAGGAAGGAGTACTTAGAAACTCTTTTGCATCACATACGTGTGTATTTACACGATTATCAAAAAATGCGCTTTTGTTTAAAGAAACTAATTCAGGAACATTACGAGCCATATCAATCATCGATCCATCTAAGTCAACAAGATCCACATGTAGTACAGTTTCATATTTCAAAACTTCTCGCAGGGCAAGACCATCGCCACCACCTAATATGAGAACACGTTTTGGATCAATTACTTTTGACATAATTGGATGTACAAGTGCTTCATGATAAATTTGCTCATCGACGGAACTAAATTGTAGTTGCTTGTCCAAATATAAACGGATATCGCTTACTTGTAACAAAGTAATATTTTGATAATTGCTTTGTTCCGCAAATAAATTTGTATGTTCACCAGTTTGTATTTCCTTTAGAGAAATTTCATCCCACACATCTAAGCTGTGTGAATCTGTGGGTACTATGACTACATTTTCCGATTGTACTTGCTTGTCCTGCTTGTCTTGCTTGTCCTGCTTGTCTTGCTTGCCTTGCTTGTCTTGCTTGTCTTGCTTGTCCTGCTTGTCTTGCTTGTCTAGTTTGTCCTGTTTACCATGATTGTCCTGCTTATTTTCTATCTCCTGCTGTTCTAGTTCAAATTTGTCAGAGTCTAATTCAGAGCGCTTGTCTTTTTTATAGCTTGTTATTCTATAAATCTTTATTTTGCTTTGTTTTCTATGTTTTGGCATAGGAATCCCCTTTCGAATTGTGTTATTTTATTCTATTCTATGTAATTTAGTAGAGTCTGCTTGGACAATAGATAAGGGAGTGTGTTCAAGAGGAGTTTATTTTTAATAGATTTTCACGCTAAAAAATTTTTTTTAGTGTTTTTTGTTTTAAATACAACTAGACAACTAAACACTAATCTATTTTCATACAGTTATGTGTTAAAAGCGTGTTGTTTTATAACACACTGTGTGTTTTTTTGCTGACACACTAATTGAAAGCGTTAACACACAAAGAAAACAGTCGAAAAAGTGCTGATTTTAGTAGTTTTAAAAAGTTGGCACGCTAATTGCATTTATAAATAGCGTAAAGAAAAATAAATAAAACATAAATTTTTTATACTACACAAGGGGGATTTTCAAATGAATATTTTATTATGTTGCTCAGCAGGGATGTCTACAAGTTTACTAGTTACAAAAATGGAAGCGGCTGCAAAAGCTCGCGGTCTAGAAGGAAAGATTTGGGCTGTATCTGGGGATGCAGTAAAAACAAATATCGATCAAGCAGATGTACTATTACTAGGACCACAAGTTCGTTACATGCTTTCTTCAATGAAAACGCTTGCTGATGAGAGAAACGTTGGAATCGACGTTATCAATCCAATGCACTACGGCATGATGAATGGAGAAGCAGTTTTAGATCACGCGTTAACACTAAAAAAATAATTAGGGGGGAAGCGAAATGCAAAAATTTATTGCATTTATGGAGAAATATATTGTTCCTGTCGCTGGTAAAATCGGATCGCAACGTCACTTAGCTGCGATCCGTGATGGATTTATTGCAGTTATGCCACTTATTTTAGTTGGTGCACTGGCATCACTAATTAATGGTTTTCCGTCTGAAGCTTTCCAAGAGTTCATGAAAGGTTTGTTTGGTGAAACGTGGAAACAAGTTGGCGGTGGAATGTGGACTGGTTCTTTCGCAATTTTAGCACTAATCATAGCATTTACAACAAGTTATAACTTAGCAAAATCTTACGGCGTTGATGGTTTGTCAGCAGGTATTATTTCATTTGGTGCGTTAATTATTCTTACGCCAACAACACCGAAAGAAGGCGGATTGAACTTAGCTTGGACAGGTGCACAAGGGTTATTCGTAGCAATTATTGTGGCACTCCTTGTTACTGAGGTATTCCGTTTCTTTGTACAAAGAAACATTACTTTTAAAATGCCGGATGGAGTACCACCAGCAGTTTTAAGATCTTTCGCAGCTATCGTTCCAGCATTTGTTATCTTAACAGCAGTTGCAGGTATTCAATTAGCAGTGAAATTAGCTGGTACAAGTGTTCATGAATTTATCTTTAATACGATTCAATCACCACTGCAAAGTTTAGCAGGGACATTACCAAGTGCAATTGTCATTGTACTGCTTGTTCATCTTCTTTGGTTCTTCGGTTTACATGGTCCAAATATCGTTGGTGGTATTATTGAGCCGTTATACTTACCAGCATTAGAGAAAAATATGCAGTTATTCAAAGGTGGCACATCTGCATTTGATGTTCCAAACATTGTTACAAAACCATTCTTTGATACTTTCGTATATCTTGGTGGTTCTGGTGCAACATTAGCATTCTTAGTAGTTGTATTACTTGTAGCAAAAAGTGCACAATTACGCGGTGTATCTCGCTTATCAATTGGACCAGGTGCATTCAATATTAACGAACCAGTAATATTTGGTACACCAATTATTTTAAATCCAGTTTTATTCTTACCGTTTATCATAACACCAATTGTATTAGTAATTACTTCTTATACAGCTATATCTATTGGATGGGTACCAAAAACAGTTGTAATGATTCCATGGGCAACACCACCAATTATTAGTGGTTATCTTGTAACAGGTGGACATCTTTCAGGCGCAATTCTACAGTTATTCAACTTTGTGATTGCGATGGTAATCTACTATCCATTCGTTGTATTATGTGACCGTTCAGTTGTTCGTACTGAAAAAGCAGCGGCGCAAGGAAATAACAACTCTGTACCTATGTAACATAGGGATTGTTCTCACAGATAACATGATCTGTGAGAACAATTACCTTTATATCATGTTCAGAAAGATGAGACCCATCTAGAAGAACACCAAACTATCATTCATAAAATAATAATTTAATAGAAATGTTCAAACTGAAGGGGTAATTAAATCGGTTGAACCATAATAGAGAGGGCGGTAATTATGATGACTACAGCAGAACAAATTCCATTCCAATTAATTTTAAATAGTGGTAATGCAAGAAGCTTTGCAATGGAGGCACTGCAATTCGCTAAACAGGGGAAAATGGCAGAGGCTGATGAAGCGATGGTAAAGGCGAAAGAAGCGATTAATGAAGCGCATCATTTCCAAACAGAGCTCATACAATCAGAAGCAAGAGGAGAAAAAACAGAGATTAGTGTTCTTTTAATTCACGCACAAGATCATTTAATGAATGCGATTACAGTAAAAGAATTAGCAGCAGAATTTATTGACCTTTATAAAAAGTTAGAAGCGAAAGGGGAATAAAGCATGACTGGAATTAAAATTGCTACAATCGGCGGTGGATCTAGTTATACACCAGAATTAATTGAAGGATTTATTAAACGTTATGATGAGCTTCCTGTTCGTGAAATTTGGTTAGTAGATATTGAGGCAGGAAAAGAGAAGTTAGAAATCGTTGGTAACTTAGCGAAACGTATGGTGAAAAAATCAGGTTTACCAATCGAGGTACATTTAACGCTTGATCGTCGTGAAGCATTAAAAGATGCTGACTTCGTAACAACGCAGCTTCGCGTTGGTTTATTAGAAGCACGTGCAAAAGACGAAGCAATCCCGTTAAAATATGATGTAATCGGTCAGGAAACGAATGGTCCTGGTGGTTTATTCAAAGCACTGAGAACGATTCCTGTTATTTTAGATATTTGTAAGGATATGGAGGAGCTTTGTCCGAATGCATGGTTAATTAACTTCGCGAACCCAGCTGGTATGGTAACAGAAGCTGTCCTTCGTTATACAAATATTCAAAGAGTAGTTGGTCTATGTAACGTTCCAATCGGAATCCGCATGGGTCTTGCGAGATTACTTGAAGTAGATGCAAGTCGTGTCCACGTTGATTTTGCAGGTTTAAATCATATGGTATACGGACTAGATGTATACTTAGATGGCGTAAGTGTAATGGATCGTGTGTTAGAGCTTGTAACAGATCCAGAAAAGCAAATTACGATGGAAAATATTGCAGCGCTTAACTGGGAGCCAGACTTTATTCGCGGCCTTCGTGCAATTCCATGTCCATACCACCGTTATTACTACAAAACACGTGAAATGTTAGAAGAAGAGAAAGAAGCTTCGATTGAAAAAGGTACACGTGCAGAGGTAGTAAAACAGTTAGAAGATGATTTATTCGAGCTATATAAAGACCCGAACTTAGATATTAAACCACCACAATTAGAAAAACGTGGCGGTGCTTATTATAGTGACGCAGCATGTAGCTTAATTACGTCTATTTACAATAATAAAGGTGATATCCAGCCTGTTAATACACGAAACAACGGAACAATTGCAAGCTTACCACATGATTCGGCTGTTGAAGTGAACTGTATTATTACGAAAGAAGGTCCAAAACCAATTGCAGTTGGAGATCTTCCGGTACCAGTTCGCGGTTTAGTACAGCAAATTAAATCATTTGAGCGCACAACAATTGAAGCTGCTGTTACAGGGGATTATCATAAAGCGCTGCTTGCTATGACAATTAATCCACTTGTACCATCAGATAAAGTTGCAAAACAAATTTTAGATGAAATGTTGGAAGCACATAAAGAATATCTTCCGCAGTTCTTCAAAAAGGTAGAGAAATAAAGCGGCGCTATTTAGCCCGCTTTTTTTATTCTATTAGGAGGTATTATGATGATTAAGTTAATTGTAAATGCAGATGATTTCGGTCTTACAGAAGGTACAAATTATGGCATTATTGATGGACATATAAATGGACTTGTAAATTCAACGACGATGATGATGAATATGCCCGGAACAGAGCATGCGGTACGCTTAGCAAAAGAGTATAAAACGTTAGGGATAGGAGTACATCTCGTATTAACGGCAGGGAAACCAATTCTTGGAGACGTACCATCACTTGTAAGTAGCGATGGGTTGTTTCATAAACAAAGCGTCGTATGGGAAGGGAAGGTAAATCCAGAAGAAGTCGAGCGAGAATGGACTGCTCAAATTGAGAAATTCTTATCTTACGGATTAACACCAACTCATTTAGATAGTCATCACCATGTGCACAGCTTACCGATTTTGCACGATGTTCTTGAGAGATTAGCGGCTACATATAATGTTCCGATTCGTCGTTGTGAGGAAGAGCGAGCAGTACGCCCGTTTTCTGACGTATTTTACAGTGACTTTTATGCGGATGGTGTGACGGAAGATTACTTTGTGAAGTTAAAAGAAAGAGTACACGGCGAACAAACGGTAGAAATTATGGTTCATCCAGCGTATATTGATCCAGAGCTTGTGAAGCGTTCCTCTTACGTAATAGATCGTGTGAAGGAATTGCGTATTTTAACAGAGAGTGAGTTGCCTGAAGGAATAGAGCTTGTAAAGTTTTAATAGAAAAAAGACGGCTACATTATGCCGTCTTTTTTTATTTACAAAATGGATAGAATATATCCGCCAAAGGCTCCAAGTATAACGATAACCCAAGGTGGTGTTTTCCAAAAAGCGAGCAAGCAAAATAGAAGAGATGCAAAAACAAAATCTACAGCGTTTATAATTGTGCTCGTCCAAATGGGATCGTAAAAAGCGGCAATTAAAATACCAACAACTGCGGCGTTAACACCGAGTAGTGCGCCTTGTATGAAAGATATTTTTCTTACACTGTCCCAAA
Organism: Bacillus sanguinis; assembly: GCF_018332475.1. Lineage (GTDB taxonomy): Bacteria > Bacillota > Bacilli > Bacillales > Bacillaceae_G > Bacillus_A > Bacillus_A sanguinis. The sequence continues at coordinate 55,934 of NZ_BOQB01000013.1, read as the reverse complement.
AGGGTAAAACACCAATAACGAGTAAGAAAGCAGGAAGAAAGATCGCAATTGTTGCGAGTATTGCACCAAGCGTTCCGTTTAACACTGCTCCTATATAAGAAGCGAATGTAAACAGTGGTCCTGGCATTGCTTGTGTTAATCCGTATCCAGCTAGAAACTGTTCTTTTGTCATCATTCCGTTTTGTACGAATTCACCTTCAAGAAGAGGTAGCACGACGTGTCCGCCTCCAAATACAAGTGCGCCAGAGCGATAGAAACTATCGAATAAGGCGATGTAATAAGAGAACGGTCTTAAAATTGGTAGCAGTAGTAATAGTCCGAAGAATAAGACGAGACACGAAACTGCTATCTTTTTTGAAATAGGTACTTTTATATTTTGAGATTGGCTAATTGGTTGGTTGCGATATAAAAACCAGCCGATAAAGCCAGATATGATAATGAGAATGACTTGTGTCCAGCTACTTGGCCATAATAGGGCGATTGCGGCAGTTGCAATTGCAATCGTCGCACGATTTCGGTCTGGCGTTAATTTTTGCGCCATTCCCCATATTGCATGAGCGACAATAGCGACTGCTACAAGTTTTAGCCCATGAATCCAGCCAGCACTTCCAAAATCGAACTGATTAAAGAATGAAGCGAAGAAAACTAAAACGAGCACAGACGGTAGTGTGAATCCAATCCATGAAATAATAGCTCCTAATAGTCCGCCCCTTAATAATCCAACCCCCATACCGACTTGGCTGCTAGCAGGACCAGGAAGGAATTGACTTAGTGCTACTAAATCTCCGTAGCTCCGTTCATCCATCCATTTTTTTTTTTGCACATATTCGTGGTGGAAATACCCAAGATGGGCGACAGGACCACCAAATGAAGTAAGTCCTAATTTAAATGAAACGAGAAAAATCTCTAATAATGTGTGAAAAGTGTATTTGTTATTCTTCAAAATGCCCTCCTAGAATGTTTTTCTAAGTGCATTATACAAGAGGTAGTAAAGCAAAAGGAACGATTCTAATGTAAAGATTGTGTGAATCTTTTCTTCGTAATTAACACTTGAAAAAGTCATAAATGATTATGTATAAACCATAAAGTAGTAGAAGTAGTGCTGGGAAATTTATATAAGGAGAATGCCCGTATGACAACACATTTCTTTGCGAGGTTAACAGGTAAGAGGGAAATACCCCCTGTAAATACAGAAGCTTATGGCGTAGCAGAGTTTATATTTAGTGAGGATTTAAAGAAGTTGCAATATCGGGTCATATTGAAAAACATCGAGAAAGTTACATCATGCCAAATTCATTTAGGGAAAGCAGATCAAATTGGTCCAATTGTTTTAAGTTTATTTGGTCCATTAAAGCAAGGTATTAGTGTTAATGAAGGAGTCGTCACTGGTGTAGTTAATGTGGGGGATTTTGAAGGGCCTTTACAGGGGCGAGCGTTTGATAGCTTACTTCAAGAAATCATTCAGGCGAATGTATATGTAAATGTTTATACGAAGTCCAATAAGAAGGGCGAAATCAGGGGGAGAATTAGGAAAGTAAAGAAGTAGAAAAAAGGCTGTCCATATTTTGGAACAGCCTTTTTTGCTATAAGGTGCAAATTTTAGCGATTCTTGCCGGTAAATCGATATATTTGAAAAGTTGCTGATAAAATCGGAGTTGCGCTGATATATCTTGAAAATCGCTGATAAAATCGGAGTTACGTTCGATATACTAAAAAACTGCCTCGATTAATTTTTTACAGGCTGATTTTTAATGAAGAAGTCCATAACATAAAACACTTCGTCATCAGGTATTTGTATTTCAAATGTATTTTCAATTGGCTGCAATGCTTTTTTAACTTTCATATACATCCAGTATTCATCTTGTCTTCGTTTCTCTTTATCCGGATGAGGGAGGAGGCTTTCTCCTTTTTGAAGACGGTCAACCATACAGCTCATATGCAGAATAACACCCATTAAACTGTCAGGAGTTAGCTGTAAGGAAATTAATTCTTGAATTGTATTCAATGCGTAACGGATCGTTTTAATAAGTAATGCTCCGTCGTTACGCTGCATTTGTTGTTCAAGAATATCAGCCATTTTTGCATATGTTTCTTCATACGTAATTAATTCTTGAATGGGCTGAATTGCTGTGTAGTTTACAATGTCTTGGAAATGATAAGTTAAGCATGGCACCTGCACATCGAAATTCGTAACGATACAAATGATATTCCGCTCTTTTTTTATGTTCTCAATCATTTTTGTTAAATCTTTTTCATGGACGATACTAATCGGGATGATTTCAATTAATTCCTTGTCAAATCGTAAATAGTTCTCCAACATTTTTTGAATAGCTAAAGCACTGCCTTCCCCAGTTAAACAAGCTGTCAAAATAACAGATTTCATTGGTGATAGTGGCTTTTTCTTTTCTTCTTGTACGTTTAAGTAAAACGGTGTTAAGTTCTTCACTGTTTCATATAATGCATCTAACGAGTAGCCAAGCTGAGCTTTTCGAGCAGCTTCTAGTGCATGTGGAGTGCTCGTCATGGAAAGGACACGTACCGGAATTTTGAACTCAGTTTCTAATATATCACCAATATAAGCGAGTGATCCCATATCAACGAGTAAGAGAAGCCCGTTTACATTTTGGAGTGTTTTCATATACACTTTCACGCGTTCTAAGAAATCTTTCGGTGATTCATGTAACGGCATATCGATACCGGTTACTTCCTCAATGCCGAGCAATTCGTTTGCGACGTTTGCCATTTCTGTTGCGATTCCGTTGCCGTGCGCTAATATTAATACTTTTACTTCTGTTTGTGAGGCAGGAATTGGATCAACAACGAAGAACATTGTTAAAAAGCCTGCTTCATCAATAGGCATTGTTATTTGTAATTCGTCCTCCAGTAGTTGAATGCATTGCATAGCTACGGAAAAAGCTTCTTTATATTTCGTACGAATTTGATTTAATTGTGGGTGATGAATTTGTTTCCCAGCCTGCAAACGTTGTAGAGTTGTCTGTACATGTAAGCTTAAAGCGAGAAATACTTTTTCATCAAACGTCTTAGATAAATGTTTTTCAGCAAGTTCCGCAATTTTTTCACATACGGAAACGATATTACGATCCACAATTTTAAAAACATTTTCATGACTTGTTTTTTTAGAAATTTGGTTAAAATATTGTACGAAAAAGCTTTGAATATCATTTTCTATTAGTAATTCTAATTCGTCCTCTTCAATACCGCGAGCTTGAAGTTCTTCATATTTATAATCAATATAATCGTATATAGAAGATTGTTTTTCATTTTCTATTTTATGATTACTCCAACCTTCATTACCTGTAAATACAAATGTTTCATTTGGTATTTGGTATAGATGACGGCTTTTTCTTTCAATGAATAGCCCTTCTTTCATATACCAAGGTAAATCTGTACTTGAAACATAGACAGAATCACGTTTCTTTGTCACAAAGTCAGAATAGGCTTTTGCACAGGCAATTTGTACATCCGTTTTTAATTGCCCGATGTTATTGGGACAATTGTAAAAGACGAAAGCACGCATTGCATTCGGGCTAACGTGAATTTCTTTTCGCAGGCGGATTGCTTCATTTGTGAAAAATAGTTGCAGTAAAGCAAATCGTTCTTTATGTGTACGCTCACGAAGTGGTGGCAGCGTAACAGTCATCGGTATACGTCTTGTAAATGTTTTTAATAAAAATGAATTTGGTTCTTCTGTTGTTGCAGTAATGATTAATACTTGTGCCTTACGCTCGTTTTCTGTTTCTCCAAGGCGGCGGTATACTCCGCGGTCAATAAAGGTAAAAAGCATTTCTTGTCCCTCTGGAGGAAGGCGATGTACTTCATCTAAGAAAAGGATCCCTTCATGTGCTTTTTCAATTAACCCTTTTTGATCACTTGCCCCTGTATACGCTCCTTTTTTAATCCCAAATAATTGCCCTAGTAGTAGCTGTGGGTTATTTGCATAATCAGCACAGTTAAAGACGATAAATGGTGCATTTTTAGGAAGCTGTTCAACTTCAATTGCATATTCGTGCATTAAAGAAGCAAACATGGATTTTCCGACGCCTGTTTCTCCGAGCAGTAAAGTATGCATACCGTTTGGAGGATAGAGAATAGAAGCTTTCGCTTTTTCAATTGCGATTTTAAGGCTCGTATTTTCAACTGCAAATGTATCTAATGAAGTCATTTCCTTTGAATGCGTTTCCAATGAAGCGTTCGTTTCTATATAAAAACGAACAGGACGCGTATTTGTTTTTAATAAACGTTTATCTTTTACAAGTTTGTTTAAGTCGCTACTTACATTGGCTCGATCTAGTTGCAACAGGGTAGCGAGTTCTGATGCAGTTACACCTTCTGTATAATTGCCTTTTTGTATTGCGTTAAAAATGAGATCTATTCGTTTCATTTCTATTCACCTCGAAACTTCATCACTATTTAAAATTTTACACAAAAATGGGAAGGGTGGGAAGAGAAAAATAAAACAGCTTTAGCACATAGGCACTAAAGCTGTTACAATCTTGTGTCTTTCCAAAAATTAACTTTGAGATGAGAAGATGGATTATAGGGAAGAAGTTTGTATCCTTGTGACTGTAAATAATCAATTACTTTTGGCAGTATTTGTACAGTGACACTCGAATCATGCATTAAAATTACTTCGACTTGTTCATCGCTTTGATTACGTACCCTTTCTAGTATGGCAGAAGGATTGTCATAGCTTTTCCAGTCATATGTATCGATTGTCCAATCCCACATTTTATACCGGGCTGATACAAGTGCATCACGGTAATTCTTTTTTAAATACGGCATGCTACCATACGGGACACGAACGAGATGTGTATTTAATTTTGTAACTTGCTGGACAATGTTTTGTGTTTGTTCCATTTCTGTAATTAAAGCAGATGGATCACCAGTGTAAAGGCGTTTTACATCGTGTGACATACTATGAAGTCCAATATAATGTCCATCTTTAATTAATCGTTGCATTGTCTTTTTATAATGTGGTACTTTTCCACCAATAACAAAGAAAGTTGCTTTTCCGTTCTTTTCTTTTAAGATGTTTAAAATTTGCGTAGTATATTTGTTTGGTCCGTCATCAAATGTTAAGTACGCGATTTTTTGGGTAGAAGAGGTAGTTTCAGTGTTTGGATGATGTTCAGCAGGAACCATTGTAGTTGCCCCTGCATGAGATGACGCGTACATAGTAATCGTTAAAAATAAAATAATGTATTGAAATACTCGCTTGATCATAACATTCACCCTCAGTTTGACAATCAAGATGTAAAAAAGAAAATATAATCCTTTTCTTATTATGTATATCTTTCTCCAATAGTGGAACTCTCAAACAAACTATATTTTGGAAATATGAAATGGGGAGTAAAAAATAAAAAATAGCATCCTCTTATAAGAAAGAGGATGCTATTTGAATATTTCATAATTGTAAAGGCTATACTACAATTAGTCTTCGCGTTTTTTCACTTTTTTATAAAAGGAAATAAGTGGTTTGTAACGTTCATGTACAAGCCCAATTACTTCAGCAATGATCTCTGTAAAGAAGATTAAAACGAAAAGAAGAATAATGGATAACCATAATGTCGCACTAGAGAAAATGATTGCATTTACACTAAAGAAAATACCGAATGCGTATATAATTAGTACCGTTTTACGATGAGAGAAGCCCATTGCAAGTAAACGGTGATGTAAATGCGATTTATCTGGTGCCGATATAGGTTTTTTATTTACGATACGACGGATAATCGCAAATGTCGTATCGAATACAGGTACGCCTAAAATGATAACTGGAACGATAAAGCTGAATAACGTTACACTTTTGTATAATCCAAGTAACGATATAACAGAAATACAGTATCCTAAAAATAGTGCGCCTGTATCTCCCATGAAAATTTTTGCTGGATGGAAGTTGTAGAATAAAAATCCAATTGTACTTGCTAATGTAATTAATGCTAGTGGTAAGATAATAGCGGCTCCAGTGCCCCATGGGCTAGTGAAGGCCATATATGCTAGCGTTGCAAGCACGATAGATGAAATACCAGCAGATAACCCATCTAAGCCATCAATTAAGTTGATTGCATTTGTAATACCTACAATCCAAAATACTGTAATTGGATAAGCAAGCCATCCGAGTTCAGTATCCCCGAGGATTGGAATATATAATACTTGCACTAATAATCCACTTTTTACAATCATCATGGCAACTAATAGTTGTCCACCGAATTTTACCTTCGCAGATAACTCGTACATATCATCTAAAATACCGATGATTACAATGATAATCGCACCTAGCGTTATCGATAACATTCTTTGTTCGTATAAGCCGCCGACAACAAATCCTACAGCTACACCAATAAATATCGCTAATCCGCCAAGACGAGGCATGATCTTTTGGTGTACTTTACGAGCGTTTGGCTTATCTGTTGCTCCTATTTTAAAAGCTAACTTAATAACTAAAGGAGTAACGACGAGTACAGTGATGAAAGATGCCAAAATGGCATAAATCACTTGTGAGTCCATTAATACCCCACCCTTTTATAGTCTAACGTAATTTTTTTAAAATGTATTTATCTGAAAATTATGATGTTTATTTACAGGCTCATAACATATGGTATCACAAAAAGATTAGAATTCAATCTTTTTTTCTTTGTACGGCAAATGGAAGCAGCTAGAATATATGACAATTGTATACAGAATATTGAATCGTTTGAGAAGGTTAATCGTATTGGACTTTAGAATATGACATTTTCTCTTTTTCTTCGATAATGAATATTTTTATTTCAGTATTATAAGTGTTACACGTAAAATGAGTAAGTTCCGTGTTAAAATGTGGGAATTTATCAGTATGAACGGCCAGTAAGGCTTTCACCTCAAAATTCAGTTGGGGCAAAGAAATTAGTGGGAACCTTCATTCCTATAAAATCTTGATTGGTTTAACTAATAATTAGTGAAGGATGGATACCCCTCACTGAATAAAACTTCATTTTATATTCTTGCATGTAATTTTACAAAAACTTAAAAAAGAATGGAAAAAGTAATTCATATAATAAAGAAGTAAAAGAGTTTTCTCATTTTTAATGTGAGAGGGGGAAGCACAGGAGAAATTTTATGTATTCGTATATTTTCTATTGTATATTCCTGTGCGAAAAGGAAATGAAAATTACGATAATAGGTACCGGATACGTTGGGTTGATTACAGGAGTAGGGTTGGCTATGTTAGGCCATTCAGTCACATGTTTTGATATAAGTGATGAGAAAATTGAACAGATAAAGCAAGGGAATCTGCCTATTTATGAAGCGGGTTTATATGAATTAATACATGATGCATGTGAGAATGATTGTTTAAGTTTTACAACAAGCAGAGTAAAAGCATTTTACGATGCAGAATTTATATTTATTGCAGTTGGAACGCCATCTTTATTAGATGGGACAGCGGATTTAACATATATTCGAAGTGCTTGTGACGATATCGGAACATATGCGACGAATGATATTATTGTCGTTACGAAAAGTACGGTTCCTGTAGGTACAAATGATGTTATGAGGGGATGGATTGAGGAGAAATTACAAAATAGATATGAATTACATATCGTATCGAATCCAGAATTTTTACGAGAAGGTTCAGGGATTTACGATTTTTTTCAGGGAGATCGCATTGTAATTGGAGCAGATAATGAGGAAGCGGCACGAAAAGTGGCGAATTTGTATAGTGAATTACGCTTGAAAACATATGTTACAAATATAAAAAGTGCAGAGATGATTAAATATGCATCGAATGCTTTTTTAGCGACAAAAATTAGTTTTATCAATGAAATTTCAAATATATGTGAGAAGGTAGGAGCCAATGTATTAGACGTTGCACAAGGGATGGGAATGGATAAGAGAATTGGGGCGTCTTTTTTAAATGCGGGCATTGGTTACGGAGGGTCGTGTTTTCCGAAAGATACGAAAGCGCTTGTGCAGATTGCAGGAAATGTGGCGCATGATTTTCGCTTGTTAAAAGCAGTCATTGAAGTGAATAATAAACAACAGTTGTTATTGATTGAGAAAGCGAAGAAAGTATTAAATATGAATAAGAAGCGGATTGCGGTGCTGGGAGCGGCATTTAAACCGAATACTGATGATATAAGAGACGCACCGTCCCTTATTATGATACGAGAATTAATTCATATAGGTGCGGATGTAGTTCTATATGACCCAAAAGCGATTCCAAATATGAAAAATATCTTTGGAGAGACTATACAATATAGCGAATGTATAGATGAATCGATTAGAGGAGCGAGTGCGGCTTTTATCATGACAGAATGGGAGGCTATCCGAGCTTATCCGTTAGAAAAGTACGCACAACTTATGAGAGAGCCTATTTTATTCGATGGAAGAAATTGTTATACTGATGAGGGTGTCAAGAAGCAAGAGATAGATTATTATTCGGTTGGCAGAGAAAGTATTTGTAAGAGGGACTTTTCCGTTATTCGTTAAAAGGCATGTATTCATGTATATTCTTATATGTCATAATAGAATTTGTAACTAGTGAAAGAAAAGAGGCAATGAAATGACTGAACGTTTAAAAGTAATGACAATTTTCGGGACACGTCCAGAAGCAATTAAAATGGCACCTCTTGTGTTAGAGTTGCAAAAACATCCAGAAAAAATTGAATCGATTGTGACTGTAACAGCACAACATCGTCAAATGTTAGACCAAGTATTAAGTATCTTTGGAATTACGCCAGATTTCGATTTGAATATTATGAAAGACCGCCAAACTTTAATTGACATTACAACGCGTGGTTTAGAAGGTTTGGATAAAGTGATGAAAGAAGCAAAGCCGGATATTGTACTTGTACATGGTGATACAACGACAACATTTATTGCAAGTTTAGCTGCTTTCTATAATCAAATTCCAGTAGGTCATGTTGAAGCAGGACTTCGTACATGGGATAAATATTCTCCATACCCAGAAGAGATGAATCGTCAATTAACAGGTGTAATGGCAGATCTTCATTTCTCACCTACAGCAAAATCAGCAACGAACTTACAGAAAGAAAATAAAGATGAGTCACGCATTTTCATAACAGGAAATACAGCGATTGACGCACTAAAAACGACTGTAAAAGAAACATATAGTCACCCTGTACTAGAGAAGCTTGGAAATGATCGTCTTGTACTTATGACAGCTCACCGTCGTGAAAACTTAGGAGAGCCAATGCGTAATATGTTCCGTGCAATTAAGCGTCTTGTTGATAAGCATGAAGACGTACAAGTTGTGTATCCTGTTCATATGAACCCTGTTGTTCGTGAAACAGCGAATGATATTTTAGGCGATCATAGCCGCATTCATTTAATTGAGCCGCTAGATGTAATTGATTTCCACAATGTTGCAGCTCGTTCATACTTAATGTTAACTGATTCTGGTGGTGTACAAGAGGAAGCGCCGTCACTTGGTGTACCGGTTCTTGTTCTTCGTGATACAACAGAGCGCCCAGAAGGTATTGAAGCAGGTACATTGAAATTAGCAGGAACAGACGAAGAGACAATCTTTGGTCTTGCTGATGAGTTGTTATCAGATAAAGAGGCTCATGATAAGATGTCAAAAGCATCTAATCCTTACGGTGATGGCCGTGCATCAGAGCGTATTGTAGAAGCAATTTTAAAACACTTTAATAAGTAAATAAAAAAGAGCCAAATCGTATGATTTGGCTCTTTTTGTTATTGCTGATTTCTCATAATCCACTCTGCATGAGCATTCGTAGAAGGAGGTGGCTCAGTTGGTGTTTTGTTCTGATTCTGATTCGTTTCTTTCTTTGCTTTTTCGTTAGAGCTTGAAGAAGGATTTGATTCGGTTTTTGTTGTTGGATCTTCTTGAGTGTTTGCTGTTTCCCCTAATTCTTTTTTAATTTCGTTACGTACTGTCTCTACACCGATTGGATCTGGAAGGAAGTAATAAATACCACCTATTTTTTTGTCTTCTCCTTCAAGTTTGAACGTTTGTATTGTAGAAGGATCAAACCCAGATATTTTATTGTAAAGTGCAAGTCCGTCAGAAATAGGAATGTCAGTTTTTATATATTTTCCAACGACTGCCGTTAAATCTTTAATTTTAAATACGGTAGAGGCTGAATTTAGTTTTTGAGCAACAGCGGCTAGTAACTGTCTTTGTCTAGCGGCTCGACCATAATCGCCGTTTGGATCCTGCTTTCGCATACGTACGTATGCGAGAGCTTCTTCCCCATTTAAGTCTTGTTGTCCTTGCTTAAATTCGATTTTCTTGTAGTAATCCACGTCCGAACGCTCCCAAAAATCGAATGGGACATCAACGGTAACACCGCCAACAGCATCAACAATACCTTTAAAGCCTTGGAAATCAATTTTAATATAATGGTCTACAGGAACTTTTAGAAAACCTTCGACAGTTTTGATTGCCATTTCTTCTCCGCCGTAAGCGTGCGCAGCGTTAATTTTGTCCTCTTTGTTCTTCCCGACAATTGGAACGCGACTATCACGAGGGATGCTCATAAGCGAAATCTTTTTAGTCTTAGGATTGACTGTCGCAAACATTAATGAATCTGTACGACCATTTTGACCGTCCGTTGCATAATCTTCTATACCCATAATAAGGAGTGTAAAAGGCTCCTTTGTAATTTCCACATCTTCGGTTCTCAAGTCCGATTTTTGACGAGTAAAACCACTATACATCCCCATGAGAGAAGAGTAGGAATTTAATATATAAAGTCCTACACCACCAAATAAAAATACGAAAATAAGGAAGTAGAAAAACTTTCTTCTTCGTTTCTTTTTTATTCTGCTATTTTGGAGATGATAATAACGTTCTTCCATATATAATCTCCTTAGTTCATTTGTAGGGAAGTAATTCACTACATTAATCTTTAAAGGTGAGGATGTAGTTATTCTTAGATAACATCTTGTTCTAAGTACAACATATCTCCTTCTGTAATTTTACATTTCCCATTTGTTAATTCAATCATCCAATCTGTGAATGCTTGTTTTCCGTCTTCTTCTACATACGTATCAAATGTGACATTCTCTAGATAATGTATATCTTTAATGGCATATTTTGAATTGCGTAATTCATTTTCAACCTTGCCAAGTAATGTGTAATCAATGTCGGTCTGCATAACACGCATTAGTTTTCGCTCGACAACACCGACATGGTTAATGCCCTCGCTTGTACATTTTCCATATGCGCGAATTAATCCACCTGCGCCAAGTTTGATGCCGCCAAAATAGCGAGTAACGACAACGACGGTATCTTTTAAACCGCGTTTTTTTAGTACTTCTAACATAGGTACGCCAGCTGTACCGCTAGGTTCTCCATCATCATTCGCTTTTTGTATTTGATCTTGTTCGCCAATCAAATACGCAGAACAATTATGTGTGGCATTCCAATTTTGTTTTTTAATTTTTTGTATAAATTCTTGAGCTTCTTCTTCGGTTGTAGCTCGACTAACATAACAGATAAATCTTGATTTTTGAATGACAATTTCGTGCTCACCGTAGTCTTTGATTGTTAAATATTGTAATAACACTCGTATACGCCCCTATCTACCAAAATGACTAGTACTTTACATTTTAAAAGCGAGCGTTTTTATATTCAAACATTTTTTATAAATAAGTTGAAATTTTTGGTGAGTATTTCCCCTTTTTGTTGTAATTTGTCGAGATGGTGAGTATAATTTCAAATCGGCATTTTCATGTATGGATGCACCATTTTTAGTTTTCGTGTAAACTTAGGGAATAAAAACTTTTTTATAAGGCAGGTACGCAAATGAAAACAGCTATTGTTACTGATAGTACAGCATATATACCGAAGCATATTCGTGATGAACTCAATATATATATGATTCCATTAAACGTTGTGTTTGGAACGGAATCTTATCAAGAAGAAGCTGAAATTTCAGTAGATGATTTCTATGTAAAAGTACGTGAGCAAGAAGAACTTCCGAAAACTTCTCAGCCAGCAATCGGAAAGTTTGTTGAGTTATTTGAAGAACTATCGAAGGATTATGATGCGGTTATTAGCATTCATCTTTCAAGTGGGATTAGTGGTACATATCAAACGGCAACGACAGCCGGGCAAATGGTAGAGGGTATTGATGTATATACGTACGACTCTGAAATTAGTTGTGAAGTACAAGGATTCTATGTACGTGAAGGGGCAAAATTAGCAAGTGAAGGAAAAGATCCGAAAGAAATTGTTGCCCGTTTTGATGAAATGAAGCAAACGATGGACGCCTATTTTGTAGTGGATGATTTACATCATTTACAACGTGGCGGCCGATTAAATAGTGCACAAGCCTTCATTGGTAGTTTGTTACAAGTGAAGCCGGTTTTATATTTTAGAGATAAAATCATTATTCCATTTGAAAAGATTCGTACGCGTAAAAAAGCGTTAAAACGAATTGTTGAAATTTTTGATGAGCAAGCAAGTAAAGGTGTACCTATGGAAGCAGTTATTATTCATGCACAACGTGAAGAGGAAGCGAATGAATGGAAGGCTGAATTAGAAGCAAAATATCCTCATGTCACAATTCGCACAGGTTATTTTGGTGCTGTAATTGGTACGCATTTAGGTGAAGGTGCACTAGGTCTTGGATGGTATACGAAGTAATAAGATATAAAAAGCTCTCTTTTTGAAGAGGGTTTTTTTACGGATATTTTACGTGTAGTTGACAAGTTAATATTTGGAAATGGTAAAATGTACGTAAAATATAATAATGAGGAAAGTTTTATAACTTACTTTTTACAAGAGACTATATTATAATAGAAGAGAGGTGAAACATATGGAGCATAATTCTTGTTTATGTCCAAAGTTTGAGTCAGCTTTTACTTTGCTTAGTAAAAAATGGACTGGCTTAATTATTAAATCTTTGCTTGAAGAGTCAAAACGTTTCAGAGAAATTGCAGATATTATACCAAATATGAGCGATCGCATGTTGTCAGAGCGTTTAAAAGAATTGGAAAGCGAAGGCATTGTAGTTCGTAATGTTTATCCAGAAGTACCAGTTCGAATTGAGTACGGCTTAACTGAAAAAGGGAAAGCATTAGAAAGTGTTATGGATGAAGTCCAAAACTGGGCTGAGAAATGGATGAAATAACGCTTGGATTACATTCGTATTAGTATATTTAATAAAACGTAAGGGAAACCTTGCGTTTTTTTCTTTGCTTATAAAAAGCTTTTAAAATTCTACACATACATACAAAAATATGCATATTTTACGATGGAGTTACATATAATATTACATTTGTTTTACAATAGCGTAACATTAGCAAAAAAAATCCCGAATTATGGTATAAATTTTATAGGTTATATACGGAAAAAAGACAAAAGAAAGCGGTGTAAAAAATAAAATGAAAAAGCTAAAAATGGCATCTTGCGCATTAGTTGCAGGGTTAATGTTTTCAGGACTAACACCAAATGTATTTGCAGAAGATAAAATTTCTGACGTGAAATCACAAATTAATACACAAAATGACACTTTACATAAACAACAAAAAGAACGTGATGAATTACAAAAACAAATGAACGACTTAAACAAAACGATTCAAGGTTTAGATAAGTCTGTTCAAGAGAATGCTTCAAAACTTGATGAAACAACGAAAAAAGTTGCTGATACTGAGAAATTAATCGAAAATAAAAATAAAGATATTGCAGAACTACAAACGAAAATTGCAAAACGTGAAGAGTTATTAAGAAAACGTTTAGTTGCACTTCAAGAACAACCAAACACAAATGTTGTAACAGAAGTTCTTGTAAACTCTAAAAACGTTGCAGATTTAGTTGATCGTTTAACTTCTGTTTCTAAAATTCTTGAGTCTGACGAAGATATCATGAAAACACAACAAGAAGACCAAGCGAACGTGAAAAAAGATGTTGAAACGGTAAAAACAAAGCAAAAAGAACTAAAAGAAGCACAAGCTCAAATTGAAACTGCTAAGAAAGAACTTGACGCTGAAAAAGCGAAAAAAGCAACAGCAGTAAACGATTTAAGCGGTAAAATGGACACAGTTGTAACTTCAATGACAAGCACGGAAAGTCAATTGAAAGATCTTGAAAAACAAGCACTGCAATTACAACGTATTGCTGAACAAGAAGCGCAAGAAAAAGCTGCACAAGAAGCTGCTGCTCAAAAACAAGCAGAACAAGCTGCTAAAGATGCGCAAGCTCAGCAAGCACAAGCACCTGCTCAGCAAGCTGCACCAGCAAACAATGGTGGACAAGCTAAAAAAGAAGAACCTAAAAAAGAGGAACCTAAAAAAGAAGAGCCTAAAAAAGAAGCACCTAAGCAAGAAAAGAAACAAGCAGAACCAGCACCAACTACAAATGCGGGCGGTGTAATTGGTAAGGCGCAAGGCTACTTAGGTTTACCATATGTTTGGGGAAGTGCATCTCCATCAAACGGTGGTTTTGACTGTAGTGGATTCATTTCTTACATCTATGGTGTAGGACGTCAAGACGTTGCAGGTTACTGGAACTCAGTTTCTAAAGTAAGTAGCCCACAACCTGGAGATTTAGTATTCTTCCAAGGTACTTATAAGCCAGGTCCATCTCACATCGGTATTTACGTTGGTAATGGCCAAATGATTCATGCTGGTGATAAAGGGATTGCATACTCTAGCTTAAGCAGTAGCTATAACCAAAAACATTTCTTAGGATACGGTCGATTCTAGGATTTATAATCGAATAAAACATGTGTATAAAGTCGATAGCTTACTATTTTATAAGTAGGTTATCGGCTTTTTTGAGTTTTTACGAGATTATAAGAAAGGTTTATAGTAGTGCTGGAGGTGGTTGCTGATGCTTGCTGGAAAACAGTTGCTATTAGAAGAAATTTCTTCAGGTTTACGGAGAGAATTAAGTGATTTGAAAAAGAAGGGAGAGGCCGTATGTGTACAAGGCGTAATCAAGAAGTCTTCTAAATATATATGTCAGCGCTGCGGAAACGTAGAGCAACGATTATTTGCATCATTTTCATGTAAAAGGTGCAGTAAAGTGTGCACGTATTGCCGGAAGTGTATAACGATGGGGAGAGTTAGTGAATGTGCTGTACTCGTTCGTGGGATTGCTGAAAGAAAAGGTGAAAAAAGTTTAAATTCGTTACAGTGGAATGGGACTTTGTCTACTGGTCAGGAGTTGGCGGCGCAAGGTGTTATAGAAGCTATTAAGCAGAAAGACTCTTTTTTTATTTGGGCTGTGTGCGGGGCTGGAAAAACAGAAATGTTATTTTACGGTATTGCAGAGGCACTTCAAAAAGGAGAAAGAGTTTGTATCGCAACGCCAAGAACAGATGTTGTACTGGAATTAGCACCGAGATTACAAGAAGCGTTTCCTAGTATAAACGTAGCTGCTTTATACGGAGGGAGTGTAGATCGTGAAAAAGATGCAGCGTTAGTCGTTGCAACGACTCATCAATTGCTACGTTACTATAGAGCGTTTCATGTCATGATTGTAGATGAAATTGATGCCTTCCCATATCATGCGGATCAAATGTTACAGTATGCAGTACAACAAGCGATGAAAGAGAAAGCGGCGCGTATTTATTTAACTGCAACCCCAGATGAAAAGTGGAAGCGTAATTTCAGAAAGGGTAAACAAAAAGGTGTCATTGTTTCTGGGCGATATCACAGGCACCCGTTACCAGTTCCTCTATTTTGCTGGTGCGGAAGTTGGAAGAAAAGCCTCTATCATAAAAAAATTCCTCAAGTGTTACTACAATGGTTAAAAATGTACGTAAGCAAAAAGTATCCCATTTTTTTATTTGTTCCCCATGTGCGATATATAGAAGAAATGAGCCTGTTATTGAAATCGTTGGATAATAGAGTTGAAGGTGTACATGCAGAAGATCTTATGAGAAAGGAAAAAGTAGCAGCTTTTAGAAAGGGAGAAATTCCGTTATTAGTTACAACGACAATTTTAGAGAGAGGAGTAACTGTGAAGAACTTACAAGTTGCGGTGTTAGGAGCGGAAGAAGAAATCTTTTCGGAAAGTGCACTCGTACAAATTGCAGGCCGAGCAGGTCGTAGTTTTGAAGAACCTTATGGCGAGGTCGTTTATTTTCATTGCGGTAAGACAGAGGCGATGGTACATGCGAAAAAACATATTCAAATTATGAACAAAAAGGCAAAAGAACAAGGATTAATCGATTAATGCATTGTCTACTTTGCGATGAGTATATGTTAGAAACAGTTAGTTGGTACACCTTCTTTGTAAAGCCTCATAAAAAATATATATGTGATAGGTGTGAGCGGAAACTTTCCTATATTATAGGAGAGATTTGCATGGAGTGTGGGCGCCCTTTAGAGGACTTGCCTTCCGAATATAAAGAAAATGATATTTGTGTGGATTGCGTAGGGTGGATAAACAAAGAGAAGTATCGTCCTTTTAAAAATCGTTCTTTGCATGTGTACGATGATGAGATGAAAGAAATAGTAGCAAAGTTTAAGTTTCGGGGGGATGCGGAGTTAGTTCATATTTTTCATCGATCCTTTCGGAAGCTATTTGAAAAGCATTTTACGAGTATTTCAAGTGTGATTGCTGTTCCGCTTAGTAGGGAACGGGAATATGAACGTGGTTTTAATCAGGCAGAGTTATTAGCAGCTTGTTTACCTGTCAAAATTTCTTATCCATCATTAAGAAGGAGAGAAACAGAAAAGCAAAGTAAGAAGACGCGTAAAGAAAGGCTTTCGGGAAGTAATCCTTTTTATTTTCAGGGAGAAGAGATGTTTCATGATCAAAACATTTTACTCGTGGATGATGTATATACGACAGGAATTACAGTTAGACAAATTGGAAGTCTTTTATACGATAGAGGAGCAAGGGAAGTTTCTAGTTTGACGCTCTGTAGAAGTTGACCTGTAACTGTCGAAAGAGATAATAAAAAGACGATAAGTCTTCTTTGACTTCATAAGTTGTCATTCGTTATAGTCAAATTATGGGGCAAATGCCCTGATTTTTAGAGTGAAGGGAATGGAATGAACATGCAAGGAAGAGTGAAATGGTTCAATGCAGAAAAGGGATTTGGGTTTATTGAGCGTGAAGATGGTGATGATGTGTTTGTTCATTTTTCTGCGATTCAACAAGATGGTTATAAGTCATTAGAAGAAGGGCAACAAGTTGAGTTTGACATTGTAGATGGAGCACGTGGACCACAAGCAGCTAATGTTGTAAAACTGTAGGAATATTGTTTTTGGGAAGAGAAAGCTGCGTTTGTGGCAACGTTATATATATGGTAGAACCTCTTGTTTTTTGCAAGGGGTTTTTGTTATGAATAGAGTTGTCAAAAAGTTGTTTCTTTTCTGTAACGAATTGTCCACAGTTATATTCGTTATTCACGATGTTAATAGGATAAAATAAAGATAGAAACGATGCATCTTTTCATTTCAACAAAAAACGATAAAAAAATCGCAATTCCACTAATTTTTTTAAAAAAGTTAGAAGGAGTTTTTAAGCCAGTGTCGAAATTATAGTACATAGGCTTGAAAGGAGGAATTCATCTATGAAATTCAACATTCGTGGTGAAAATATTGAAGTAACTCCAGCATTAAAGGAATATGTAGAGAAAAAACTAGGTAAGTTAGAGCGTTATTTTGATACATTCCCAGAGATTAAAGTTAATTTAAAAGTATACTCTGACAAGCAACGTGTCGAGGTAACAATTCCATTTACTGATTTATTACTTCGTGCAGAAGAAACTAATAGCGATATGTACGCTGCTATCGATTTAGTAGTTGATAAACTTGAGCGACAAATTCGTAAACATAAAACAAAGGTAAATCGTAAGTTACGTGAGAAAGGTTCTATGAAAACGAACTTTATCCTTCCAGAAGCAGTAGCTGTTCTGGATGAGGTAGAAGAGGATGAACTAGAGCTTGTACGTACAAAACGATTCGATTTAAAACCGATGGACGTTGAAGAAGCAATCCTACAAATGGATATGCTAGGACATAATTTCTTCGTCTTCACAAATGCTGATACAAATGAAACTAATGTTGTATATGGCCGTAAAGATGGGAAATATGGTTTAATCGAAACTAAATAATAATTCAAAAGCGCAGCCGAAATGGCTGCGCTTTTTTTGCTGAAAATAGATTTTGAAAAAAAGTTTTCTTAATTTAGAACGAGACATTCGGCCGATTGTTGTCATAGTTATAAGACAAGTGTTACAATTATCATTAGGTATATACATTTTAGTTTTTTTAATTAGGAGAAAAATTGGCATAACATACATTTGATTTTTATAACGACTGATTGTAATAGAGAGAAAGAAAAACAATCGGAAGTTTTATTTTAATAAAAAGAGGAGCGTATTTCCTATGATCGGTATTTTAAAAAAGGTGTTTGATGTAAATCAACGCCAAATTAAACGTATGCAGAAGACAGTTGAGCAAATTGATGCACTAGAGCCATCTATTAAGCCATTAACTGATGAACAATTAAAAGGAAAGACGCTTGAATTTAAAGAACGTCTAACAAAAGGTGAAACAGTAGATGATCTACTACCTGAAGCGTTTGCGGTTGTTCGTGAAGCTGCGACTCGTGTTCTTGGAATGCGTCCGTATGGCGTACAGTTAATGGGTGGTATTGCCTTACATGAAGGGAATATCTCTGAGATGAAAACGGGTGAAGGTAAAACGTTAACATCTACATTACCTGTATATTTAAATGCTTTAACAGGAAAAGGTGTTCACGTTGTTACAGTCAATGAATACTTAGCGCAACGTGATGCGAGCGAAATGGGACAACTTCATGAGTTCCTAGGATTAACAGTAGGAATTAACTTAAACCATATGTCGCGCGAAGAGAAACAAGAAGCTTATGCTGCTGATATTACGTATAGCACAAATAATGAGCTTGGATTCGATTACTTACGTGACAACATGGTTTTATATAAAGAGCAGTGCGTTCAACGTCCGCTTCACTTTGCTATTATCGATGAGGTCGATTCTATCTTAGTCGATGAAGCGCGTACGCCGCTTATTATTTCTGGACAAGCTCAAAAATCAACAGAGCTATACATGTTTGCAAATGCATTCGTTCGTACATTAGAAAATGAAAAAGAATATTCATTTGATGTGAAGACGAAAAATGTAATGTTAACAGAAGATGGTATTACGAAAGCCGAGAAAGCTTTCCACATTGAAAACTTATTCGATTTAAAACATGTAGCGCTTCTTCACCATATTAATCAGGCACTTCGTGCGCACGTTGTTATGCACCGTGATACAGATTATGTTGTACAAGAAGGCGAAATCGTAATTGTAGACCAATTTACTGGTCGTCTTATGAAAGGGCGTCGTTATAGCGAAGGTTTACACCAAGCTATCGAGGCAAAAGAAGGCGTAGAAATTCAAAATGAAAGTATGACGCTTGCGACAATTACGTTCCAGAACTACTTCCGTATGTACGAAAAGTTATCTGGTATGACTGGTACAGCGAAAACAGAGGAAGAGGAATTCCGTAACATTTATAATATGAATGTTATCGTAATTCCAACGAACAAACCGATTGTTCGTGATGACCGTGCTGATTTAATCTTCAAATCAATGGAAGGTAAATTTAATGCTGTTGTTGAGGATATTGTAACTCGTCATAAACAAGGACAACCTGTTCTTGTCGGTACAGTTGCAATTGAAACGTCAGAGCTTATTTCAAAAATGTTAACGCGTAAAGGTGTACGTCATAACATTTTAAATGCGAAAAACCATGCGCGGGAAGCGGATATCATTGCAGAAGCTGGTATTAAGGGCGCTGTAACGATTGCGACGAACATGGCGGGCCGTGGTACGGATATTAAGCTTGGAGACGATATTAAAAATATTGGTTTAGCAGTTATCGGTACAGAGCGTCACGAAAGTCGTCGTATTGATAACCAGTTACGTGGTCGTGCTGGTCGTCAAGGGGATCCTGGTGTTACGCAATTCTACTTATCGATGGAAGATGAACTAATGCGCCGCTTCGGTTCTGACAATATGAAAGCGATGATGGATCGTCTTGGTATGGATGATTCACAGCCGATCGAAAGTAAAATGGTTTCTCGTGCAGTGGAGTCTGCGCAAAAACGTGTAGAAGGAAATAACTATGATGCACGTAAGCAGTTACTACAATACGATGATGTACTTCGTCAGCAACGTGAGGTTATTTACAAACAGCGTCAAGAAGTAATGGAATCGGACAACTTACGCAATATTATTGAAGGTATGATGAAATCTACAGTAGAACGTGCTGTTGCGCTTCATACACAAGATGAAATTGAAGAAGATTGGAACATTAAAGGTCTTGTTGACTACTTAAATACAAACCTTCTGCAAGAAGGAGATATAAAAGAAGAAGAATTACGTCGCCTTGCTCCAGAGGAAATGAGCGAGCCAATTATCGCGAAATTAATAGAGCGTTACAATGACAAAGAAAAGCTTATGCCAGAAGAGCAAATGCGTGAGTTCGAAAAAGTTGTTGTATTCCGTGTTGTGGATACGAAATGGACAGAACATATTGATGCGATGGATCACCTTCGTGAAGGTATTCATTTACGTGCTTACGGTCAAATTGATCCACTTCGTGAGTATCAAATGGAAGGATTCGCAATGTTTGAATCAATGATTGCTTCTATTGAAGAGGAAATTTCTCGTTACATTATGAAGGCTGAAATTGAACAAAACTTAGAGCGTCAAGAAGTTGTTCAAGGTGAAGCAGTTCATCCATCTAGCGATGGCGAAGAGGCGAAGAAAAAACCAGTTGTAAAAGGTGACCAAGTGGGGCGCAATGATGTATGTAAATGTGGTAGCGGTAAAAAATATAAAAACTGCTGTGGTATCGGGAAGTAATACTGGGCAGTAGTCCAGACCACTTTGCAAACTTTTACATCAAAAATGTATAATTAAGAAGGCTTAAACTCTCTCCGTCATAAGTGGAGAGAGTTTCCCTTGTTTTCATACGAAAGTAACAGCAATTACATAGAGGTGAAGGAAATGGAATTAGTAGAAATTAGACAAGAATTAGAGAAAATGGCTAAGAGATTAGCGGCTTTTAGGGGGTCTCTTTGACCTTCCTACTAAGGAAAAACAAATTGCAGAATTAGAAGAGAAAATGATGGGCGCAGGATTTTGGGATGACCAACAAGGCGCACAAGCTGTAATTAACGAAGCGAATGCACTGAAAGATATGGTTGGAAAGTTCCGTCAGTTAGATGAGACGTTTGAAAATTTAGAAATCACGCATGAGCTTTTAAAAGAAGAGTATGATGAAGATTTACATGAGGAGCTTGAATCAGAAGTAAAAGGATTAATTCAAGAAATGAATGAGTATGAACTTCAGTTACTACTAAGCGATCCTTATGATAAAAATAACGCGATTTTAGAATTACACCCAGGTGCTGGTGGAACAGAGTCACAAGACTGGGGTTCTATGCTATTACGTATGTACACACGTTGGGCTGAAAAACGTGGGTTTAAAGTAGAAACGGTTGACTACTTACCAGGTGATGAAGCTGGTATTAAGAGTGTTACTTTATTAATTAAAGGTCATAACGCTTACGGTTACTTGAAAGCAGAGAAAGGTGTACATCGTCTTGTACGTATTTCGCCATTCGATTCTTCAGGCCGTCGTCATACATCGTTCGTATCTTGTGAAGTTGTACCTGAGTTCAATGATGAAGTTGAAATCGAAATACGTTCAGAAGACTTAAAAATTGATACGTACCGTGCAAGTGGTGCAGGTGGACAACATATTAATACGACAGACTCAGCAGTTCGTATTACACATACACCTACAAATACAGTTGTAACGTGTCAGTCAGAGCGTTCACAAATTAAAAACCGTGAGCACGCAATGAAAATGTTAAAAGCGAAATTATACCAAAAGAAATTAGAAGAGCAACAAGCGGAGTTAGATGAAATTCGCGGTGAACAAAAAGAAATCGGATGGGGTAGCCAAATTCGTTCTTACGTATTCCACCCGTATTCTCTTGTGAAAGACCACCGTACAAATACAGAGGTTGGTAACGTGCAAGCGGTTATGGATGGAGAAATTAATCCATTTATTGATGCTTACTTGCGTTCTCGCATCTAATAAGCGAAAAAAAGCCAACAAGGTTGTCGGCGTATGCTGGGGATAATCGAGGATATAAAGAATTTGATTTTATTTCTATAAATGAAGTAAAGAGGAAGAGAAGTTGGAAACGACAACTTCTCTTTTTGATGGGATTATATGTAGCATATAATGTTGTATATTGTTTTGTAAAAAGTAGAGAATAGTAAAACAAAGCGGTAATAGAGTAAGACTTGAACAGAACTTTTCTGATTTTCTGTTCAAAAAGAATTCTTTATAGAAGTTTTTACGTTGTTCACAGAATTGAAACAAATTATGAAAGCTTTATATTATCAGGGTTCTTACTGTATTTTTGAAGAATATGAAATATACCTTAGTTTTTCTATATAAAGATAATGCTTATAATGAAAATGAGTGTGTTAGGAATGAAAAGAATATCAACAATGGGGAGCGATAGAATTGAAAAAGAAATTGTTGGCTATTGCGCTAGGAACATCAGTCGTTTTTGCTTTAGGAGCATGTGGAAATAAAGAAGAGAGTAAGCCTTCGAAACAATCTGCAAGCACGGATAGTGCAGAACAAATTTACCAAAAAAGTTGTATAGGCTGTCATGCGAAAGATTTATCGGGAGCAACTGGACCGGATTTAAGAAAAGTGGGACAGAAATATGATGCAGCAGAGATTGAAAAGATTATTGAAAAAGGTCGCGGTTCTATGTCACCAGGAATTATTCAAGGTGAGGATGCGAAAAAAGTAGCTGAGTGGTTAGCTGAACATAAATAAAAAGGGTAAAATGGACGAGTTGATTATATAATCTTATCCCAAAATGATTTTGGATAAGAACTATGACAGCTCGTTTCCTATTTTTGGAGTGTAACATAACTGTAACAAAATTGTATCCGAACTGGAAAGAGTTTGATGTTACAATGGGGTTTGTAGAATTTTGCTGAAATATATTACATAGTAGTATTGCTTATAAAAAGATTGTAAGTAGACTACCTTCAACAAGAGTGGTCAAGCGAAAATAAAAGGTTATCTTTATTTTCAAATGTACAGAAAAGTATTTGTAAAAAAATCATTAAGTATTGGGTGATAAATAATGATAAAAATGACGAATGTTTATAAGGAGTACCCAAATGGTATGAAAGCCATTGCTGGTCTCACAGTTAACATTAAACAAGGTGAGTTTGTATACGTAGTTGGACCGAGTGGAGCCGGGAAATCTACATTTATTAAAATGATGTATCGTGAAGAGAAGCCATCTACAGGATCGATTAATGTAAATGGACTTGTTATTGAAACATTAGCAGAAAGAGACGTTCCATATTTCCGACGTCAATTAGGCGTAATTTTCCAAGATTTTAAATTGTTACCTAAGTTAACGGTATATGAGAATGTTGCGTTTGCTTTAGAAGTAATTGAAGAAGAAAAAGAAGCAATTCTTGAGCGTGTAACAGAAGTTTTAGGTCTTGTAGGTCTTGAGGATCGTGCAGACGCACTACCAAGTGAACTTTCGGGTGGGGAGCAGCAACGTGTTGCCATTGCGAGAGCGATTGTTAATAGACCAAAGGTTGTAATTGCCGATGAGCCAACAGGTAACTTAGATATTGAAACAGCTCTTGATATTATGAAGATTTTCACGCGTATTAATGAGCGTGGTACAACGATTGTTATGGCGACACATAACGCAGATATCGTAAATACAATCCGTCATCGTGTAATCGCGATTGAAGGCGGAAAAATTGTTCGAGATGAGATTGAGGGAGGATACGGATATGAAGGCTAAGACCCTTAGTCGACATTTGCGAGAAGGTGTAAAGAATCTATCACGTAACGGATGGATGACGTTTGCTTCTGTTAGTGCAGTAACAGTTACATTATTACTTGTAGGTGTCTTCTTAACAGCGATTATGAATATGAACCATTTTGCGACGAAAGTAGAGCAAGATGTAGAGATTCGTGTACACATTGATCCAGCAGCAAAAGAAGCTGATCAAAAGAAATTAGAAGATGATATGAGTAAGATTGCAAAAGTGGACTCTATTAAATATTCTTCTAAAGAAGAAGAGTTAAAACGTTTAATTAAAAGCTTAGGCGATAGCGGAAAAACGTTTGAGTTATTTGAACAAGATAACCCACTTAAAAACGTATTCATTGTAAAAGCAAAAGAACCAACAGATACAGCGACAATCGCGAAAAAGATTGAGAAAATGCAGTTTGTAAGTAATGTTCAATATGGTAAAGGGCAAGTTGAAAAATTATTTGATACTGTAAAAACAGGACGTAATATCGGGATTGCGTTAATTGCAGGTCTTTTATTCACAGCGATGTTCTTAATCTCTAATACAATTAAAATTACAATTTATGCTCGTAGTACAGAAATCGAAATTATGAAGCTAGTAGGTGCAACAAACTGGTTTATTCGTTGGCCGTTCTTATTAGAGGGATTATTCCTAGGAGTATTAGGATCAATTATTCCAATTGGCCTAATTCTAGTTACTTATAATTCACTACAAAGTGTGTTTAACGAAAAACTTGGCGGAACAATTTTCGAACTTCTACCATACAGTCCTTTCGTATTCCAATTAGCAGGTTTATTAGTGTTAATCGGGGCTTTAATCGGTATGTGGGGAAGTGTAATGTCAATTCGTCGCTTCTTAAAAGTATAAAAAGTTGCAAACATAATTCGTACAAGCTTATCATATAGTAGAAATAGGTAAAGGCATCACACACTGTGTGATGCCTTTTGCTACACCACCTGTGTGTTTTGGAAAGGGGAATTCCGCATTGAAACGTAGAGTTGCAATTATTGGAATGGTTGTTGCATTTTTAATTGGTGCTGGCGGAATGTTTGCAGGTATGTCTTTATTTGGGGTTAACCCAGCAGAAGTAACGCAAACAATTTCGAGTGGAAATGCTAGCACCGCGCAAGGGAATTTGGCAAAAATTAATGAGGCGTATGCACTAATTGATTCACGTTATGTGGAAGACGTGAAGGATGACAAGTTAGTCGAAGGTGCAATACAAGGTATGTTGTCTACGCTGAAGGACCCTTATTCCACGTATATGGATAAAGAAACAGCTAAACAGTTTAGTGAATCGCTTGATCCTGAGCTAGAGGGGATCGGGGCTGAGGTGAACAAAACGGACGGTAAGCTTATTATCGTATCTCCAATTAAAGGCTCACCGGCAGAAAAGATTGGAATTAAACCGAATGACCAAATTTTATCTGTAGATGGAAATAGTGTGAAAGATTTATCACGTGAAGAAGCAGTATTAAAGATTCGTGGTAAAAAAGGAACGACTGTTGCGATTGAAATTAAGCGTGCAGGAGTAGCTGATCCGATTGTATTCAAAATTAAGCGTGAAAAAATTCCGATCTTCACAGTGTTTAGTTCTGTGAAACAAGAGGGCGGAAAAGATATCGGTTATATGCAAATCACTTCCTTTGCTGAAAATACAGCGAAAGAATTTAAGGATCAGTTAAAAGAGTTAGAGAAGAAAAACATAAAAGGCCTAGTTATTGACGTGCGTGGTAATCCTGGTGGCTACTTAAATAGTGTAGAAGAGATACTAGGGGAAATTATGACGGATAAAAAGCCAATGCTACAAGTAGAAGAGCGAAATGGTGGGAAGAAGAAATTCTCTACGGAACTGAAAGAGAGAAAGCCATATCCAATCTCAGTATTAATTGATAACGGAAGTGCTTCTGCTTCAGAGATTTTAGCGGGTGCGCTAAAAGAGGGAGAAGGATATGATTTAATTGGTGAAAAAACGTTTGGTAAAGGTACTGTGCAGCAAGCCGTTCCATTTAAAGATGGCAGTAACATTAAATTAACGATGTTTAAATGGTTAACACCGGATGGAAACTGGATTCATAAAAAAGGAATCGCACCAACAGTAGAAGTGAAGCAACCAGATTATTATCATGCGACACCAATTCAAATTGAAAAGACACTTTCATACAATTCAAATGATGTGCAAGTAAAACACGCACAAGAAATGCTTAAGAGTTTAGGATATGTACCAGGACGTGAAGATGGATACTTTAGTAAAGAGACAGAATCAGCACTGAAAGCATTCCAAAATGCGAATGAGATGGAAGCGACAGGACAGCTGGATAAAAAGACAGCTGAGGCGATTCAAACGAAAATTATTGAAAAAATCCGTTCTGGAGAAAATGATCTACAATTACAATCAGCATTAAAATTAATAGCGAAATAAGAAGAAATACAGGCAGTTTGTTGCCTGTATTTTTTTGTGTTAAACAAACGTTTGTCCAGTTATGATAATATAAAAAGAAAGAATGATATAAATGGTGGTGAATGGGTTCGTGGAGGCATGGATTTTTGAAATAATGCGGGCAGTTGGACGTTTTTTCTTACACCCTGCTGTCTATGTATTTTTAATAAGTAGTATCTTCGTTGGATACTTACGTATGTTACGAGAACGAAAGGATTTTTCCTTTAAAGTTTATGATATTTGGTTTGAACTGCGAACATCGTTATTTGCGGGAGTTAAATACGGATTAATCGTATCTATTATTACAATTGGCTTTGGACTTGTTGTTTCCAAAGCAAGCTTATGGGTCATCTTACTTTGGACGTTACTATTTGGATTAACTGCTATGTATCGATATTTATCAGCAGCTTATACGTTTAGTATCGCGATTGTATGCGTACTACTATCTTCTAAGCTGCCAGTTTCCTTCTTACAGCTTGGAGAAGGTGAAGAGGGTACGATTGTATCTCTTGCTATTTTACTAGGCGTCATGCTAGTTGTAGAGGGCTTATTGATTTCTAAAAATGCAGTGGGATATTCGACGCCGAAGATTAGGAAGGGTAAGCGCGGGCTAAAGATTGGTTTACACGAATCAAAGCGTTTATGGATTGTTCCTATTTTTATTCTTGTACCAGGTGATGCAGTAACGAAGTTTATTTCATGGTGGCCTGTCGTTTCAATCGGTTCAGATACATATTCTCTATTCCTCGTTCCATTTTTAATTGGATTTATGAGAAGGATTAGAAGTTATGAGCCGACGGAAGCTTTATTATTTACAGGAAGACGTGTGTACGGATTAGCAGGAATTGTGCTTGTTCTAGGAATCGCAAGTTATTGGTGGCACGTACTTGCGATTATCGCGATGGGCGTTGCAATGCTTGGACGTTTCACGATCTCCATGCAAGAAAAAATTTCCGATGAGACAAGACCAGCGTACTTCGCTGCACGTAATGATGGACTTGTTGTATTAGATACAATCCCGAATACAATTGGAGCAGAGCTGAATTTATTACCCGGAGAAATGATTACGAAAGTAAATGGAGTCATTCCAAGAAGCGCTGAAGAATTTTATGATGCGCTTCAAACGAAGACGACAGGAGCATTTTGTAAATTAGAAGTATTAGATACAAATGGAGAGCTTCGCCTTGCTCAAACAGCGTTGTACGCTGGAGGACATCATGAATTAGGTGTTGTGTTTGTGCAGCAAGAGCATGAGTGGGATTCGGAAGCGATGTAATAGAAGAAAAGGTATCACCTTGTGGTGATGCCTTTTTTTGTTTTTTGGGGGTGGGGGATAGTTAGTACATGAAATTTATATCAGCGATTATTGGAATATATCGACTTTCCGGCAAAAAAAGACAAATATCGCAAACCTTATTTTCAGTTTCATAGACGGATAACTTGAATAATTATTTGATAATGGTTATCATTTAGGGAGTCTTTTTAATTTTGGAAAATGGAGGGAAGATATGCTACGTAAATTTTTTTCTTACTATAAACCGTATAAAGGTTTATTTATACTCGACTTTTCTTGCGCGGTTGTCGCAGGGTTACTAGAACTTGGCTTCCCACTTATCGTAAATCAATTTATTGATAAGTTATTGCCAGGACAAAACTGGACGCTTATTTTATGGGCTTGTTTCGGTTTACTTGCAGTTTATATGTTAAATGCAGGTTTGCAATATGTCGTTACATACTGGGGACATATGCTTGGTGTTAACATTGAAACAGATATGAGGCAGAAATTATTTGATCACATTCAAAAGTTATCATTCAGATTTTTTGACAATAATAAAACAGGTCATTTAATTTCACGTCTTACAAACGACTTAATGGAAATTGGGGAAATTGCTCACCACGGACCAGAAGATTTATTTATCGCCGTAATGACTTTAGTTGGGGCATTCTCATTTATGATGATGATTAACTGGAAGTTAGCGCTATTAACGTTCTTCGTCATTCCATTCTTATTATGGTTAGCACTTTACTTCAATAAAAAAATGACAGGTACGTTTAGACGTTTATTCTCAGATGTTGCTGATTTCAATGCATGTATTGAGAACAACGTTGGTGGTATCCGCGTTGTACAAGCATTCGGAAATGAAAAGTTTGAGAAAGAGCAATTTGCTGTGAACAACGCTCGTTTCCGTACAACGAAATTAATGGCGTATAAAATTATGGCATTAAATTCATCGATTAGTTATATGCTCATGCGTCTCGTAACGCTCTTCGTCTTAATATGCGGTACATGGTTTGTTCTGCAAGGTGAATTAACGTACGGTGGATTTATCGGATTCGTTCTATTAACGAATATTTTCTTCCGCCCAATTGAAAAAATTAATGCGGTAATTGAAAGCTATCCGAAAGGGATCGCTGGTTTTAAGAGATATGTAGAGCTTCTTGAAACGGAGCCTGATATTGTAGACTCTAAAGATGCAATGGAAGTAAAGCATGTACACGGTGATATTCAATATAACAACATCACGTTCGGTTATGAAAATAAAGAACCGATTTTAAATGACATTAGTTTAAAAATACATGCAGGTGAAACAGTTGCGTTCGTTGGACCGTCAGGAGCTGGGAAAACGACGTTATGTAGCCTATTACCACGCTTTTATGAGCAATCATCTGGATCGATTCAAATTGATGGTATTGATACGAAAGACATGACGTTATCTTCACTTCGTAAGCAAATTGGAATTGTGCAGCAAGATGTGTTCTTATTCTCAGGAACGATTCGTGAAAACATTGCTTACGGAAATTTAAAAGCATCAGAGGCTGAAATTTGGCAGGCAGTAAAACGTGCGCAATTAGAAGACTTAATTTACTCACAACCAGACGGTTTAGATACCGTTATCGGTGAGCGCGGCGTGAAACTTTCAGGCGGACAGAAGCAGCGTCTAGCGATTGCACGTATGTTCTTGAAAAATCCGCCAATTTTAATACTAGATGAAGCGACTTCTGCGCTAGATACAGAGACAGAACTTGCAATTCAAAAATCACTTGCTGAACTATCTGTCGGCCGTACAACGTTAGTTATCGCTCACAGACTTGCAACGATTAAAAATGCAGATCGCATCGTCGTTGTAAATAAAGATGGGATTGCAGAACAAGGTTCACATGATGAATTAATTGAACAAGGCGGAGGATACAGTAGGTTATACGAAGCTCAGTTTAGTTCGTAAATATAATTTTTACTGAATTAGTGCACCATAAGTAGGTGAAAATCACATATGGGAGGCTATAAAGTATGATTGTAACAACAACGTCTACAATTCAAGGAAAAGAAATTATCGAGTATATCGATATCGTGAATGGAGAAGCGATTATGGGCGCGAATATCGTTCGTGACCTTTTCGCCTCTGTCCGTGACGTAGTCGGTGGTCGTGCAGGTGCTTATGAAAGTAAATTAAAAGAAGCGCGCGACATTGCAATGGAAGAGATGAAAACTTTCGCAAGACAAAAAAATGCGAATGCAATTGTTGGTATCGATGTGGATTACGAAGTAGTTCGTGAAGGGATGTTAATGGTTGCGGTCAGCGGGACTGCTGTTCGTATATAAAGTAAAAAGCCGTGCTGGTGCACGGCTTTTTTGTTATGTCGAAGTTCCAATATTTCTTGGGAAATGCGGAAGGCCTTGTCGATATATAGGGAAGACATTAGAGGGCTCCCTTACACTTCTGGATTTGAACTAATAATGTTTCGTATTCTTGTTCGAGAGATGTGATGTCATCGTGATGGTTTCGTATGGAAATTCGGCCGATGATTTCTGTTAATTTTGTTTGTAATCGTAATAATTCTTGTTCAGTAACGTTTACAGAATCCCCGGTTGTTCTTTTTGTGTATTGCTCGTAATTACCGTGGAATACTCTTGGTTCACTCTCATCCACTTGTAGAATATGGTCTGCAACAGAGCGAATAAAGGCACGATCATGGTTAATGAAAAGCACTGTGCCAGGGTATTCTTGTAACATGTTTTCTAATTCTTCTTGCGTTGCTAAGTCTAAATAGTTTGTCGGTTCGTCGAGCAGAAGCATATTATAGTTTCCTAAAAATACTTTTGCGAGTGCGACCTTCATTCGCTCGCCGCCGCTTAGAACGTGCACAGGTTTATGAACATCTTCACGGCGAAATAGGAGTCTTGCAAGTATTGTGCGAACGAATGCTTCTGTATAGTTTGTTTCTTCTAGAACGTTTTCTAAAATGGTTTTATCTGTTTGTAAAATTGATAATGTTTGTTCGAAGTATCCAATTTTACAACTTTTCGATAGTTGCATGCCACGCTCGTTTGAGAGGAGCATGTTGAACAAAGTTGTTTTGCCGCTTCCGTTTGCACCTAAAATAGCAAGTTTTGCACCAGGACCAATAGTTCCATTCATATTTTTAAATAGTGTGCGGTCACCTATCTTTTTCGCTGCTTTATTGAACTGTACTGCCACTTTACTATGAATGGGTGTATGATATTGCACGTCAAACTGAGCCTGAGAAAAATCCTTTGGTTTTTCTTTCTTTTCTAGTTTTTCGAGACGTGTTTCTAATGATTTCGCTGCTTTGCTAACTTGTTCTTGCCCATGAGCTCCGCTTAACTTATACAGTTTAGATTCAGATGAACTGAACCGAGTTGGGATTTTTGTCATGCTAGAAGCACGTTGCTTTTTTTGTGAAATTGATTGCTCTAAACGATTTTTTTCTTGTATATATTGCTCATACTCTGCTTGTTTTTGTATTCGTTCACGTTCTTTTTGCTTTCGATAGTTGGAATAGTTTCCTTTATACTCTTGAATCATGCCGTTTTCAATTTCAATAATTTTTGTACATATATTATTTAAAAAATCACGATCGTGCGATATTAAAACAAGAGCCCCTTTATAAGATAAAAGTGTTTTTTCTAATTGCTCTGTACCGATCATATCTAAGTGGCTTGTTGGTTCATCGGCGAATAGAATGCCTGCATTCTGTTCGAGAGCGTGGGCAATCTTTAGACGCATTCGTTCACCACCGCTCATTGAATTTGAGACGTTTGAAATATTCCATTTTCCTTTTGCGAGAGAAGAAGCGGTCTCCGGTAATTCCTCGCTAATTTGAGGGATGATGCTGATAGAGCTATGATGAGTTACTGTGCCTTTATCAGCCTCTATTTCTTTACTTAATATTTGTAATAACGTAGATTTTCCAGCTCCGTTGACTCCGACAATTCCTATACGATCATTTGCTTGAATTTCCAGTGACGGTAACGTAAATAGAGTGCGATCACCAAAGCTCATTTCAATATTACGTGCGAATAAAATAGTCATAAAAAAACCTCCCTAGTTTCACTAGAGAGGATAAACGTCGCCCTTACATGTAAAAAATCGTACATAAATAAACGATTTTTTTACATGATCGTTTCGAAAGAAAGTATCGACAAATGGACAGACTAATCCTCTGCTAGTTTTCATCATTTTTGTTCACTATTTGTGATGGATGAAATAAATAAGAGAATTAGAACTTCATTGGTCAAAGTACCTTCCTTTCATAATATTACTTTTATTGTATGCGCATACAAAATGATTTGTCAAACTTATTTCTATTTACTATTTTTGAATTTATTATTATACAATTGTGCCTTCGCTAGCGCCTCTGCATCATTTTGGATTTCATCTAGGCCATTCGCATCCCCAATAACATACCCTTCAAATGACGAACCAACAAAATCAAAGATGTATTGAAACTGAGTGATAAGCGGTAATGCTTTCAGTTTTGGATTATCTCCGCCAACGATGACAACGTACATTTTTTTACCTTTCATTTTCTCTTTGAAATGAAGTGATGTATCGCGTAAGCTTTGTGACCAGCGATCAACGAAGTTTTTCATATGGCCGCTCATTCCGTACCAGTATAGCGGTGTAGCAAAGATAATTGTGTCGTGCTCTAGCATGCGTTCAATTAAATGTTGATAGTCATCGTTTACAGACTGGAATCCTTCTGCATCATGACGTTGGTCTGTAATAGGATGGACCGTATGATCACGCAAGTAAATTTGTTCCGTTTCAATTCCTTCAATCATCATATGTGTTAAAGCTTCTGTATTTCCGTTTTGTCTTGAACTGCCGTGTATAACAAACATGTAATCATTCCTTTTCTTTAGCTTGTTGTAGGAGTGAAACGTGTTTTTGCAAATTCGTTTGAATGCTGGAAAGTAATGAGATTTGTTTTGTTACTTCATTAAGTTTATCTTCGTAAAGTGCCAGAATACTGCTACATGGATTTTCGTACAGGTGTGGTTCAATTTCAAGGCAACGCAGCATCCTTGCCGTCTCTTCTAAATTTAAGCCGATTTGTAAGTACATTTGAATAAGTTCTACTTTTTCGATGGCACTTTCATCAAAATCACGGTAGCCATTTGCGAGGCGCTTCGAAGGGAGTAAACCCTTTTCTTCATAATGTCTTAGTGATCTTTCGCTAACCCCGGTTTCTTTTGATAACTCTCCAATTCGCAATGCGTTTCACTCCCTTTACATGTATTGTAAACCTTCACACTAATGTGAAGGTCAACTCTGTTTTTTCGCAAAAGAATCTACATGATTTAAAAACACTTGAATAGCTTTAGACGGAATAAAGTATTTGCCACGCACGATGGAGAATGGACGGATGAGTTGTTCATTTGGAACTTCGACGTGGAATAGCTCTCTTGCCAGTAGCTCTTTTCGTACAGTCCAATCAGAAAGGATAGCGATGCCAAGCCCGGCACTAACTGCTTCCTTTACGCTTTGGATACTACTAAATGTAAAGAATCGTTTCATTTTCAAATGGTGTTGATGAATAAAGCGGTCACTATAAGCGCGTGTACCAGAACCACTTTCTCTTAATACCCATACTTGATCTTGGAGTGTGCTTTCATTTATTTTATTTGTGCGGAGTAGTGGATGATTTGGCGGAACGACGAGCTTCATTTCATCTTGCATAAATGTTTCAACATCAACGTCGGCGTATACGACTTGCCCTTCCACTAAGCCGATATCAATTTGATTAGAGCGAAGGCTTTGCAAAACGTCTTCTGTATTTGAGATAAAAGTATGAACTTCGACGTGTGGATTTTCATTCGCATAGTTAGCCAGTATTTTTGGAAGTAAGTATTCGCCAATTGTAAAACTAGCACCGATGCGAAGAGTTCCTGTTACAACGTTATGTAGTTCATTAATTTCTTGCTTAGCATCTTCGTAAAGAGAGAGCATTTGCTTTGCATGTATATATAGTATGTTTCCAGCCTCCGTCACTTGAACGTGCTTTGGGGAGCGCTGAATAAGAGTGGTGCCAAATTCGTTTTCTAAGTTGCGTATATGCATACTTACGCCAGGTTGTGAAAGGTTTAATAATTCTGCTGCACGGGAGAAGTGTTTCTGTTCAACGACAGTAACAAATATTTTTAAAATGTCTACGTTCATGCAATGGGCTCCTTTCCTTTTCTATCATCTTATCATAAGTATTTTTGATGATAGAGATTCAATATTGATATTAAACTTATTATAGAAACTCTCTTATAATGTAAGTAGAAAGAACATGCATGTTCCAATACGATTATTGGAGTGGTTCAAAGTGGAACAAACACTTGTTATACAAAAGAAGAAGGGCTTTGGATTTTCGCAAGGAATTGGGATTACACTATTAATCGCAATTGCCGCGAAATATTTAGCAGAGCTTCCGTTTTTAAATATTATGGGACAATTAGTAATTGCTATTCTAATTGGGATGGTTTGGCGTGCGGCAATTGGAATTCCGCAAGATGCGATTGCAGGGACGAACTTTGCGAGTAAGAAGTTGCTGCGTTTTGGGATCATCTTACTCGGAATGCGGTTAAATCTTGTTGATATTGCGAAGGCAGGGCCGAAAGTATTGGTTATCGCTGCGGTTGTTATTACATTTACGATTTTCGTTGTATATGGACTAACGAAAGTATTTAAAGTAGAGAAGAAGCTTGGAATTTTAACAGCATGCGGGACAGCAATTTGCGGCGCGGCTGCGGTCGTGGCAATTGCGCCGCAAGTGAAAGCGAAGGATGATGAAACGGCAGTTGGTGCCGCGATTATTGCTATTTTAGGTACAATATTTACACTTATTTATACGTTATTGTATCCGGTGCTTGGCCTATCTCCATATGGATACGGAGTGTTCTCAGGGGCGACGCTGCATGAAATCGCTCATGTCATCGCAGCTGCGGCGCCAGGGGGAAGCACGGCTGTAGATATCGCAGTTATCGTGAAGTTAACGCGCGTTGCAATGCTTGTGCCAGTAGCGATTTTAATTGGATTATGGTTTGGTAAGAGTGAAGGTAGCGAGGAAAAAAGATCATGGCGCGACCTTCCAATACCATGGTTCATCTTCGGATTTTTAGCAATGAGTGCCGTGCATTCACTCGGGGTTATCCCAGAAGTTGTTGCGGGATACATTGTTGTTCTTGCTTATATGCTTATCGCAATGGCGATGGCGGGGCTTGGTTTAAATGTAGAGTTTAAAACGTTCCGTAAGCTGGGAAGTAAAGCATTTGTGGCAGGGCTAATCGGCTCGGTTTGCCTTTCTATTCTTGGATACGTTCTTGTATATGTATTAGGATTTATGTAGTAGGACGAAAAAGCTGTTCCAAAAGATATTTTGGGACAGCTTTTTTCTTATGATTATAGTACTACGGATGTCGATATATGTAAAAAATCGCTGATATAAATTGAATTACTCTTGTACTTGGTTAGAGGAGATGTTCAGTGAAGTGTTTTTCTAAAATTTGTAAAGATATCTTTACTTGAAACTGGAAAATATTTATAATTTAAGTAAAGATATCTTTACTTTCGAAGGTGGAGCCTATGGGTGTGAAAAATATAATAAAAGAGTTAAGAAAGCAACATCATATAACGCAAGTTGAAATGGCAAAGGCGATGCAGGTGACACGGCAGACGATTGTGGCGATTGAAAACCATCATTATAACCCGAGTCTAGAGTTATCCCTAAAAATCGCCAAATATTTTGGGGTGAAGGTGGAGGAAATATTTACGCTAGAGTAAGGGGAGAAAAAATGGAAGATACTAAAAAGTTATTGATTGGTGCGACTATTGGATTGTTTTTGGGAGACATTGTAGTTCATATTATGAATCCGGCTATACCAATTTTACCGCTCGTAGTGAGTAACGTTTTAGCAATTGTATTTTTGATAGTGTATACGTATTACAAAAAGCGTAAGTACAAAAAAGAAGAACTTCCAGATATAGATGAACGAGTAAATGAAAATATAAAAAAATATGTAAATATCTCATTTGTATTCGCGTTTCTATTGCTTATTGTTTATATTGTTGCGAGTAAAGCAATAGGCAGAGCTGTTATACCAGTACAAGAAATATTTATGATATGTAGTTCCTTATTTGCGGGTAGTCTCATCATAGGAGCCATGATAGGAAAACGAGCATAGCGATAGGAGGAATGAAAGATGCAAGATGAGTTTGAGAGATTTCAGTCGGATAAAGCGTTTAAATATGTAGGAGTATTTTTAGCAATTAGTTTAGCGGTATGGAGTTTGTACAATTTAATTGTTTACGGAAATGCTGGCATGCCTTTTGTTTTATTTGTACTAGGGCAGTGGGTGTATTTTCTTGTGAACTATTGGCCGAAATGGAAATATAGAAATCAAAAAGAGGTTGATCATGTATGAGTAAGCAAGATGTTATGAGGTTTATAGGAAGTTTATTTTTAGCAGGTCTTATTTTAAATGCGAGTTTAATAATGTTAAGTATTTCGTGGGGAACTATTTTCATATCGAATGTAGCGCTAGTTATTTTATATGGGGTTTCAGAATATAAAGAACAGAAGCGTTTGAAAGAAGAGGGAGTACCGTCGATTGATGAGCGAGTTGTGAACAAGATGAAGTCATATTTTACGATTAGTATGACAAGCTTCGTTTTCTTGTTCATTATGTATCTTTGTGTAAATAAGTATTTAGATAGGCAAGCAGTACATGTAAATGAGTTATTATATATTGCTATTTTTGGTTTATTAATAAGTATGGCATCGACGAGTGTGTTAGCAACAAGGAATAGATAGAAAAAGGGGAACTGGGATGGGATTACCGGTATTATGTGTCGCTACGGCTATTTTTGCTTTGTTTTGGGGAATGCAGAACTTCCCGCGTAATCCAGTGCCGAGCATTTGTATTATGCTTGGTACTGTAGGTTTATCATATTATTTATTAGTTTCAGCTCATTATCATAAAACAGCAACGAGTGTTGTTGTTGGAGCACTTATTTTATGTTGTGGGCGCGCTGTACAAAAAGGATTATTTCCGTAAAAGCTGTTTATACGAAGAGTATAAACAGCTTTTTGTATTTTTTTTACAAAAGACTTGAAAGTTACGTAACGTCATCTTTTATAATGAAGGGGAAGAGGTGATGGTAGTGATTTCAATACAACAATTGACGAAAGAAACAGGGGTAACAGTACGTACATTACGTTATTATGATCAAATAGATTTATTAAAGCCGAGCGGGAAAACAGAAGGTGGGCATCGTTTATATAGTGAAGCTGACGTAATACGGCTGCAACAAATTTTATTTTTAAAGGAAATGGGATTTTCGTTAAAAGAGTCTGCGAATATGTTAATAAAAGGTGAGCTTAATTTAAAGGATTCGCTTGAAAAACAACTTCGATTTGTACAAGAAGAGCAAAAGAAGTTTAATCGAATGGAGCGTGTTTTACAAGCGGTTGTTTATTCGGTAGATGTGGAGGGAGAACTTGATTGGAAAGTTATGTTTGAACTGATTCAGCTTTCGAAACAGTCTTCTCGTATACGTGAAATATTTCAAAATGAAGTATTTTCAAAGAAAGAACAAAAATTGCTGCATAACTTGCCAAATATGAGTGAAGAAGATCCGAATGTTTTAGAATGGGTGGATTTATTAAAGCAATTCCGTACTTTCATGAAAGACGGTAAAGAAGTAACTATTGATGAGGTACAAGGGGCAACGAAGAGATTAATGCAGAAGTGTTTAGAAATGGCCAATGGTGACGAAGCGTTTTTAGATAAGTTATGGGAAGTTAGAAAATCGAAGGAAGATTCACAGAAAATGAGCATGTATCCAATTGAAGAAGAACTTTTATTATATATGGATGAAGCTTTTCGTATATATGATGAAAAGGAGAGGGATAAATGAGTATACTCGCAGAATATCGTTGGTATTTTTTAATTGGGGCAGAGATTGTATTTTGGTTATCGGCTATCGGTTTCTTTTTACTCCGTTACGGATTCCGTTTGAAGAAGGCGAGCTTTATTATCGGAATGGT
This sequence comes from Bacillus sanguinis, assembly GCF_018332475.1. GTDB lineage: Bacteria > Bacillota > Bacilli > Bacillales > Bacillaceae_G > Bacillus_A > Bacillus_A sanguinis. The sequence continues at coordinate 18,292 of NZ_BOQB01000013.1, read as the reverse complement.
GCTACTCGTAAATGAAGTGTTTATTTTAACATTAGGGGTAGTGGACTATTATCAAACAGGAAAGTTTTCTAACTTTCAAATCATTACGGTAATTATTTTATTGTATGCAGTTTTCTACGGGAAAAAGGATTTGAAGAAGCTTGATATATTTGCGCAAAAGCTAGTTGCGAAATGGCGGAATGAACCAGCACCTATTATCGAAGAACAGGTAGAATTAACAGGTATGGCTTATGCGAAGCAGGAAATGAAAAATTGGGTATTGCACCTTAGTTTGTTTGTTGTTGTGCATATTTTCTTTTTCTTTCTGTACGGTCTTGCCCCGGTTGAACAATGGCATAATTGGTTAGAAACGGGAATTGTTTTAAATAAATCAGCTAGTCGAGTTAGCCAAGTTTGGGCGATTATACTTTTAGTGGATACAGTTATTTCATTTTCATATGTTCTTTTTCCGAAGAAGGAGAAAGGAAAAGAGAAGCTACTTTCGTAGAGGAAAGTAGCTTTTTTAGTATATCAATAGTTTGTATAGGGGAGGATGACAGTAGGGAAAAGAGCTGATTTTAAATGAAGTGGAATCTTAATCAGTGTGGTGCTTACTGTTTGTTCATGCGGAAGAAGATTTGATAAGGAAGGAAGTTTTTACTCCTTCCTTTTTCTATGTATATATTGTCGAAAATTTTACCGAATATCTGTTCGTTTTCTTGGTTTTTTTATGGGCATTCGTGGTAAAATGGGAATACAGATTTTTTACGAGGAGGTCGGTTTTGTTTGGAACATCAATTTGAAATTATCTCAGCGTATTCCCCGCAAGGTGATCAGCCGGTAGCTATAGAGAAGCTTGTAGAGGGAATTAATAGCGGGAAGAAAAAGCAAGTGTTGCTTGGAGCGACAGGAACGGGTAAGACATTTACGATTTCAAATGTCATTAAAGAAGTGCAAAAGCCAACACTTGTCATGGCTCACAATAAAACGTTAGCAGGACAGTTATATAGTGAGTTGAAAGATTTTTTTCCGAATAATGCAGTTGAATATTTTGTTAGTTATTACGATTATTATCAGCCAGAAGCGTATGTGCCGCAAACAGATACGTTTATTGAAAAAGATGCGCAGATTAATGATGAAATCGATAAATTGCGTCACTCAGCAACATCTGCATTATTTGAACGGGATGATGTAATTATTGTTGCGAGTGTTTCGTGTATATATGGTTTAGGTTCTCCAGAAGAATACCGCGAGTTAGTTGTTTCACTTCGAGTTGGTATGGAAAAGGACCGCAATCAATTGCTTCGTGAACTTGTTGATGTGCAGTATGGACGTAATGATATTGATTTCAAGCGTGGTACATTCCGTGTGCGCGGAGATGTAGTTGAAATCTTCCCAGCATCACTTGATGAGCATTGTATTCGAATTGAGTTTTTCGGCGATGAAATTGATCGTATTCGCGAAGTAAATGCGTTAACAGGTGAAGTATTAGCAGAACGTGATCATGTAGCAATCTTCCCAGCATCTCACTTCGTTACACGTGAGGAAAAAATGAAGGTCGCTATTGAAAATATCGAAAAAGAATTAGAAGAGCGTTTAAAGGAATTAAATGATAATGGCAAGTTGTTAGAAGCGCAGCGTATAGAGCAACGTACACGTTATGATTTAGAAATGATGCGCGAGATGGGATTTTGTTCAGGGATTGAAAACTATTCCCGTCATTTAACACTTCGTCCGGCGGGTGCGACGCCATATACGTTATTAGACTATTTCCCAGAAGATTTCTTAATCGTTATGGATGAGTCACACGTATCCGTGCCACAAGTAAGGGCGATGTATAACGGGGACCAAGCACGTAAGCAAGTACTTGTGGATCATGGATTCCGTTTGCCATCAGCTTTAGATAATAGACCGCTTACGTTTGATGAGTTTGAAGAGAAAACGAATCAAGTTATTTACGTTTCAGCAACGCCAGGACCGTACGAATTAGAGCAGTCACCAGAAGTAATAGAACAAATTATTCGTCCAACAGGGCTTTTAGATCCACCAATTGATATACGTCCAATTGAAGGTCAAATTGATGATTTATTAGGAGAAATTCAAGATCGTATTGCAAAAAATGAACGTGTATTAATTACGACTTTAACGAAGAAGATGTCAGAGGATTTAACAGATTACTTAAAAGATGTAGGAATTAAAGTGAACTATCTTCACTCTGAAATTAAAACGTTAGAACGTATTGAAATTATCCGTGACCTTCGCCTTGGTAAGTTTGATGTACTTGTCGGTATTAACTTATTACGAGAAGGATTAGATATTCCAGAAGTATCGCTTGTAGCTATTTTAGATGCTGATAAGGAAGGGTTCTTGCGCTCAGAGCGTTCATTAATTCAAACAATTGGTCGTGCAGCGCGTAATGAAAATGGCCGCGTAATTATGTACGCAGATCGTATAACAAGATCAATGGGAATTGCGATTGAAGAAACGCAGCGTCGTCGTACTATACAAGAAGCTTACAATAAAGAGCATGGTATTACGCCGAAAACGATTCAAAAAGGTGTGCGTGATGTTATCCGTGCAACGACAGCTGCTGAAGAACCAGAAACATATGAAGCAGCACCAGCTAAGAAGATGACGAAAAAAGAGCGTGAAAAGACAATTGCGAAGATGGAAGCAGAGATGAAAGAAGCAGCAAAAGCGTTAGATTTCGAGCGTGCAGCTGAATTGAGAGATTTACTATTAGAATTAAAAGCGGAAGGGTGAACAGAGTGAGCATGAGCAAGGATTTTATTGTTGTAAAAGGTGCTAGAGCACATAACTTAAAAAATATTGATGTAACCATTCCGAGAAATCAGCTTGTTGTTGTGACGGGATTGTCTGGTTCAGGGAAATCATCATTAGCGTTTGATACGATTTATGCAGAAGGGCAGCGCAGATACGTAGAATCGTTATCTGCGTATGCGCGTCAGTTTTTAGGACAAATGGATAAGCCGGATGTAGATACGATTGAAGGATTGTCACCAGCGATTTCAATCGATCAAAAAACAACGAGTCGTAATCCACGTTCAACTGTCGGGACGGTAACGGAGATTTATGATTATTTACGTCTATTATTTGCGCGAATTGGTACGCCAATTTGTCCGAATCATGGTATTGAAATTACATCACAAACAGTAGAGCAGATGGTAGACCGTGTACTTGAATATCCCGAGCGTACGAAATTACAAGTGTTAGCTCCTATCGTTTCTGGGCGTAAAGGTGCACATGTGAAAGTGCTTGAAGATATTAAGAAGCAAGGATATGTTCGTGTACGTGTTGATGGTGAAATGCTGGATGTGTCTGAAGATATTGCGTTAGATAAAAACAAAAAGCATTCAATTGAAGTTGTAATTGACCGTATTGTTGTAAAAGAAGGAATCGCAAGCCGTCTGGCGGATTCACTTGAAAGTGCATTAAAGCTTGGCGGAGGCCGAGTGTTAATCGATGTAATGGGAGAAGAGGAACTTCTATTTAGTGAACATCATGCTTGTCCGCATTGTGGTTTTTCAATTGGAGAATTAGAGCCGCGCATGTTTTCATTCAACAGTCCATTCGGGGCATGCCCTTCTTGTGATGGACTTGGTTCAAAGTTAGAGGTAGATTTAGAACTCGTTATTCCGAACTGGGATTTATCATTAAATGAACATGCAATTGCTCCTTGGGAACCGACAAGCTCACAATATTATCCGCAGCTTTTACAATCTGTATGTAATCATTACGGCATTGATATGGATGTGCCTGTGAAAAATATACCGAAAGATTTATTTGATAAAGTGTTGTACGGAAGCGGTGAAGAGAAAGTTTATTTCCGCTATGTAAATGAATTTGGTCAAGTAAAGGAAAATGAGATTTTATTTGAAGGTGTTATTCCAAATATCGAACGTCGTTATCGTGAAACGAGTTCTGATTATGTTCGCGAGCAAATGGAGAAATATATGGCAGAGCAAGCTTGTCCGAAGTGTAAAGGTGGACGCTTAAAGCCTGAGAGTTTAGCTGTTTTCGTTGGTGATAAAACGATTGCTGACGTAACGAAGTATTCTGTTCAAGAAGTACAGGAATTCTTCTCAAATGTAGAGCTAACGGAGAAACAACAAAAAATTGCTCATTTAATTTTAAGAGAAATTCAAGAGCGCGTTGGGTTCTTAGTAAACGTCGGTTTAGATTATTTAACGTTAAGTCGTGCCGCAGGAACTTTATCAGGTGGTGAGGCGCAGCGTATTCGTTTAGCAACGCAAATCGGTTCTCGCCTTACTGGCGTACTTTATATTCTTGATGAGCCTTCTATCGGTTTGCATCAGCGCGATAATGACCGTCTTATTCGCACATTGCAAGAAATGCGTGATTTAGGAAATACGCTAATTGTCGTTGAACATGATGAAGACACGATGATGGCTGCTGATTATTTACTTGATATCGGGCCTGGTGCAGGTATTCACGGTGGTCAAGTTGTATCAGCAGGTACGCCAGCTGAAGTGATGCAAGATGAGAATTCGCTAACAGGTAAGTATTTAAGCGGTAAAGAGTTTATTCCGGTTCCACTTGAAAGACGTAAAGGTGACGGACGTAAAGTGGAAATTGTCGGTGCAAAAGAGAATAACTTAAAGAATGCGAAGATGTCATTCCCACTTGGTACGTTTGTAGCGGTAACGGGTGTATCTGGTTCCGGTAAAAGTACGATGATTAATGAAGTACTATATAAATCGTTAGCCCAAAAATTATATAAAGCAAAAGCGAAGCCAGGTACGCATAAAGAGATTAAAGGTCTTGAGCATTTAGATAAAGTAATCGATATTGATCAATCGCCAATCGGTCGTACACCACGTTCTAATCCAGCGACGTATACAGGTGTATTCGATGATATCCGTGATGTGTTTGCACAAACGAATGAAGCGAAAGTGCGCGGATATCAAAAAGGACGTTTCAGCTTTAATGTAAAAGGTGGACGTTGTGAAGCGTGCCGTGGTGATGGAATTATTAAAATCGAAATGCACTTCTTACCAGATGTATACGTTCCGTGTGAAGTTTGTCACGGTAAACGTTACAACCGTGAAACGTTAGAAGTGAAATATAAAGATAAAAACATTTCTGAAGTGTTAGGGATGACAATTGAAGATGGAGTAGAATTCTTCGCTAATATCCCAAAAATTAAGCGTAAACTTCAAACGCTTGTAGATGTAGGGCTTGGTTATATGAAATTAGGACAGCCAGCTACGACGTTATCTGGAGGAGAAGCGCAGCGTGTGAAGCTAGCTTCTGAGTTACACCGTCGTTCTACAGGACGTACGCTATACATTTTAGACGAGCCAACGACTGGTTTACATGCACATGATATCGCACGTCTTCTAGAAGTGCTGCAACGTCTTGTTGAGAGTGGTGAGACGGTACTTGTAATTGAACATAATTTAGATGTAATTAAAACAGCCGACTATATCGTTGACCTTGGACCAGAGGGCGGAGACAAAGGTGGACAAATCGTTGCTTCCGGAACGCCAGAGCAAGTAGTGAAAGAAGAGCGTTCGTATACAGGTAAGTATTTAAAAGAAATTTTAAATCGTGATAAAGCAAGAATGAAAGAGAAAATAAAAGAAGTAGAGCTATCTCAATAAGGGTATTATTAAAAACCGAGTGGAAATGACACTCGGTTTTTAGTTCATAGGGGGAGAAAATGGAGTTTGTAGATGTTTTAAGAAAGAAAAATATGAAGGTAAGAGAGTTTCAAAAGTGGGGCATATATTTTCGGAAGCGCTGGGAGAATCATTTTGCAAACCATTTAAGTAATGAGGAAAAGGAAGACATCTTTCTGTATGGTGATAAGTATGCATGTGGGTATCTATGGCACATATTTAGTTATGAGAGAAAGAAGTGTTTAGAGGGAGAAGAAGCGGAGAACGCGTTTCATAATGAAGTGAAAAAGGATTGCTATATCTTCTATCAACACTATGATGATGTATTGCTAATAAAAGATGCGAGTTTATTAATTATGGATGATATATTAAGTGAAACAGATGATATGTATAAAGGTGATATCTATATTGTAGATAAAGATTTCACTTGGACTTTTGTAAAAACGCATGAGCATAGATGGTGTGGGCCTTATTTCGCAAAGAAGTGTTAGTAGGTATACAAGCAGGAAGAGTAGAATAAGTTGATATAAGTGTTTGCGTGATACTTGCGTTTATAATCTATTAGCGTATGATGAAATATATATGTCAAAAGGATGTGTAAGAAAATGAGATGGATTGTATCACTTCTTGTAAATAGCGTTGTGTTAATCGCTGTATCGGGACTTTTAAAAGGGATTGCACCAGACGCTTTTTATGTAGCGAATATACAAACTGCAATTATTGCGAGTATTATCTTGGCCGTTTTAAATGTGTTTGTAAAACCGTTTTTAATTTTAATTACGCTACCGATTACTGTTGTAACTTTCGGGTTCTTCTTAATCGTTATTAATGCAATTACGTTAAAAATAGCAGATTCATTATTAGGGGATGCATTTAATATATCAGGGTTTGGTGTAGCAATCGTTGCGGCAATTTGTATTTCTATTTTTAATATGATTATTGAAAAGGCAATTGTGGAACCTTTATATGAAAAAAAGAGAAAATGACAAAAAGAAAAACATTTCATGATGTGTATGAAATGTTTTTTTCTATTTATTAGAAACCGTATTTCTTGTTTCCAGAAAAAAATGGTACAATATCCGGTAGAATGGAATTTTACATCAAATGAGACTGAACCCGCAGCGGAGTGGAGGTTTATACATATGCCGAAAGTAAGGACAAAAGATTTAATTGAACAATTTCAATTGGAGTTAATAAGTGGTGAAGAAGGAATTCATCGTCCGATTGATACAAGTGATTTATCACGACCTGGAATTGAAATGGCAGGATTTTTTACATATTATCCAGCTGATCGCGTACAGCTTCTTGGAAAGACGGAGCTTACGTTCTTTGACACGCTAACGACAGAGCAAAAACAAGAGAGAATGAAAGCGCTTTGTACTGAGGAGACGCCATGTATTATTATAACTCGTAATCAAGATGTACCAGATGAGTTACTGCAAGCGTCACGTGAATCGGGTATGCCTTTATTACGTTCTTCTCAAACGACAACAAGATTATCAAGTCGTTTAACAAATTATTTAGAAGGTAAGTTAGCGCCAACAACAGCTGTACATGGTGTCTTAGTAGATATTTACGGTGTTGGTGTTTTAATTACAGGTCAAAGTGGTGTCGGTAAAAGTGAGACAGCTCTTGAACTTGTGAAACGTGGTCACCGCCTTGTTGCGGATGATAGCGTAGAAATTCGCCAAGAAGATGAAGACACATTAGTAGGAAGCTCACCAGATTTAATTGAGCATTTATTAGAAATTCGTGGTCTAGGTATCATTAACGTTATGACGTTATTCGGTGCAGGGGCAGTGCGAAATTATAAGCGTATTACACTTGTTATTAATCTTGAAATTTGGGATCAAAAGAAAAATTACGATCGCTTAGGTCTTGATGAAGAGAAGATGAAAATTATTGATACAGAACTTACGAAGATTACACTTCCAGTTCGTCCTGGTCGAAACTTGGCTGTTATTATTGAAGTGGCAGCGATGAACTTCCGTTTAAAACGTATGGGAGTCAATGCAGCACAACAGTTCTCTGAACGATTAATGAGTGCGATTGAGTTAGGGAATCAGGAGTAAACATTGGAGAGGGAGGTCATACATATGCTGTTAGGTTCTGTGCCACAGCTTGACCGCGTAGCGATCCAACTCGGGCCGTTTCCTGTTTATTGGTACGGGATTATTATCGGGACAGGTGTGCTATTAGGTCTTTGGCTAGCAACTCGCGAGGGAGAAAGGCTAGGTATTCCAAAAGATACATTTGTTGACCTTGTATTAATTGCAGTACCGATCGCTATTCTATTTGCGAGAATGTACTATGTTATTTTTGAATGGGAATATTACGCGCAAAACCCGAGTCAAATTATTAATATTCGTCAAGGTGGCTTGGCGATTCATGGTGGTTTAATTGGGGCTGTTATTACAGGTATTCTTTTTGCGAAACGCCGCGGGGTTTCATTCTGGAAGTTGGCTGATATTGCTGCGCCAAGTATTTTACTAGGACAAGCAATTGGCCGATGGGGAAACTTTATGAACCAAGAGGCACATGGTGATGAAGTAACGAGACAGTTTTTAGAAGGCCTTCATTTACCGGATTTCATTATTAATCAAATGTATATTGATGGTGTGTACTATCATCCGACGTTTTTATATGAATCATTATGGAATTTTGCAGGTGTCATTTTATTACTTGCATTACGAAAAGTGAACTTACGCCGCGGGGAACTATTCTTCACATATTTAATTTGGTATTCAGTAGGGCGCTTCTTCGTAGAAGGCTTACGTACAGATAGTTTAATGCTAGGACCACTTCGCATCGCACAAGTAATGTCAATTGGACTTGTTGTTATTTCTATTATTTTCATTATTGTGAGACGAAAAATGGGGCAAGCTGATAAAAGATATTTGGAAAATTAGAGAAAAGTAGCATCTTATTATGAGATGCTGCTTCTTTCATATTCAGGAAAGAGAAAGGACTAAGGCAATGAGAATAAATACAGTGTTATTTGATTTAGATGGAACTCTAATTAATACAAACGAACTTATTATTTCTTCTTTTTTACATGTGTTACATACATATTATCCAGATCAATATAAACGTGAAGATGTATTACCATTCATCGGTCCGTCTTTACATGACACTTTCAGCAAGATTGATGAAGACAAGGTTGAAGAGATGATCACATGTTATCGTCAATTTAACCATGATCATCATGATGAATTAGTAGAAGAATATGAAACTGTATATGAAACAGTTCAAGAGCTGAAGAAGCAAGGCTATAAAGTTGGGATTGTTACAACGAAAGCGAGACAAACTGTTGAAATGGGATTAAAGTTGTCAAAGCTTGATGAATTTTTTGATGTTGTCGTGACAATTGATGATGTAGAGCATGTGAAACCACATCCAGAGCCACTTCAAAAAGCGCTCCAGTTATTAAATGCGAAACCGGAAGAAGCATTGATGGTTGGGGATAATCATCATGATGTTGTTGGCGGACAAAATGCGGGTACGAAAACAGCTGCTGTTTCATGGACACTGAAAGGTAGAGCGTATTTAGAGGCTTACAAGCCGGACTTTATGCTAGATAAAATGAGTGATTTGCTACCAATTTTGTCTAATATGAACCGTTCATAAAGGTCCAAGTAAGTTAGTAGGGGAGATATTTCTCTACTAACTTACAGTTTCACTTTTTAGTAGAGGAGCGAGCAAAGTGCGACGGACAACACGCTATCCTGTTTCGGGAGAAAATTCATTATGGAATGTGTATAAAACAGTGTCCTTTTGGAAGGTAATGAAGAACTTTATTATTATCCAGATTGCTCGTTATACACCATTTTTATCCGTTAAGAATTGGTTGTACCGCACATTTTTACGGATGAAAGTCGGAAAGAAAACATCGTTCGCGCTTATGGTAATGCCGGACATTATGTTCCCAGAAAAGATAACTGTGGGAGAGAATTCGATTATCGGCTATAATACAACGCTTTTAGCACATGAATATTTAATTCGCGAATATCGACTTGGAGAGATTGTCATAGGAAATGAAGTGATGATTGGAGCGAATACAACGATATTACCAGGTGTGAAAATTGGAGATGGCGCGATTGTTTCAGCTGGCACACTTGTTCATAGGGATGTCCCAAGTGGTGCTTTCGTGGGTGGAAATCCAATGCGTGTTATTTATACGAAAGAAGAAATGGATGCTAAAGAAGTTTGATACTAAAAATGTAACATTTCTCTTCTTTTTTAATGAATAAAAAGGAAATAATTGAGTATAATATACTGTTTTGTTTTTTACGGAATCGTTTATACTTATAGATAGAAGAATGTGTGAACGAAGAAAACAAAAAACTGGAGGATATATGGGGAAAAATCAAGGAATATATAAGGAGAACGGACAAGTTATCTCTTTTAATCAATTAGCGGACTTCTTTTATAAAAAAGGGATGAGGGCTTACAAAGGGCAGAAATTGCAAGATGCAATTAAATATTTTCGAAGAGCGGCACAAAGTGAGAAGGAGCCGTTTATTTTATGTCAATTAGCAACAGTATTATCTGAGGCTGGTGAATATCAAGAGTCGAATCAAACCTTCTTTAAGCTTGTTAGATCTAATCCAGAACTTGAACAGTGTTATTATTTTATTGCAAATAATTATGCATATATGGGACTATTTCAGCAGGCGAAGAAGTATGCGGAGCGTTATTTAGAAGTTGCAGAAGAGAAGGAATTCGTAGAAGATACATTGGAATTACTTGAAATTATGGAAGAAGAAGCGATGGGTGCGGAAGAGATTGAGGATGAAGATGATTTAATTGTTATGCAGGAAGAAGCAAATCGTTATATTCGTAACGGACAATTGGAAGAAGCAATTGCTACATTAGAAATTGTTACGAAAGATTATCCGGAATTTTGGTCGGGTCATAATAATTTAGCCATTGCACATTTTCAATCTGGTAATGTAGATAAGGCGCTGAAGTTAACGGAAATGATTTTAGAGAAAAATCCTGGTAATATCCATGCGCTTTGTAATACGCTTATTTTCCTATATTCAATTGGAGAGCATAAACAAGTAGAAGCGTTAGCTGCGCAGTTAGTTGCAGTATATCCAATTTCATTCGAACATCGTTTAAAACTTGGAACGACACTTGCAACAATTGGTCATTTCGAGCATGCATATAAATGGTTTAAAGTATTAAAGCGTCAAGGATACGAGGGAGACGTTAGTTTTTATTATTGGTTTGCATATTCTGCTTATATGGTGAAAGATCAGCAAGTAGCTGAAAAAATGTGGCAACATGTTGTAGAATTGCACCCTGATAAAAAGGGAAAAGAACCGTGGAATGCGCTGAATTTAGCGGATGAAGGACAAAACGTGTTATTTGAGGAATTACGAAAATCGTTTCAGCAAAGTGGAACGCTAGAGGAACAAATGCTAGCTTTATATTTAATGAATGAATTGTCCACGCCAGAGAAGGTGGGATTCTTCTTTGATGTAACGCAGGCGAAGAACGGTGTTCCAATCGTATCGCAACTTGCAAAGTATTTCTTTTTACTGAATAGCCATAAGAGCATTCCAGCTGAGTTACAACAGTTTGAACAGTGTGCGCGAATCGCGGATGCCTTATACAATTATACGAAAAAAGATGATGAATTAATCGAAGAGTGTTTACAATTTTGGTTTTGTACGTTCATCCGTTTATATACATCTGGGGCAGCTTTTACAAATGTATACGGCTGGTCAGCGGCGATTGAATATATCGTACGCAGTGAACAAGGAAATAAGATGACACAGTCGGAGCTCGGAGATGTATATAATGTATCTGTAGCGACTGTTCGAAAGTATGTGCAGGCTGTGAAACGTACGCACACATAAGATAAGCAAATCATTGGGAAAAAAATGATGCTAACAGTATAATGAGGGTAACTTAATTGTGTAGGAATGAATAGGAGTGAATGGTGTGTCAGAAGAAAAAATTTATGATGTCATTATTATTGGTGCAGGACCAGCTGGTATGACAGCTGCAGTATATACATCTCGTGCGAATTTAAGCACATTAATGCTTGAGCGTGGTATCCCAGGTGGCCAAATGGCAAACACGGAAGATGTAGAAAACTACCCAGGTTATGAGTCTATTTTAGGACCCGACTTATCAAATAAAATGTTCGAGCATGCGAAGAAATTTGGTGCTGAATATGCATACGGTGATGTGAAAGAAATCATCGATGGTAAAGAATACAAAACAATTATTGCTGGTAAAAAAGAATATAAAGCACGTGCAATTATCGTTGCAAGCGGTGCAGAATATAAAAAAATTGGTGTGCCAGGCGAAGCTGAACTTGGCGGCCGTGGTGTATCATATTGTGCAGTATGTGACGGAGCATTCTTTAAAGGAAAAGAACTTGTAGTTATTGGCGGCGGAGATTCTGCTGTTGAAGAGGGTGTGTTCTTAACACGCTTCGCATCAAAGGTAACAATCGTTCACCGTCGTGACACGCTTCGTGCACAGAAAATTTTACAAGATCGCGCTTTCCAAAACGAGAAAGTAGACTTCATTTGGAATCACACTATTAAAGAAATTAACGATGCAAATGGTAAAGTAGGAAGTGTAACACTTGTAGACGTAAACAGTGGAGAAGAGAAAGAAGTCAAAACTGACGGCGTATTCGTATACATCGGTATGTTACCATTATCAAAACCATTTGTTGAACTAGGTATTACAAATGAAAATGGTTACCTTGAAACAAACGAGCGTATGGAAACGAAAGTTCCAGGTATTTTCGCAGCTGGTGATGTTCGTGAAAAAATGCTACGTCAAATTGTAACTGCAACAGGCGATGGTAGTATCGCAGCACAAAGTGCACAACATTACGTAGAAGAATTATTAGAAGAATTAAAAACTGTATCAGAAAAATAAGGGATAACATACCTTTTGAGAAGAAAGCTACAGATAGTCGCTTTCTTCTTTTTTTTGTGAAAATGTCAAAGTTTTGTCAAAAAATATTAGGATTATAAGCTTTCTTATTGATATACTAGACTTTACGGAAAAAATCACTATAAGAAATGAGGAATTTATTCAGTATGGAATGGCGTAATATATATCGTGGATTTTGTATGGGCGTTAGTGATTTAATTCCTGGTGTGAGCGGCGGTACAATCGCTGTTGTGTTAGGGATTTATGAACAATTACTTGCGGCAATTAGTGGATTCTTTAGTCGTGAATGGAAAAAACATCTAGGATTTTTAATTCCCCTTGCAGCTGGTGTGGCAGCAGCGTTTTTAACGTTAAGCCACGTTATTAAATATTTACTTGCAAATCATTATGAACCGACTCAATTTTTCTTCCTCGGTTTAATTATTAGTATATTACCGATGTTAATGAGAGAAGCTGATGCAAAGTCTTCGTTTAAAGGTAAGCACATTGTTTTATTAATCGTTGCAGCAATTCTTGTTGCAATCACAGCTTTCTTTAAACCAGATAAGGCAGCAGATCCAATTACGACGTTAACAATTTTAAATGCAATTGGTTTATTTTTCGCAGGATGGATGGCTAGTATGGCTATGTTGCTTCCTGGAATTAGCGGATCATTTATTCTATTAATTATTGGTGTGTATCCGACAGCAATTAATGCTTTAACTACACTGAACTTACCTCTAATCGTAGTTATCGGTGCTGGTGTTATGGTAGGGTTTGTTGTGAGTAGTAAAGGAATTAGTTTCTTATTAGATCGTTATAAAAGTATGACATTTGCGGCAATTATTGGACTTGTTATCGGTTCGATTGTAATTGTATTCCCAGGTATTCCAACTGGAGGATTTTCAATTATAAGTTCAATTATTACCTTTATTTTAGGATTTGCGATTGTTACTTATTTCGGTAAGAAATAAGGGCTTTAATCCCCTTGGCGATAAAAATCGTTAAGGGGATTTTTCATGCTATTCATTGAAAATCTAAGCATTTACATTGCTTGTTCTAGAAAGCTTTTTTAAAATTGTTGAGTAGCATATGCTTAGCGAAAGAGGACTGGCTCCTTCGTTGTAGCAAACTGTTTTTGATAGTATAATGAAATGAGTATGCAGTGAGAATTTTACTGCAAGTAGCTGAGGTGAAGAAACATGCAAAGAGTGACAAACTGTGTGTTAATTAGAGATAATGAAGTACTCTTACTCCAAAAACCTCGCCGAAATTGGTGGGTTGCACCAGGCGGGAAAATGGAGCGTGGTGAGACTGTAAGAGATTCCGTTGTTCGCGAGTATCGTGAAGAAACAGGTATTTATTTAAAGAACCCAGCGTTAAAGGGGGTCTTCACCTTTGTCATCCAAGAAGGTGATAAAGTTGTTTCTGAATGGATGATGTTCTCCTTCTTAGCGACAGATTTTGCAGGAGAAAACAAACTAGAGAGCGAAGAAGGCATCATTGGTTGGCATACATTTGATAAAATTGATGATCTAGCAATGGCACCAGGAGATTATCACATTATTGATTATTTAATTAAAGGAAATGGCATAATCTACGGTACATTTGTATATACCCCAGATTTTGAGTTGCTTTCATATCGATTAGATCCGAGTTAAACCGTCAAGGAGAGGATACGATGACAGAGAATAATGATATAAAAATGGTAATTATTACAGGAATGTCTGGAGCTGGAAAGACAGTAGCTTTACAAAGTTTTGAAGATTTAGGATATTTCTGTGTTGATAATTTACCACCGATGTTATTGCCAAAGTTTATTGAGCTTATGGCAGATTCAAAAGGAAAAATGAATAAAGTAGCACTTGGCGTGGATTTACGTGGCCGAGAGTTTTTCGAACATTTATGGGGAGCACTTGATGATTTATCAGAACGTACATGGATTATTCCTCATATTTTATTCTTAGATGCGAAAGATGGCACGCTTGTAACTCGTTATAAAGAAACGAGACGTTCGCATCCACTTGCACCAACTGGTTTGCCGTTAAAGGGAATCGAAATGGAGCGTAGCTTATTAACTGATATGAAGGCGCGAGCGAATATTGTGCTTGATACATCAGATTTAAAACCGAAAGAATTGCGTGAAAAAATTGTTCATCTGTTTTCAACTGAAACCGAGCAAGCATTTCGTGTAAATGTTATGTCATTTGGATTTAAGTACGGTATTCCAATTGATGCAGATTTAGTATTTGATGTTCGTTTTTTACCAAATCCATATTACATTCCACATATGAAGCCGTTAACAGGACTAGATGAGGAAGTTTCATCGTATGTGCTGAAATTTAATGAGACACATAAGTTTTTAGAGAAATTGACGGATCTTATTACTTTCATGCTGCCTCATTATAAAAGAGAAGGCAAGAGTCAACTTGTAATTGCAATTGGATGTACAGGTGGACAGCATCGTTCTGTTACGCTTACAGAATACCTTGGGAAACATTTGAAACCAGAGTATAGCGTTCATGTATCTCATCGTGATGTGGAGAAGAGAAAGGGCCATTAAGGGATGAAAAAAGAGAGAAAGCCTAAAATTGTTATCATGGGAGGCGGCACTGGACTATCTGTTTTATTGCGAGGATTAAAACAATATCCGGTTGATATTACAGCAGTTGTTACAATCGCTGATGATGGTGGTAGTTCAGGTAGATTACGTGATGAGCTAGAAATTCCACCCCCAGGTGACATTCGTAACGTACTTGTTGCGTTATCAGATGTAGAGCCGCTGGTGGAAGCTTTATTTCAGCATCGTTTCACAACAGGAGATGGGCTGAAAGGTCATGCGTTAGGAAATTTATTATTGGCGGGTATGACCTCGATTACAGGAGACTTTTTCCACGCGATTACGGAAACGAGTAAAGTATTAAACGTCAGAGGACGTGTGTTACCAGCAGCGAACCAAAGCGCGGTACTTCATGCGGAACTAGAAGATGGAGAAATTGTAACAGGTGAATCAAAGATTCCGTATTACGGAAAGAAGATTAACCGTGTCTTTTTAACTCCAGAAGATGTAGAGCCGTTACATGAAACGTTGGCTGAGATTAAGCGAGCTGATTTACTTGTTTTCGGTCCAGGAAGTTTGTATACGAGTATATTACCGAATTTAGTTGTTAACAAAATTGGGGACGCTGTTCTTGCTGCAAAAGCGAAGAAGGTATATGTGTGTAATGTTATGACACAAGCTGGTGAAACGATGGGATATACTGCGTTTGACCATGTGCAGGCGTTACATGATCATTTAGGTAAGCCATTTATCGATACTGCAATTGTAAATAACCGTGATATTCCTTGTGAATTACGTCAGTTATATGAGGAAGAAATGTCGGCACCAGTTGTAGTAGATGAAGAGCGTTTTACTGAAAACAATATTGATGTCATTCAAGATCAATTAGCGAAGTATGATGATCGTGTTGTAAGGCACGATACATTAAAGCTAGCTTCAATTTTATATTCACTGTTGTAGATGTGCGTTGCCTCGTTTGGGGTAACGCTCATCATTTCATATAGGACAAGATTTTTGTTCCACAATAATCGTATAAGGAGGTGTTGACTGTGTCATTTGCATCAGAAACAAAGAAAGAGTTGACGAATCTTGAGATGAAGGAATGCTGTGAGAAAGCAGAATTATCAGCGTTACTTCGAATGAACGGCTCGCTTTCTTTTTCAAATCGTCGTCTATCTATCGATATTCAAACGGAGAATGCGGCAATTGCAAGAAGGATTTATACGCTTTTGAAAAAAGGATATGACGTGACGGTAGAATTACTTGTTCGTAAAAAAATGCGATTGAAGAAAAATAATGTATATATTGTGCGACTTGTTGAGAAGTCTCGCGAAATATTAGCTGATCTTCATATTGTTCGAGACGACTTTTCATTTATTCGAAATATATCACAAGAATTGATTGAGAAGAAATGTTGTAAACGATCGTATTTACGCGGTGCATTTTTAGCAGGTGGTTCGGTAAATAACCCAGAAACATCATCTTATCATTTAGAGATCTTTTCGTTATATAAGGAACATAATGATGCTATATGTGAACTGATGAACGGATTTGATTTAAATAGTAAGACGTTGGAAAGAAGAAAAGGGTACATTACGTATTTGAAAGAAGCAGAAAAAATTACAGAGTTTTTAAATATTATAGGTGCTCATAATGCACTTTTAAGATTTGAAGACATTCGAATCGTACGTGATATGCGTAATTCAGTAAATCGTTTAGTGAACTGCGAAACAGCTAATTTAAATAAAACAATTGGTGCAGCGCTAAGGCAGATTGAAAATATCCGCTATATTGATGAGACGGTCGGTCTTGATATATTGCCAGATAAACTACGAGAAATTGCACAACTACGAAGAGATTATCAAGATGTAACATTGAAAGAATTAGGTGAGATGGTATCCGGGGGGAAAATTAGTAAATCGGGTATTAATCATCGTTTGCGTAAAATCGATGAGATTGCAGAGAAATTACGCGCGGGGGAAACGGTAGCAAAAAAATAAGAGGTTAAAGGGGAAATGGAGCTGTGGTTCAAAAAAGAGTTCAGGTTTCATTAAAAAACGGTTTACAAGCACGTCCGGCTGCGTTGTTTGTACAAGAGGCAAATCGCTTTCATGCGGATATCTTCATCGAGAAAGATGGAAAGACAGTGAATGCAAAGAGCATAATGGGGATTATGAGCTTAGCAATCGGAACTGGTAGCATGATAACAATTACAACGGAAGGTTCAGATGCAGAAGAAGCTTTAGAAGCGTTAGCTGCATATGTACAGTAAAAAACTATCGCGCATGTGCGATAGTTTTTTTATTTGTTGATGATTGTCGGTGGGGATGTAGACGGTACGTGCTTGTCGAGGATTGTCGGTAAGTCGATATATTTAGTTGGATACTAGGTGGGGTATGCGTGTGCGAAGACCTAGATATAAAAAAAGCGCCCTATAATAGGGCGCTTCCGCTTTAAATCTATCCAGCTTCAGCGGCTAGAATCTCCGGTTGTTTCGCTTTTACATTCGAGGCAAAAAGCGCCTCGGAATCAGGGGCTCCATCGCCCTGTGATTCTAAACGAGCCGCTTCCGCTTTTAGTTATATCTAGCTCCAGCGGCTAGAATCTCCGGTCGCTTCGCCCCTTCATTCGAGGCAAAAAGCGCCTCGGAATCAGGGGCTCCATCGCCCTGCGATTCTAAACGAGCCGCTTCCGCTTTTAGTTATTAACGATTTGTAAAGATCTTATCGATTAAACCGTATTCTAAAGCTTTTTCTGCTGTCATGAAGTTGTCGCGGTCTGTGTCGCGTTGTAGTACTTCAAGTGGTTGACCTGTGCGGTCAGCAAGAATTTGGTTTAGTTTTTCACGTAAGAATAGGATACGTTTTGCAGCGATTTCGATTTCAGTCGCTTGACCTTGTGCTCCGCCAAGTGGTTGGTGAATCATTACTTCACTGTTTGGAAGTGCGAAACGTTTTCCTTTTTCACCTGCTGCTAGTAAGAATGCACCCATAGATGCCGCCATACCGATACAGATTGTTGATACTTGCGGTTTAATAAACTGCATTGTATCGTAAATTGCCATACCTGCTGTGATAGAACCACCAGGGCTGTTGATGTAGATGTGAATATCTTTTTCTGGATCTTGAGATTCCAAGAATAAAAGCTGGGAAACGATTGAGTTAGCTACGTTGTCATCAATTGC